>JBQGCI010000001.1:0-1541 GCA_052038405.1 Acinetobacter pittii
CAATATTCCTGATACTGCTGTTCTGTTTTAATTACTTTTTATTTCAGCGTTTCCATGTTAGTATCGATTGACAGTATACTGTTCATTATTTTTACGGAGTTTATCATAATCCGCATGCGTTCCAATCCAGCACACAAAAAGATGAACCTGTTTTTCACCAAAGGCGTATTTACAAATGATCCGATAATTGTTGCCGCCAATATCAAAAACTACCCGGTGAGACCCATTACCCAGCAGATCAGCAGCACCAAAGGTGGATGAAATGTCTTCAGGCGTCTCCCAATCCGCATAACGTATAGCCGTGAGCCATATTCTGAATGAGCTACGGCTTCGGGCGTTCTTTACAGTATATGCCTGAATCGTTTACTTTCGGATTAGATGTACTTTCATAGGTAACACAAAAATAAGAAAAAGTTCACTTTTTGTGAACTTTTTACGAAATATATCTTTGATGAATGCTTTTTACTAGCAAAAGGAAAAGCCTTTGAACTTATATGACTGATAGGATTTAAAGCGAAGCGATAGTAATTTATCTGATTGTCTCACCTTTAGTTCAACATAAGGATTGATTATACAACACAGCTATGTTGTCCAAATTAGCGTTTTCCAGCATGAAATGTATCAGAATTGTCTACTTGATCGCTGCTTTGCACCAAACCTGTTATGCTCAAAGCCCAAAGCTTCCCCCCCAAGCCATCCAGCAGATTGATTCGTTGTTTGCTCCTTATGCTAAAGTACCCGGCTTTTCTCTAGGCATTTTCACCCCATCTAAGGTTCTTTTCAGCAAAGGATATGGACTAGCTAATTTGGATTACAACCTTCCCAATACTTCAGCCACGGTTTTCAACATTGCTTCCCTTTCCAAACAGTTTACTGCGGCGTGTGTAGCCCTTTTAATCTTGCAGGACTCACTTTCTTTGGAAGATCCGGTAGCGAAGTATCTACCCCAAGTCGGTCAATATACAGATACGATTCGAATCAAACACTTGGTTTACATGACCAGTGGTATTGCGGAGTATCATCGCTTACCTCGTAAAAATGGCTTGCACTGGAATCTTTATGATTATTTCACCGTGGACACTGCTATTCAAGCTTCTTTAAGTCAGCCCAAGCTTGATTTTGTTCCTGGTACGCAATGGGCTTACAGTAATGTTAACTATATGCTGCTGACCAAAATTGTCGAGAAAGTCAGTGGCAAACGCTTTAGCCAATTCGCCAGAGAGCACTTATTTCTACCGCTAGGCATGAAGAGTACTCATGTGGACGACGATATAACCTTAATAGTGCCTAATCGGGCTACGGGCTATATGCCACTCACACCAGCACTGATCGAGCAGACCCGGCAAGCCGGGTATTATCTGGAAAATCGGCATGGTTACGCTCAAATGCATCGTAATGCCCCGCACCACGGGGGAAGTGGCGTATTCACTTCCATTAATGACTGGTTTTTGTGGAATCAGAATTTTTACACCCACAAAATAGGTGGTCAAGCTTTCTATGACTTGATGCACAAACGCTTAAAATTCAATCACCCTAAGGAT
>JBQGCI010000002.1:0-4377 GCA_052038405.1 Acinetobacter pittii
GCATGACTTTGCAGTAGCGCATCAGTTTATGAACGAAAGACAAAAGCATATATTTTCTACAACCATGAATGAGTCAGATTGGAATCGCTGTATTTTTCACAATGACATTAACCCGGAAGTGATGCGTAATATTAAGGCATCAGCCGATAAGGATATTGTTATTTTAGGTAGTGGAAAATTGTCGGCTCAGTTACACAACCTGCGATTGATAGATGAATACCATATCCTGTTAGATCCGCAAATCAAGGGTGAGGGACGAAGATTTTTTGATGATAAACACTGGTCGGGATTGGAGCTGGAAAGCATCAAAAAGTTTAAGTGTGGCGTTGCCTATTTGCAATATGCGGTTGTTAAATAATTGCAGGCTTTCGGTTTCTTGTCAAATGACAAGAGATGGCAAGCGTATTGCATAGTAATTTTGAAAAGCGATTATTTACTATAAAGTAGTTATATGAATAATAAAATATATCCCTGTATCTGGCTCGATAAAAACGGGAGCGAAGTTGCCGGGTACTACAAAAATATTTTTCCCGACACCCATATTACAGAAGATGATGGCCTGGTGCAGATGCTCAGCATTAATGGCCAAAGCCTGATGTTGCTAAGTGCTGGTCCGCAGTTTAAACCCAATGCGTCGATATCTTTTTTAATTGCTAATGAAAGCGAAGCAGAAACCATTCGCCTCTTTAACGAATTATCTGAAGAAGGTATCGTTTTAATGCCATTAGATAGCTATCCATTTAGTACCAGGTACGGTTGGGTGCGCGACAGGTTTGGTGTTACCTGGCAATTGTATACGGGGGAGAAAGGCAATACCGATCAGTATTTTGTTCCTACACTGATGTACGTAAATCAACAGAATGGCAGGGCCAAAGAAGCGATGGAACTATATACTAAAATATTCCCGGGTTCGGAAACTGCAGGTATTATGGAGTATGACGGAAAGGAGGATAAAAAAGGGAATGTGCAACACGCACAGTTTCATATCGATCATTTTACCATGGCTTGCATGGACAGCTCTATAGAGCATCAGTTCAATTTTGATGAAGGTATCTCTCTCGTGGTGGTCACTGCCGATCAGCAGGAAACGGATTATTATTGGAATAACCTCGTGCAGGATGGCGGAGCCGAAAGCATGTGTGGCTGGTTAAAGGATAGGTTTGGAGTGTGCTGGCAGATTGTGCCCCGGGAGTTAATGCTCCTTATGAACCAGGAAGATAAGGGCAGGGTCAAAAAAGTGACTGAGGCATTAATGCAGATGAAAAAAATAGACATCGGTCAATTAAGCGCCATCTCCGCGGGATGATACAACGATTTTAGAACCTTTAAATATACAAATATGAAAGACCTGAATTTTTCTATAGTGATCAGTGCGCCCGTTGAAAAAGTATGGGAAACCCTCTGGAATGATGATACCTACCGCCAATGGACGGCGCCTTTTAATCCCGGTTCTTATATGGAAAGCGACTGGAAGGTGGGCGGTAAGACTTTGTTTTTAGATGCGGAAAGAAACGGCATGCTTTCAACCATAAAGCAACTGGAATCTCCCCGGCTCGTAGAATTTTCTCATTATGGCGAATTGAATAAAGGCGTTGAAGATACTACCAGTGAACGGGTAAAAGCTTATGCGGGCGCTATCGAGCGCTATGAGTTATTACCCGACGATAAGGGTACTTTGCTAAAGGTATGGGTACAAACTTCTGACGAGTATGAGCAAATGATGAATGATGGTTTTACCAAAAGCTTACAGGCATTGAAACAATTAGCTGAAGAAACCGATAGTCCCGTTAATACCAAACACGATTATAACTAACTTTTTAATTTAAAAACTAAAACTTTATGGCATTCAAATTAAACCCTTACCTCAATTTTGATGGTAACGCTGAAGCAGCTTTCAGTTTTTACAAGTCTGTTTTCGGTGGCGAGTTTGCCGGCGGCATTATGAAAATGGGCAGTGCCCCCGGTACAGAAAACCTGCCTGATGATGAAAAGGAAAGGGTGATGCATGTGTCGCTGCCACTGGATAACAACCAGACATTGATGGCTTCAGATATTGTGCCGTCTATGGGACATAAACTGACACAGGGCAACAATGTATATTTGTCGCTTCATCCCGACAGTAAAGAAGAAGCCGACCGGCTATTTAATGCCCTGGCTGAAGGAGGCCAGGTTGAAATGCCTATGGAAGACCAGTTCTGGGGCGACTATTTTGGCTCGCTGGTCGATCAATTTGGTATTGGCTGGATGGTGAATTATAATCCTGATTTTTAAGTATACTGTTTATCAGTTTACAATAGTTTTATTCGATGAAGCCTGCTGCAGCAATTGTAGCAGGCTTTTTTGCTGGCATGTTTTTAGTTGCCATGTTAATAATCAGAATACTCACCTATAAAACCTTTATTATGTTTGATGCAAAACAAAAAGAGCAGGTACTGGAGGCAAAAACACTTCAACTGGTGATACCTCAATACCGGATGCATACCCAGCTCTTTGATAATGTAATAGACAATATTTCGGGCTTCGATGCTTTAAAAAGAGTGAACGATGTAACCAATCATTTTGTATGGATGGCCGGGAATATGGTCAACATCCGTTACTGGCTGGCCAATATTTTAGGCGTTGAAGACAAAGATCCTAATGATGCATTATTTAAAGATGCCCGGGCTTTGGATCCCAACGTTACTTACCCGGAGTTGCGTGACCTGAAAGACCAGTGGCATAAAGTTTCGTCGCAACTATACGATATGCTGTATCGCGTTACCGACGAAGAGCTGGCACAACCTTATAATGTGGGTATGGGCGTCGATTTTTTCGAAGAGAACAAGCTCAATATGATAGGCATGTGTCTCGACAGGGAAAGCTATCTTTTAGGACAGATGGGATTGATGCGGAGGGCTCTGGGTTACGAAGGGATGAAGTATGATATCAATAAAGAGATATATTATTAGGGAAACAGCGAATCATCATTAGTAAATATGTTTTCACGAAAACAGGAAGAGGCATTTCAATTAGTGAAATGCCTCTTTGTATGGTAGTTTATTTATTTTAAGACCAGGCTCCCCAATCTACATTTACTTCAATATCCGGATGAATGCTTTTGGCTACGGGGCAGGTGTTACCCGTATTTTTTAAAATAGCGATCGTTTTTTCGTCAATCGCAGCCAGGTTTGCCGGAATGTGAAACTTCAGATCAATCCCACTTACACGACGGGGTTCGGCTGCCATCTTTTTCAACACTTCTACCTTTATATCATTCAAATCAAAATTCATGGTGCGGGCTTTGATGCCCATTACCGTAACCATACAGGTGGCCAGGCTGGTGGCCATCAAATCGGTTGGAGAAAATCTTTCACCTTTTCCGTTATTATCAACCGGTGCGTCTGTTTCGAAATTGGAACCGCTCTTCAAGTGCGTGCAGGTGGTGCGCAGGTCACCATTATAAATTACTTCCGATGTCATTGTGAATTTTTGATAAAGATAGGGCTTTCATGATTTGCGGAAGCCTGGCGATGCCGCCAGACGCTGGCGGATCATTTTGATATGTCACCGCTCTGCGGCTCAAAGCACCTGTACGCAGGGTCGACATTTTTAATGTAAAAAAGCTATGGGGCTACTTGACGTCTGATTTCGGCGCCTTATCTGCCGCTGAAGATTTTCCCGGATCTATGTGCCGCGTAGTGGTGCCCTATCAATAGGGAAATTGTTTTAGGTGCACATTAAGCCATATAGCAGCGACATATTATTTTTACCCGGTGAAATGAGGTAGATCCGGTCCGCATTGTTATATAGATTTGATCCAGCTCAACGCATAAGCGGCTACTTCCTCCCAGCCTGCTTCGCCTGCAATAAAATGGCTCCGGCCTTCAAAGTGTTTGTAGTTTACACGGCTGTTAGGGTCTTTATATTGCGCGGCAATTTTTTGGGTGAACGAAGAAGCGAAAATGGTGTCTTTACCACCGCCGATAAACAACAAAGGAGCATGGGGTTTTGAAAAATCTACTTTAGCAAATGAACTTAACAAAGTGTCCCGGGCTATTTTCCGGCTTTCAGGAACGGCTATGTCCGCGTATAATCGATCACTTTCGGCTTCAGTATAATTATTAAAAAAAGTGACGATGGTACCATTCCCTGCTGCCCATAAAAGCGCTGTTTCCTTTAAACAGATTTACAACGGGCCATACGGCTTTTACAGTAGGCCATGGTGCCAAAACATTTTTGGGAGGTGCGCCATCTATGCTGATACCAGCTGTTGCTTTATTCATTTCCACTAATTTTTGCACCACCAGGCCGGCTAGTGAGTGACCAATAATAATGGGCTTTTCTGGTAAACTGTCGATTAAGTTTGCTATATTAACTACTACATCTTTAAAACCGGTT
>JBQGCI010000003.1:0-8067 GCA_052038405.1 Acinetobacter pittii
TATTTATCAGAGATGTTGCAATCTAAAGGTTTGTCCGCTTCAGAAATCCAGCAGCTTCCCTACATGAACGATAACGTTAATAATCCCGAGTATTACAGGTACCATTCCAATACCGATTGGCAGAACCAGGTCTTTAGTCAGCGATACACGCAAAATGCCTATTTAAAAATTACCGGTGGCGATAATATTGCCAAATATGGCCTGTCTATTGGGTACTTAAACAGTAAATCTCCTTTGGAAGCAACCGGCCTGAACCGCGATAATATGAGGTTTAATGCCGATCTGAACCTGAGCAAAAGATTAACAGCATCTGCCAATATCGGGTATTTCAGAAGTAGCTCGGATTTAAAGAACCAGGGCATTAATCCTACTACCAATCCTATTTACACTTCTCTCGTTAAAGCACCGTTTTTGCCTATTCATGTAATCGCGGATAATGGTCTGGAGTCTCCACTATTAGCGGGCCGGGATACCCTGGGGTTTAGCAATCCCGCTGCGATCATTCAAAATATGACCGGCAATAATACCAGCTACCGCTTTGTGGGTGGCGTTACTTTTAACTACCAGTTGTCCAACAGCCTCACACTGGGAACTACCATTGCTATAACCAGTCAAAAAAACAGGGAAAACTTTTTTATTCCCGAAAGAGGCATTGCTCCGGATACTTTATTTAACGGAACATTGGCCCGCAACCGGTCAGGGGCGCAGGTAATCAAAGCATTCAATACCTTTAATGATACCAGGATCAGTTACTATAAAGCTTTAAATAAACGGAACCAGCTTAATGTTAAGGCTGGCGTACGGTACAACAAAACAAATGGTGAGCAGGACTACGGTTTAGGCTTTAACGCTGCAACTGACCAGCTTACCGGCGTGGGTTACGGATTGAATACGCTGCGCCAAATAGGTGGTAATCTCGGATCGGCTACCTGGCTGAATATGTATATTAATGCCGACTACAATATGGCCGATAAATATTTTATTACCGTTGCCAATGCTTTAGATGCATCATCCCGATTTGGTCATAAAATTGAAGATGCAGGCATTGAGATCGGCGGACGCAGGTTCGGGGTATTTCCATCAGTAGGCGCCGCCTGGCTTATTTCTTCGGAGAACTTTACGGCAGCGGTTCCGGCCATCAACCTTGCGAAATTGAGAGTATCATATGGCATAACCGGTAATGATGATATTGGCAACTATACAGCTCGCAGCTATTATGTATCGCAGAACCTTTTGGGTGTAGCAGGCCTGGTACGTGGTGGTATTGCAGACGAAAGATTACAGTGGGAACAGGTATCTAAATTAAACCTGGGACTTGACCTGGCTTTATTTAATGAGCGCTTACAAATAACGGCTGACGTATATAGCAATAAGACCAGCAACATGATCGTGTACGAGCCAGGGCCTGCTATCACCGGTCAGGAATACATTATAAAGAACAGCGGCGCCATGAAAACCAATGGCTGGGAAACTGCCGTCACGGCCTTGTTGATCAATCAAAATAAATTAAAATGGCAACTCGGCTTCAACATTGCCGCATATAAAACCAGTGTAACGGAATTGCCTGCCGGCAGCTTTATTACCGGCTATGCCGGCGGTAATACCATCACGGGTGCAGGTAACGCTCCTAATGTATTTTATGGCTACCAAACCAATGGAGTGTTTGTGTCTGATGCTGCGGCGGCAGCCAGTGGCTTAAGTACCCGGAATGCCGACGGATCATCAACTCCTTTCCGTGGTGGTGACGTGATCTTCAGCGATAACGGGGACAAAATCATCGATGAAAACGACATGCAGGTAATTGGTAATCCTAATCCTGATTTCTTCGGTGGCATTAACACCAAACTCACTTATGGCAACTGGACACTTGATGCACTGGCCACTTTTAGTGTAGGCGGTGATACCTATAACTACGCACGCAGGCAACTGGAATCGCAGAGCGGCTATGCCAATCAAACGGAGGCTGTAATGCGCCGCTGGAGAACGGATGGCCAGCTAACCGACATTCCTAAAGCAACCTGGGGTGACCCGATGGGCAATAGCAGGTTCTCTGACAGGTGGATAGAAGATGCCTCCTACCTGAGACTTAAAACGGTTTCTCTTTCTTACAAAGTTCCTATCAAGCCTACTGCCTTAAAATACATACATATTTATGCAACGGGTAATAACCTGATCACCTTTACCCAATACCTGGGTTACGATCCGGAGTTCAGCGCTGCATCCGGCATTTATGGACAAGGTATAGATACCTTTTTGGAGCCTCAATACAAATATGTACAACTGGGTGTAAGATTCGGCTTGTAAAGGATATTATAATTGTTGAAAAGATAAAAAAACAATGATGAACAGATATAGCTCTATACAATTATTAACTGCTTTTGCTCTTTGCATGACCCTGCTGGCCTCATGCAAAAAGTTGATAGATGTGGATGCGCCGGGTGTGCTGGAAGAAAAGAACATGTATCGCAACGTTTACGATGCGGATGCCGCAATCATTGGCTTATACGGACGTTTTCTGACGCTGGCAGAAAGTTATGTGGTATTAAATGAGCTAAGGGCTGATTTACTGACAACCACTGCGAACGCCAACGAAAACTTGATTCAGCTAAATAAGCATGATGTAAAGGCGGGCAACCCTTACGCCAATCCAAAACCCTATTACGACGTTATATTGAATTGTAACGACCTGTTATACAACTTCAGGCAAATGCTGAACCGCAAAACCCTGAACCAAACTCAATATAATATGCGCTATGCCGATGTTGCGTCTTTAAGAGCCTGGGTATACCTGCAACTGGGCATTCATTTCGGTAACGTACCCTACATTTCAAGCCATATTCCTTCTGCCAGCGCTCTAGAGGCTTTACTGCAAACAGATGCCGCGAAACCCATTTCTTTCAATGCTTTATTGGATTCGTTGATCGGCGTGCAGGAGTCATTAGCCTATATGGATCCCTATGCAGCAGGAACCGACCTGGTAACAACTGTAGACGGTTATAGTACCGCCAAGTTCTTTATTAACAAAAAAGTGATGCAGGGCGAATTGTATCTGTGGAGAGGGAAAGGCGGCGACTACCATAAAGCAGCTACTATACTTAAACAGGTAATGGAAACCGGAGGAACAGGCGACTTCTTTACCTATCGTATAACAGGCGCTTCAAAAGGTGATAATAACGATTTGGCGGTAGGTTATCTGCGGTACAACGAAATGGATGAGTACTCGCTGATCAACAGCAACAGCCAGGGCTGGCGCTCTATATTTGCCCGTGCAGAAGACCGCCTCTTCGGGTATGAGTGGGTATGGTACCTGCCCTACAATACGCTTTTCCAGCCCAATAACCCTTTTACAAAACTATTCACTACCAACTTCCTGCTCAAACCTTCGCAACAATCGCTTGACAGTTGGAATGCACAGGTTCAAAAGAACAATTTCCCTTATGATGCACGTGGCCCGAAATTCAGTTATACCATGGTTGGCAACGAACCTCAGGTAACCAAATATGGATACAATTCAAATACAGAAAAGTGGTTCTTATACCGGGCTGCGGCTTTACACCTGGCATTTGCAGAGGCTGCCAACAGGGATGGGCATCGCGCCATTGCCAACGCTTTGGTAAACCAGGGTATTCAACCTACCTTAGGCAACAGGATCACAGATGAAGGCGCGCCTTATCTGTTTGACGCCCGTAAGAGTGATAATCCTCAGATAGCTGCCGACTGGTACTTAAACAGTGGTTTAAGAGGCCGTGCCAACCTGTACACAGTTCCTGTCACAGCAGATAGCACTATCGCCATCGAAAACATGATCATTGATGAAGCAGGCCTGGAACTGGCATTTGAAGGACGCCGCTGGTCTGACTTATTAAGAATAGCTTTACGTAGAAATGACCCGGCATTTCTTGCCGACAAGGTTTATGAAAAATTAAGAAAGCAAAACGATCCTGCAGCGGCAACGGTAAGAGCCAAACTTTTAAATAAAGAGAACTGGTACCTGCCTTTTAAATGGCAATAAAAAATATACTACACCAGCTGAAAAAAGCTGAATAACCAACAACCAAAACTAACTGCTTTAAGAAAAGGTAAACATTCAAAACATTTAGACGAGTCAACTATTCGTTCAAAACAGAAATTATTATGAAGTTTCGCGGCACCCTTCTTTTAGCAATTACATTATTCAGTGTAACTGTACAGGCGCAGATAACAACCGGCATCAACCGCCGGCAACTGGTGGAGCGTCATACCGTTCGCCTTAATAAAGCCGATACCTTAGCCTCCCTTTCGGTGGGCAATGGCTCCTTTGCTTTTACAGTGGATATAACCGGCCTTCAATCCTTCCCTGACGAGTATGCCAACGGCGTACCGCTTGGTACGCAGAGCGCATGGGGATGGCATGCTTTTCCCAATACGCATCATTACAAACATGAGGACGCTTTAAAAACATATCATTTAAATGGGCGTGACGTAACTTATGCGGTACAGAACAACCAGGGACCTGAGATCAGCAAAAAAACGGCTGACTATTTCCGTATCAATGAGCACAGGCTCCACCTGGCCAATATAGGTTTCGATATTACCAAAAAAGACGGTTCGTCAGCCACACTGGCCGACATTAAAAACATACAGCAGTCGTTGAATATGTGGAATGGCAGTATCACCAGCTCATTCTCAATAGAAGGCACGCCCGTTCAGGTTATTACTTACGGGCACCATAGCAAAGACGTTATTGCCGTAAAAGTAAATTCTCCCTTGCTGCAAAAAGGCCGTATTGCCGTAAGAGTAAGACTGCCCTACCCCAGCGGCGACTGGGGCGACAGAGGCAATCATTGGGAAAACAGTGAACGGCATCAGTCTTCCGTGACCCGTAGTACGGCTAATACAGCATTGATCAAACATGTGTTAGATACGACTACCTACTACGTACAGTCTCAGTGGACGGGCAAGGCGAATTTTAAAGAAAAGCAAGCACATTACTTCACCATTACGCCGAGTGGAAGCAGTAGCTTTGAGTATAGTTGTTCATTTAGTCCCCAGGTTCAGTCCACGCTACCCTCTTTCCCCGCAACACAGCAAAGCAGTATTCAGGGCTGGCAACAGTTCTGGAAAAGCGGCGGCGCCATTGATTTTTCGGGCAGTATTGATAAGCGGGCTTTTGAGTTAGAACGCCGGATTATACTTTCTCAATATTTAACCCGGATTCAATGTGCCGACGATTACCCGCCACAGGAAACCGGTCTTACTTACAACAGCTGGTATGGCAAGCCCCACCTGGAAATGCATTGGTGGCATGGGGTGCATTTTGCATTGTGGGGACGCCCGGCGCTGATGCAAAAAAGTGTAGACTGGTATTTTAAAGTGCAGGATATTGCCAAAGGCATTGCGAAAAGGCAAGGTTACGAAGGTATTCGCTGGCAAAAGATGACCGACAATAAAGGAAGAGAAGTTCCTTCATCCATTGGATCATTCCTGATCTGGCAGCAGCCTCATTTTATTTATTTTACTGAGCTGTTATACCGGGCTCAAAAAAATCAATCCGTATTGAATAAATACAAAGACCTGGTATTTGGCACTGCCGATTTCATGGCCTCATTTGCCCGCTTTGATTCGGTTAAACATATATATATATTGGGTAAAGGATTGATACCGGCACAGGAACGTTTTAAAGCGGAGGAAACCTTTAACCCCACCTATGAGTTGGTATACTGGCATTGGGCACTAAATATTGCACAACAGTGGCGTGAACGCCTGGGATTGCCCCGGAACCCGAAATGGGATGATGTGGTAAAAAAGCTGTCACCACTGCCTGTACAAGACAACAAGTATTTATTTACTGAAAGTGGTACAGATTCTTATACCAACCCTGAATACAAAACTGATCACCCTTCTGTTTTTGGCGCCCTGGGCATGATGCCTCAAACGCCTATGCTGAACACAGCTGTCATGCAAAATACTTTTGACTGGATCTGGACCAACTGGAGCTGGCAGGAAACCTGGGGCTGGGACTTCCCCATGACCGCTATGACCGCCACCAGGTTGGGCGATCCCGAGAAAGCCATACAGGCTTTGCTTATGGATATCCAGACCAATACCTACCTGCCCAATGGCCATAACTACCAGGAGGGAAGATTGACCATTTACCTACCGGGCAACGGAGGTCTGTTAACGGCCATTGCTATGATGTGTGCAGGTTACGACCAGGCAAAAGGCACATTACCCGGGATTCCTAAAGACGGCAAATGGAAAGTAAAATTTGAAGGACTCCAAAAAATGCCTTAACAGGATGAAGCAGGACAGTTGCGTAGTACAATCTGTCTACTTTACCACTCTCTTCTTTTCTTAACACATCCTGCCATGATGAAAAAAATATTTTGCATCGCATTATTGATTGCAATTGTTTCTGGTATAAACGCACAGCCGGTATTATCAACCGGACCCGGCATGCCCAATGAATGGATTGATGCCGACACGCATCATAAAATAATCCGTTTAACCAATAACGACCGGAGCAACCTCAGTTTTTATTTCCACAACAATCCCTTTGCCGGAAATAAAATGGTATATTACAGTACCCAGAAAACGGTGAACGCCGCAGCTAAACAGGAAACTTATAATAGTAATGCGAGGGATCGTCAGCTGTATTTATTGGATCTAAAAACATTGCAGTCGGAGCGATTAACCAATCATTCGGCGCCTATTACCGGGGAAATTGTTTCCGCACAACGTAATGAGTCGTTTTACCAGGTTAAGGACAGCGTTTTCGCCGTTAATCTTTCAACAAAGAAAACGAGACTGGTATATATATTTCCTGATGATTTTAAAGCAGGCATCACGACCATCAATGCAGATGGCACTTTATTAGCCGGGGCCAAATCAAGTGATACGGAAAAAGGAATTCTTAAACAAAATCCGGGTAAGAGTAGCTATTTTAATTTGATCTATGAAGCCAAACTACCCAGAACCTTATTCACAATTGAGATCAATACAGGGAAACTCGACAAGCTATACACCGACAGTGCCTGGCTGAATCATATACAGTTCTCACCTACCGATCCTAAGCTATTAATGTTCTGCCATGAAGGCCCCTGGCATAAAGTAGACAGGATCTGGACGATTGATATAAACAGCAAAGACATAAAGCTCATTCATAAGCGAACCATGCCGATGGAGATAGCGGGGCATGAATGGTTCAGCAAGGATGGAGGTTATATATGGTTTGATCTTCAGCAGCCGCGCGGAGCAACTTTTTTTGTAGCTGGCGTAGAACTGGCTACAGGTAAAACAACAAAATATGAATTGCAAAGAAATGAGTGGTCGGTGCATTACACAAGCTCCGCGAACAACAAAGTATTTGCGGGTGATGGCGGAGATCCTGGTTCGGTAGCAAAAGCTCCTGACGGGCAATGGATCTACTATTTCCGGCAGGAGGGTAATCGCTTCAGGGCAGAAAAACTGGTGAACATGAAGCACCACCAGTATCGTTTAGAGCCTAATGTACATTTTTCACCCGATCAGCAATGGATCATCTTCCGGGCCAACTTTGAAGGCAGGGAAAATATCTATGCAGTTGAAATTAAATCATCTAAAAAATAAGCATGATCAGAATTTGCAAGATGCTTTTAGCCCTGCTGATAGTCAGTTTTTATAGCCAGGCTCAATTGCCCGATCTGCCCTGGGCCAAAGAAGTAGGCGCTAAAAAGTTTCCGGCAGGTAAAAAAATGTACTTCGTCAATCAATTCGGCGCAAAGTCGGATACCATTACCATCAATACCCAAGCCATACAAAAAGCTATCGACGCCTGCGCCAAAGCAGGCGGTGGTATCGTGGCGTTTAAGCCCGGTACTTATGTAACGGGCTCCATCTTCCTGAAATCCAATGTACACCTGAGAATTGACGCGGGAGTGTTATTGCTGGGTTCACAGAATCTCGGCGACTATCCAGAAATTGACACACGTATAGCAGGCATTGAAATGAAATGGCCGGCTGCGCTTATTAACATCATTGACGCCGCTAACGTGGCGGTTACCGGCAAAGGCATCGTGAACGCCCGTGGTAAGTTTTGCTGGGACAGGT
>JBQGCI010000004.1:0-2391 GCA_052038405.1 Acinetobacter pittii
GAAGCCCCTGGTCATTTTCATATGATATTCGATACAAGTAGTCCGCATTACAAAGAGCTGCCCGGGATATCAGTATTAATTGGCGGTATGCTCATTAATAATCTGGCCTACTGGGGCTGTAATCAGTACATCGTTCAACGGGCGTTGGGGGCCGATCTTAAAACCGCCCGCAACGGAATTCTTTTTGCAGCGTTCCTCAAGCTTCTGGTGCCGGTTATTGCCGTGCTGCCTGGTATAACGATGTATGTGATGCATCAAAATGGAATGTTTCAGCAGGAGATGAAGGATGCTGCAACCGGAGTGATTAAACCCGATCATGCATACCCCACACTTATGAATCTTTTACCGGCGGGTTTAAAAGGAGTAGCTTTTGCAGCGCTCACCGCAGCTATAGTGGCATCGCTTGCCGGCAAAGCGAATAGTATATCCACTATTTTTTCATTAGATATTTACAGGAAATATTTTGATAAGAACGCTTCTGATAAGAAGGTAGTACGCGTAGGCCGTTATGCAGTTATTGCTTCCATGTTGATGGCAGCTTTGGTAACGCCTGCTTTAAAATCACTGGACCAGGCCTACCAGTTTATCCAGGAATATGTGGGTTTTTTTTCGCCTGGCGTGTTGGCGATCTTTTTGTTAGGCATGTTCTGGAAACGCACAACGGCAGCCGCGGCACTGACCGGAGCGTTGCTTACCATTCCCATATCCGCTATTTTGAAGTTCCTGCCCGTATGGACTAAAGGAAGTTTTCCTGATTACCCGTTCCTGGACCGGATGACCATTACCTTCTTTATAATATCGGTATTAATGGTAACAATCAGTTTAGTACGACCTGCCAAACAAAACAATAATAATATAGAAGTGGATAAAAAATGGTTCAGGGTGTCTACGGAGTTTGTAATCGGTTCTATCCTTATTGGTGGTATATTGATAGCCTTATATACGGTTTTCTGGTAGTATCGTTGTTCCTAAAATTAACTCATGAAGAGAAGTGATTTTCTAAAAGTAAGTGCTATGGCTGCACTGAGCCCGTTAGTAACAAAAGCAGCAGGTAACAGGGAAATGCCATTCGTTGATAAAGCGCTGATGAGCAGGTTGGTCCGGGCGAATGACGACCAGGTAGCGCTGTTAATGAAGTCAGTTGAAAGAGGTAAACTTCAGTTTGGCCGGATGATCGCTTACAATATTGCTACATTAGCAGCAGCTTATTGCGCTAAGGATTCGGTGTATTATCATCAAAAGTCCGTAGTGGAGAAACTGAACATCCTGGTGCAATTCCTTGCCGGAGCACAGTCGGCAGACGGAACCGTTAATGTAGGTAACCTGGAGTCTCCGCCTGACACTGCTTTCCTGATGGAGATATTAGGACCTGCCGATTCTATTATGCGAAATGATCATAGTAATGATTTGTTACAGGTGCAACGGGAATTGAAACAGATATTACTGAAAGCTGGAGAGGGGCTGGTTAGGGGAGGGATTCACACGCCCAACCACCGGTGGGTGGTTGCTGCTGCCCTGGCGCAGATCAATCATTTATATCCGGACAAAAAATACCTCGACCGCATCAATGATTGGCTGGGTGAGGGCGTATTTATAGATGCAGATGGTCACTACCCCGAGCGAAGCGGTATTTACTCGGGTGTGGAGAATGCAGCGCTGATTACCATTGCGCGGTTAACGGGCAAGCCCTATTTATACAAAGCGGTACGGAAGAATTTGTCGATGTATGCTTATTATATCGAGTCCAACGGTGATCTGGTTCGTAACGACTCCAGAAGGCAGGATCAGTATGAGTTTGCCGCAAAACCGGCTACCTTACTTTATTTGTCTTATCGTTATATGGCTAATCTTGACCAGGATAAACATTTTTCGGCTATTGCCCAGTTGCTTGAAAATACAGGCTCTTTCGAAAAAGATATCCTGGATCGGGCGCTATTCAATTTCCTGGAAGATCCTGTTTTACAACAGAAACTTCCCGCTGCGGCAGCATTACCGGATCGTTACGAAAAATGGTTCCCTACTTCCCATTTATTAAGAATAAAAGATCATGATACTTCCGTCACGCTGTTTGGTGGGGTTGACTGGCCGTTGATCATTGCTTCAGGCCGATCCAATTCTCCCGATTTTTTTTCCTATAGAAAAGGCAATGCTATTCTTAAATACATGCGGTTGTCGGCTGGCTTTTTCGGGATGGGATATTTTTACAGCGATGGGCTTCAAAAAGAGGGCAACAGCTATGTGCTGAGTAAGAAGCTCGAAATACCCTATTACCAGCCCTTGCCTGAAGAACACCGTAAAGCAGACGGAGATTATCTGCTATCTCCAAGTGTTGATGGCAGGTTTTGGAATAAAATGGATTTTAGCAGCCGGCCCGTGAGCAATGTAAAAAAA
>JBQGCI010000005.1:0-7871 GCA_052038405.1 Acinetobacter pittii
TGTAAGCTGGGGCATGTTGCTGGTTACTATCGGAGTAATCGCTTGTGTAGCAGGATCGAAGCGATTTGCTAAATAGACATTTAAACAAAACTGGCGTCTTTTGTCAGCTGGTAATCTTCAAAAGATAAATCTGCTTTGAAGAGTTCTTTCACTTTTCCGGCAATCTCATTCCGGTTAATAGAGGCAGGGTTACGCCTCAGGGCCACATAATGTTCCCTTGATAACTTTTCCGTCAATTGTCTTACGGTATCTAATTTCAACTCCTTGGAGAAGAATTTACCAGCCAACCATCCTGCCATTGCAAGAAGGAGGAATCCTATGATGGCCATCTGCCATTGAAAGAAGAATAATAAAAGAGAGCAGATGCCTCCTCCCAATATTAGCCACGTGAACCAGGCTCGCATACCGAGTATGTCAACCGATATACCCAGTTGCTGTTGTAGCGCTCTAATTTTTTTGTTTCGATCATGGCGCGGGAAAAGGTCTTCTATTTTACTTTCAAGCGTTACAAATGCTTTATCGATTCCCTGTACCAAAGCAATTGCTTCGCGAATTCTATAGTATGCCTGCTGTGAAGAACAATTATCTGCATGGATACCATTTACTTTGTTCTCAATAATATCACAAAGCGCTCCGAAATTTTCAACGTTTTCCAGTTCCCTACATCCAAATCGAATGTCGAACGACTTTTCCACCTTCCGCAATATTTCTGAAATATCGTCCGGGTCTACGTTGGAAAGATCGTATGTATCGCTAACTTTCATAAGATTATTGATTAAACGCTCATCCTATTCTACGGATTCTATAAAAATACAAAATTAGAAAAGATCATAAATATTTTGGCACACGAAGGCACAACTAACACAAGAGGGAAAAGCAGGGTCCCTAGGGGTACCCGGCCTTAAAGATTGGTTGGTATGTTGTGGTTAATAATTGATCGAAACACCGGCCCCAAAACCCATGTCACTATCATAGTGGGTGCGAACACCAATGTTTCTGGTAATAATATATCGCAGATCAGCCATATACTCCAGGTCAGAATTTACCATAAACCCCGCCCTTAATCTTTTTGAAACCGGAATGTCCTCGCGCATTAACGACAACCGGAATATACCATCATGATATATTTCTGCCTGTACATTCACCAGCATAGGCAGGGTATACATTATACCCAGGCTCAGAGCCGCCCGGTTATCTTTTTTATTCATCTGGCCAAATATGTTCTTCTCATGTTCATCTTTGCCCATTTTACGGTAACGCCAGTCAAAGCCTATAAACGGCATCAGCCATTGCATTTTCCCTATGTAGCGCCCCAGGTGGGTTTCGACTTCGTAACCATGCATACTATTATATCCTAAACGCCATTCTGATCCCAGGCTCCAGCGGGCATTCATCAACATCAGCTCCCCATCGTTGCCATTAGTAGCAAAATCGTTCTGTATCATAAAATGAGGCCTATTACTGTCGCGTTGCAACATTTTATAGGCTTTTACTTTATCGGGGAGATATGGATTCTGGTAATGATCTATAGCAAAAACGCGGTTCATGCCTGCCATCATATGATATAATATATGACAATGGAAAAACCAGTCACCCTCCTTGTTGGCGAGAAACTCGATAGTGTCTGTTTCCATCGGCATAATATCCAATACATTTTTTAAGGGCGACTTCTCACCCTTCCCGTTGATCACCCTGAAGTCGAAGCCATGTAAATGCATGGGGTGCCGCATCATAGAATTATTGTAAATGGTGATGCGCAGCACCTCCCCTTTTTTTACCGGTATCTTGTCGGTCTCCGACAGTATCTTATTATCTATGCTCCATACATAGCGGCTCATGTTGCCCGAAAGGGTAAACCTGAGCTCTTTAACCGGTGCATCGGCAGGAAGCTCCGTACTATAAGGCGATTTGAGCATGGAATAGTTGAGTGTTACTATTTTGCCTTGGGCATTGGCATTATACCGGTTGGGATTTCTTTCTCCATGCATATGATGATGTCCCGCGAATCCCGTATCCTGCTGCGTATGATTCATATCATCATGCACCGCCTCTTTATCTTTTTTATTTTCGCCTCCCGTTATTTCGGGATACATTACCAGGTTCATATCCATCTGGTTGAGGCTCATATTCATGCCCATGTCGTCCAGGTCGCCAGTCATCTTCATCATATCGTTCATCATCTTCATTCCCTCAAAGTACTTAAGGCGCGGCATGGCTCCCGCCATTTGCCTGACACCGTCGCCAATAAAATAACTGGCGGACTGCGTACGGTCTTCTGTGGTAGCCATAAACTCATAGGCTTTTCCGTTTTCGGGAACAGTAACCACAACGTCATAAGTTTCGGATACAGCAATAATCAACCGGTCTACCTCCACTGGTTCCACATCATTACCATCGCTGGCCACTACGGTCATTTTCCCGCCGGCATAACGCAACCAGAAGTAGGAGGAGGCTCCCCCATTCGAAATACGTAATCGGACTTTGTCTCCCGCTTTGAGCGGCCTACCCTCAACACTTTTAAGTGCTGTGATATTGACCCCGTTTAACAGCACTTTGTTATAATACACATCGCTTACATCCATTGCCAACATACGCTTCCACTCATTGGTAAGCTTGGTTTTAAAGTGGCCGCTTTGTATTGCTTCAACATAGCTTTGCGTTGCGCCCTTTTTAATAGCAAACCAATCGCTGGCATTATGTAACATACGGTGCACATTTTCAGGCTTCAGGTTGGTCCACTCGCTGATCATAACCGGTACTGCGGGCAGATCATCGATACCCTTTCTAAAAGTTTTATCTCCGGATTTTTTGTGCATGATAAAGCTGCCATACATACCTATCTGCTCCTGTAAACCAGAATGAGAGTGGTACCAATGCGTACCATGCTGTATAATAGGAAAGCGGTAGGTATAAGTAGTGCCGGGGGGCACCGGCATCTGGGTTAAAAAAGGCACACCGTCTTCTTTATTAGGTAGAAAGAGGCCATGCCAGTGAAGGGAAGTGTTTTCTTTTAGCTGGTTATGCACCACAATCTCGGCTGTATCCCCTTCTGTAAACTCCAGCGTGGGCATCGGTATCTGCCCGTTCACTGCTATGGCTCTTTTTTCTTTTCCGGCATAGCTAACCGTGCTGTCTTTTACATACAAATCGTAGCGAACTACTTTTTGAGCGCCGGCTATTTGAGCAATACCCATTACCAGCAACACTAACAGTAACAACTTTTTTGAAAACATACTTTATGATCTTTGTGATGTAATCTGAGAAACGGACCAGTTCTTTGTTGATACTATTCTTTTGATTCAACTACTTTACCGCAATTAAGCATAGCGGCACCATAATAAGGGTTTTGAATGTCTTTTTCTTTGCTCAACCAATACGCTTTCTTCATCGGGCAGTATTGGTAGTGCACTGCATGACCTGCTTTGCCTGATTTTTTCACTAATTGCCACATCGTTGTGGAAACATCATTAAATGCCGCCCTCTGCTTTTCAATGGTGCCCGCCTTGCTTAATTTATCCGTTGCGTTCAACAGGGCATCTTTTTGCGCAAAGCTTACTTCATTTTTTAAGGACTGGTGTAATGTATTTATGGCCTGTGTAGCGGCTTTACCATCACCATTTACCAGGGCGTCTTTTACCCTGATGTAATCATTTAACAATGCGCTTGTGTTTTGGGCAAATGCTGCAAAACTCAGTAACATCACTACTGTTGCAAAAAATAACTTCTTCATCATTTTATATTTTTATTATTGAATATTTACTCCCGCAGCCAGCGGCTCAGCTTTAAATCCTGCCTTTTTAATCAGATCCAATACCTGATCCCGGGTAATTTCTTCTCCTTTAACTGTAAGTACTTTATCCTTAGTATTGATATCCACATCCCATTCGCGGATGCCTGCCACGTTGTTGAGGTGGGGCGTTACCGATGCCACACAAGCTCCGCAATTGATATTTGTTTTAAACCGAAACGCTTTATTTTCCATTTTATTGATTTTTTAGTTTATTATAATTTATGTTTAAGGGAACGTTCCAAACTGCTTTTTCAATAGCGGCTGCTATTCTTTCCATATCGTTGTCAGAAGACCGGGAAATAGCTATTTGTCCTGCCTGCAGGTTTTTGCATGTCGGGAATCGCAATGGTTATGTCTTTCATTTTATTACTATTTTAATATTACAAAGCAGGTCCCGTTTTTAATGATCACTTCCTGTTTGTTTTATAAGATGGGGGAATGCCCCGTCCCGGTCTGATTACTTTTTCCATTTCAAACGGAGGCTGTTACCCACTACACTTACACTGCTTAGTGCCATTGCCGCACCGGCGATCATAGGATTCAAGAGGAAGCCGTTTACAGGATAAAGAATACCTGCCGCTACCGGTATACCTATTAAATTATAGATAAACGCCCAGAACAGGTTTTGTTTGATAGTGCTTACCGTTTGTTGGGATAAGCGAATGGCCTGCGGAATTTTGGTGAGATCGGATGAAATGATCGTCATTTTAGCGACGTCCATTGCAATATCGCTGCCCTTACCCATGGCGATGCTTACATCTGCCGTAGCCAGTGCCGTGCTGTCATTGATCCCATCTCCCACCATTGCTACCACCTTACCCTGCTGTTGCAATTCTTTTATAAAGTCGGCCTTATGTTGTGGTAATACCTCTGCTTTGTAATGCCGGATGCCCGTTTGTTGTGCAATGGCTTTTGCGGTGGCCTCGTTATCACCAGTAAGCATGTATAGCTCGATACCCATATCCTGCAGTTGGCGAACCGCTTCCACCGATGTTTCTTTGATTGTATCGGCTATGGCGATAACCGCCAACGACTGTTTACTATTGGCAAACCAGATAATGGTTTTAGATTGCTTACCCCATTCCTCTGCATATTTCAAAAGCTTATTACCAACGGTGATATTGTTTTCGGCCAATAGCTTCTTATTGCCTGCCATATAGGTTTCGTTATTATAAACAGCTTTTATCCCTTTACCGGTAATACTTTCGAACGACGATAGCAATACACTACCAACACCTTCCAGCTGCTTTACTACTGCTGCTGCCAACGGATGCTCCGACTGCTTTTCAAGGCTTAACAGAATATGCCGGGTGGCGTCATCATCATTATTCCATTGGATATTGGTAACCACGGGACGGCCTTCCGTTATCGTACCCGTTTTATCCAAAACGATAGCATTTACTTTTTTGGCTAATTCCAGGCTTTCCGCATCTTTTATCAGAATTCCCTTTTCTGCACCTTTTCCTACGCCAACCATAATAGCTGTAGGTGTAGCCAGTCCCAATGCACAGGGGCAGGCTATAACCAGTACCGTAATAACCGCCAGCAACCCATGAACGGTCCCGTTTTCGCCACCCAGCATCAACCACAGTACAAACGTCAGGATAGCAATGCCTATTACAACCGGAACAAAAATACCGGCGATCTTATCTACCAGCTTTTGTACGGGTGCTTTGCTGCCCTGGGCTTCCTGCACCATTTTAATAATATGGGCCAACATAGTTTCTTTGCCCACGTTTACCGCCTTAAACTTAAAACTGCCTTTTTGGTTAATGGTTCCTGCAAATACTTTTTCATTTTCTTTTTTTAATACGGCAACAGGTTCGCCGCTCAGCATGCTTTCATCCACATAGGAATTGCCTGATATTACCAATCCATCTACCGCAATTTTCTCCCCTGGTTTAACCCATATTATATCACCAGCCTGCACTTCCTCGATAGCTACCGGTTGTTCTGTTCCATCCGGCAGTACTACCAGTACCGTTTTGGGCTGCAGGCCCATTAATTTTTTAATAGCTGAAGACGTGTTGCCCCTGGCTTTTTCTTCGAGCAGTTTCCCTAAAAGTATAAAGGCAATTACCACAGCTGCAGCTTCAAAATATACATGCGCATGCAGACCCCGGTGGTGCCAGAAGCCTGGAAACAAGACATTGAATACGCTAAACAGGTACGCAATACCCGTGCTCAATGCCACCAGGGTATCCATATTGGCCGACCGGTGCTTGGCCTGCTTCCATGCATTAACAAAAAAATCTTTGCCCAGCCACAGTACCACGGGAGTAGCAAAGAGCCACATTATTTCATTAGCAAACGGCATGTTCATAAAAAACATACCGATTGTTACTACCGGCAGCGAGAACAATACGGCCCAGGTTGTTTTGTTTTTTAGCTTGCGGAATTTTTCGGCGTGGAGGGATTCCAGGGTTTCCTTTTGCCGGGCTTCGTCCTCTACCAATAAATCATAGCCAACAGATTGAACAGCTTTCTGCAATTGGGAAGCATCGGTTATATTGGGCAGGTACTCAACTGCAAGATTGCCGGTAGCAAAGTTTACGGAGGCGTTAACTACCCCCTCCTGGTATTTTACGATACTTTCAGCGCTACCTGCACAGGAAGCACAGGTCATCCCTAGCACAGGAAATGTTCTCTTAACGGTGGGAACTCCGTAACCGAGGCTTTTGATGGTTCTAACAGCATCAGCAACCACTTCGTTATCCTTCACAGTAATAACAGCTCTCCGGTTGTTGAGCTCTATCTTATGACTTTCTAAGCCTTTTACCCGTGCTAACCCTTTTTCTACAATAAGTGCACCATGCTCGCTTTCAACATCTTCCAGCGGGATGTAAATGGGTTCCTGAGTGGTATTTGCAGCCATATCTCTTGCTTTACTTTATTCAATAAAGGTCGCAATAGACACCGTGGCTGCTATTGTGTAATTATGTATTTGATTTGTAAGATTTATACCTCGTCTAAGGGTTTTCTCTTTTTTTCCCTGATTTGCTTAAAGTAACTGGGAGTTAATCCTGTGGTTTTTTTAAACTGGTTGCTTAAATAGGCTACGCTTGAATAATTGAGACGGAAGGCTATTTCACTTAAAGACAGCTCGTCGTAGACCAGCAATTCCTTTACTTTCTCTATTTTATGTGCAATAAAATATTTCTCGATAGTAGTGCCTTCTACTTCCGAAAACAGGTGGGAAAGGTAGCTGTAGTCCTGGTGCAATTCCTTACTCAATACTTCTGAAAGATTGATTTTGATATTATTGTCCTGGTAATGAACCAGGTTAATAATCACATTCTTGATCTTTTCAATAATGCGGGCCTTTTTGTCATCAATCACCTCAAAGCCCAACGAAAACAGTGCTTTTTCCAGTTTGCTCTTTTCTTCAGCCGTGAGCTTTTTTTCAACGCTTGCTTCTCCGAGTTTGATGTCAACCACTTTCAAGCCCAGCTTTTCCAGTTCGCTTTGCACCACCATTATACAACGGTTGCAAACCATATTTTTAATAAAGATTGTGTTCATATTGCTTCGTTTACATTGCCCCTCCAGATATGCACCGGAGCAAAACTACGATTAAAGTTGAAGCAGGTACCATAAGACGGGCGCCACAAAAAATATAACAACCTGGCTTGAATGGTGTTTAATCATAAAGAAATCAAGCAATGATGGAGTTTAACAGTGGTCCCACCCATACTTAAACCTGTGCCGGTAGCTATCGTACGCTGATTATGAGTAATGATCTAACAACTTTTCTATCACTTCGGATAACATCTTACATTGTCAATATAACTCCTGCTTTACATTCGTTCGATATATGCCTCAATGGCAAACGCTGCTTTGTTATTGCACATTCAATAACAAGAAAAATCTGCCGGCCTTTAGCCCTCGCCGTGTATTTGTTATCGTAAACCCTGAACATGTTTATTAAAGCGATGTGATGCCGTTTCGCTCGTGGCTGCCAAGTAAAATTATTAATATGGCTGTACAAAATATAACAGGCGGGCATGGTGCTCATTTTAGCATAAAAAAACTCCAGCATATACTGGAGTTTAAAAATGTGGTCCCACTCGGGCTCGAACCA
>JBQGCI010000006.1:0-2058 GCA_052038405.1 Acinetobacter pittii
TGTACAGGCTGAACCATTTGAAATTGAGATCAGTCCTTTCAAGGCAACCATGGCCGCCTCAGAATTAACATGAGGAATAGATACATTTAACACATGGCTAGCGGTATTAGAACCATTAATCTCACCCCCCAAAGAGTCAAAAAGCTCTATCATAGAACATTTAATTTTTTCGCATTTAGAACGCCAAATTAAATAATTTTGTTGTGCATCTAAGCATGCCTGACCTAAACCGGCGATTAACGCGACAGGCAAAGTACCTGGACGCAATCCTTTTTCCTGACCACCACCAAACATTAAAGGCAAAAGTGGGATTTTTGAAAAACCCCTTCTTCTTATTATAAGTGCACCGATGCCTTTTGGGGCGTATAACTTATGGCCACTTATACTAATCATATCTATACGAGGATTAACTAAATCCTCAGGATACTTGCCGTATCCTTGAGCGGCATCTACATGAAAATAAGCATCGTGATTTTCTAATAAATTACATATAGCATTGATCGGTTGTATTGACCCTGTCTCATTATTTATATGCATTATCGAGACGAGGATAGTGTCTTCTCTCAATGAATTTTCGAGTGTGACAGGATCTAATACTCCACTCTCTCCGATATCAAGGTAAGTCACTTCAAAACCATTTGATGCAAGATATTCAATAGGCTCAAGTACAGCTTTATGTTCTATACGAGTAGTAATTATGTGCTTTTTACCAGACTTTCGTGCTTCTGCCTGTAGGCCAAGAATAGCAATATTATTGCTCTCGGTAGCACCACTAGTAAAAACCACCTCGGACTTATCCGCATTAGCTAATGAGGCAACTTGGCTGCGAGCTTTTTCAACTGCCTGTTTTGCAACCAGTCCGAACTCATGTGTACGGCTACCTGCGTTACCAAATTCTTCATTTATAAAATGTGTAACTACTTGTGCAACAGAAGAAGATACTGGTGTAGTTGCATTGCAATCCAGATACACGCTCATAGAATTCCCATTCGCAAAATTTGTTTAAGCCCACAAGTATGCTGACATACTGGCCAGAACACGGCAAGTTACTGTTTGTTCGTAACCATATTGCATACTGTACATGTAGACAGTGTTTTTTACGGTTTTGTACTTGACGTAGGGCGCCATAACCTTAAGATAATCACCATGAAGTACAGCTAAGCTAGCCATCTTAATATTGATACATCTTGTTGTAATCGGCTTGGCGCACATAATGTTCAAGCGCCCCTCTTGAGTAACTCCCCCTGGACCTCATACATTGCTAGTGAGAGACAAAACACTCCTTACATAGTAAAATGATCGGTTTGATTTTACACCAGATGTCCCAACGCCTTTCAAAGGCTATCCGATTAACCAAAGGTAGAAAATGACAGTACAAGACCATCAACCAGCACGTTCAGCCTTTGACTCTCACGGATTTAGAGAGACGGTAGGTAAGCTGGTGCAGCAAACTAAAGAACTTTACCTGAGTGATGACATCCCTTGGGTGATCGGCTATAGCGGAGGCAAAGACTCCACCGCTATCTTACAACTTGTTTGGCAGGCACTTCAGGAACTAGCAGCAGAGAAAAAAGCTCATAAAAAAGTCCATGTGATTAGTACCGACACTCTTGTTGAGAACCCTATTGTTGCTTTGTGGGTAACGCGGTCATTGAAGCAAATGGAAGCCGCAGTTAAGGAGCAAGGAATACCTTTAGAAGCACACCGATTAACCCCTGCAGTTAATGACCGTTTCTGGGTTAACCTTATAGGCCGAGGCTATCCTGCACCACGTTACAAATTTAGATGGTGTACTGATAGGCTAAAAATTAGCCCGTCAAACAACTTCATCAAAAGTGTTGTTCAGAATAATGGCGAAGCAATACTTGTCCTTGGAACACGTAAAGCTGAAAGCTCAACTCGTTCGGCTACGATGGAAATATATGAAAATCGCGCTGATAATACACGACGTGCTGCGGGATTATCGGTAAACAAAGATCTTGATCGCGTTTGGGTTTACACCCCTATTGCTGACTGGAGTAATGATGATGTCTGGCAATATCTCATGCAAGTTAAGAA
>JBQGCI010000007.1:0-4206 GCA_052038405.1 Acinetobacter pittii
AGCAATTATATATTTTTTATTTACGGGTAGCGGCTTGTCTTCGTTCGCACAATCGGATTCTCTTCTGCCTGCAAAAGAAATGACTGTAAGAAATGGCTTGCCTAATTTCTATAAAAAGCTGAAAGAAGGAAAAGAAGTAAAAATTGCTTTTCTGGGTGGAAGCATTACCAGAGCCGGCAACGGATACCGTGACCAATTATTAAAATCCCTGCGCGGACAATACCCGTACAATACTATTACCGAAATTATGGCAGCGGTGAGTGGCACCGGTTCTGATTTTGGTGCCTGTCGTGTAGACGAACATGTGATCCGTCATAAACCTGACCTGCTGTTTATTGAGTTTGCAGTAAACGACAATAAAATGTTGATGAAACGGGTAAGGGAAACCATGGAAGGCATTGTTCGCCAAACATGGAAAGCAAATGCCAACACAGATATCTGTTTTATTTATACTTTCTCCAGCGAAAATCTTTCTACCTTGCAAAACGGCTTGTTCCCGCCTTCAGTATCAGCGATGGAGGCTGTAGCAGATCACTATGGAATACCCGGTATACATATGGGTCTCGCAGTAGTAGATGAGATCAGCAAAGGCAAGATGCAGATCATGGGTAACAAAGAGAATACCAATACATTGCCTTTATTCTCTAACGATGGCGTGCATCCGCTGCCAGAAACCGGTCATCGGATTTATACCAGTGTTTTACAAAAAAACCTGGGCCAGTTAGTTATTGGGAGTAAGGCAGCCAAACATAAGCTTCCCGCAGCTTTAGAAACCAACAACTGGAGCGACGCCGGAATGTTATCGTTAAGTAAAAATGTACAATTTATCGGCCATTGGGCTGTCACCGACTCAGTAGCCAAGGGGAAAGAATACTATTCGCTTCTACCCAGGGTATATGTAACGAAGGATACTAATGCTGTTATTATTGCAAAATTCAAAGGCCCCAGATTTGGGATGGCAGATATCGTGGGACCCGGAACGGCAGCGATAGAGATCACCATCGACGATAACCCTCCAAAAATTGTTAACCGGTTTGATGCTTTCTGCACCTACTATCGGTTAAGCTTCTTCATTATCACCGGGTTAAAGCCCGGCAAACACACTGCCAGAGTAAGATTACTTAAAGGACAACTGAACAAGGAAGAGATCTTAAAAACAAGAAATAATACTATTAAAGACTGGGCACCTTACCAAAACGAGGCTCTTTACACAGGCGCTCTTTTATACTAATATCCATTATCAACTTTATCAACCTATATTATATATGAAACATCTTATAATGAATAGCAAAACAATAGCCAGGGCTTTCGTCATATTAGGTTGTGTCAGCGGCATCGTTCACTCCGGTTTAAAAGCACAAACCTACGAAGCCAACTGGTCTTCATTGGATCAGCGCCCTACTCCGCAGTGGTTTAAAGATGCCAAGTTTGGCATTTTTATACATTGGGGCATTTATTCTGTTCCGGCCTGGGCTCCCGTAGGCAAAGACTTTGCAACCTACTCCAAGTATGCTGAGTGGTATTGGAACAGGATGGTTACAGATAGTTCTAAAGTGGGCCAGGCCTTCCGCACTTTTCATAACCAAACTTACGGACCTAATTTCAAGTACCAGGACTTTGCCTCGCAGTTTAAAGCGGAATTATTTAATCCTGAGCAATGGGCCGACATCTTTCAAAATTCAGGTGCGAAATATGTGGTGTTAACCTCCAAGCATCACGACGGGTTTGCGTTATGGCCCAACGCAGAGGCCTGGAACTGGAATTCCACTGATGTAGGCCCACACCGGGACCTGGCAGGAGACCTAACCAAAGCTGTAAAAAATAAAGGTTTGCACATGGGATTCTACTACTCCTTATACGAGTGGTTTAACCCGTTGTATGAAAAAGATATCAATCAATATGTTGATGAACACATGATCCCTCAGCTAAAGGACCTGATAGTTCGTTATCAACCAGATATTATCTGGCCCGACGGCGAATGGGAACATCCCAGCAAAACCTGGAAGAGCGAAGCGTTTTTATCATGGCTATATAACGAAAGTTCGGTGAAAAACACGGTGGTGGTTAATGATCGCTGGGGCAAAGAAACCCGGAGCAAACATGGTGGTTTTTATACTACAGAGTATGATATCGTACATAATGAAGATGCGACCCAAACGAAATTCACGCATCCCTGGGAAGAATGCAGGGGCATTGGCGGCTCATTTGGTTACAATCGCAACGAAAACCTGGCCGATTACGAAACCTCAGATGCTGTTATTCATATGCTGATACAAAAGGTAGCGCGTGGCGGTAATTTGCTATTGGATATTGGACCGGCAGCCGACGGCACTATTCCGGTAATTATGCAGCAAAGGCTCGCAGATATGGGTCGATGGCTGAAAACCAATGGAGAAGCCATTTACGCGACTTCAGCAGCACAAGATATCTTTAGCACAGGCAATGAAGGCGTTCATGCCACTCAAAAAAACAAAGACCTTTATCTTTTTTTTACCAAAACATCCGGCCAACCGGTTACTATAAAAGTTAACAGGGCTCCCCGGAAAATAAAAATTCTGGGAAATTCGCAATCGGTAAAATCCGGTTATAAAAACGGGGTATTGACTATTACGCCACCGGCACTCTATCCGAACCTTCCCGAGGGAGGAATGGCCTGGGTGGTTAAAATTGATGATGTATTATAATAGCGACATACCCGAAAAAATAAACGATAGTGCTTGCATTTTACAGGCATTATCTTTATTTTGGGAGACTACTATCATCCATGATCAAATGTGTAAAATGTAACGAAGTAAGCGGCATTGCCAAATCCGGTAAAACGAGAGGCAAGCAACGTTATTTTTGTCGCCATTGCGATTACTATTTTACCCTTCAGCCAGAGGAAACGAACTGGAATGAAAATAGTACACAACTGAGACATCATGCCACCATTGTAGATATCGCCCGGCAGTTAAAAATTTCCAAATCCACAGTTTCCAGGGCGCTTCGTAACAGTAGCGACATCAAAAAAGAAACACGTGACGCAGTACTGATGTTGGCGAAAGCGCTTAACTACGTCCCCAATCATTTTGCATCGGCGCTGGTAAAAAAGAAGAGCTACTCTATTGGTATCGTTGTTCCGGAGTTAATCACTAACTTTTTCCCGCAATTTATTATTGCGGCACAAAACGCAGCATCCCTGGCAGGCTACGAAGTGGTGATCTGCCACTCCAACGAGCGGTTTAGCAACGAAGTGGATATTATCAAACGGCTTTTTGCCTACCAGGTAGATGGGGTGCTATTATCTATAACAAGCGAAACCAAAACCCTTGATCACCTGAATGCTTTTTCGCAGGCGGATATTCCGGTGATACTATTTAACAGGGTTCGTAACAAACCCGGATTACCCAAGGTATTGGTAGACGACCAGGAAGGTGCTTTTGCCGGTGTCGAGCACCTGATAAAAAATGGCTACCGTAAAATAGCACATATAGCCGGCCCGCAGCACCTGCAGATCAGCAAGAACCGGTTAAAGGGGTATGAAGAAGCATTGACCAGGCATCATTTAAAATTAAACCCCGAGTGGGTTTTTTATCATGACCTGAGCAATGAAGGGGCTCAAAAATGCGCCCGGCAGTTACTCGATCAAAAAGAAAAACCTGATGCCGTTTTTGCGGTGAACGATCCGGCCGCCATTCAATTAATACTGGAAGCCCGTAAAAGAGGCATGGTGATTGGCCGGGACCTCGGTGTGGTTGGATTCAGCAATGACTCCCGCTCTGATGTAATCGATCCGCCGCTCACCACATTGGAGCAACCGATTGAAAAAATGGCTGAATCCTGCATTCATTTGCTGGTTAACAAAATAGGTAACCCGGCCTTTACAATTCCCTCATCTACCATTTTGAAGACACAGCTGATTCAAAGGGCGTCATCTGTGCGTAACTAAGCAAACAAAAAAGCAATAAGACCAGTACATGGTAAGCGGTTTCAGGATTGGAGATCCAGGTATACAACTATACATTATTTCTTTTTATTCATCGAAAAACCAGCCATGGCCAGTATCACCAAAACTATAAGGATAAACTCAAGCATTACATAAAAATAGGCTAATTGCCGGATACCAGCAGGCATAGGTGCCGGATTTTCTTTTCAGAACCGTCATGTAACTTTCAGCGGCCCGATCAATTCCCGGGTTATTCCGGAATCAGTTTTCAACTTTGATTT
>JBQGCI010000008.1:0-7431 GCA_052038405.1 Acinetobacter pittii
GCGTTACGCCCGTGCCTGTTTTTACTAATATTAACTGCAGTATAAGGGATCCGCTTCCATTGATCTGCTCCCGCGGTGATATCTATGGTTGTTTTTCCAGACGCCGCGACCTCATTACTTACGCCTTTATAATTTCTGATATTTTGTATCATCTGCATATAAAACGCATCCTGGTAGCCCCCCTTCATGGGCTCGATATCCCTGGAATATTCTTTGTTTACCGCATCCACCATCACATACTCATTCCAGTAAGGCTGTTTATATGCAATCCATTCGTTCCAGCCTCCGATTGAAATCATTTTGGGTTCAGCAGCAATGGCGTAGTCCCATTGCGTTTGAAAGAAAGAACCTTTGTCTACGTTTGCTGCATTATTTTGCTTTAAAAATGGATCCCATCCCCTGCCCCAATTGGTCATTTCATTTGGCCTGGTTAAAGAAAAAGACATAGGAACATTAGGATGGCTGGCTACTGTTACATTCATTACACTATTATGCATGGGTTGCGGATGTATCCATTCTATCCAGGGGAACCCATCTGCATATACCGGATCACCGGGCCACTGAGGCCGGTAAAAATGGAAAAAGCCGAGAATATCAGCGGGTAAAACGCCTGGGGTATAATCCTGGTCGCCCCGGGATCGGGCTTCATTCAAATCATCCTCCGCGTTGGTATAGGCGATGATCATTGGCTTTCCGTTGACGCGATACCAGGCATCAGGGTACAAACCTGGTTGATACAGTTCCCTGTAGATCTCCCGCGTGGTCTGAAAGGACCTTGAGTGGGTATAAAAAGCTGCTTTGGGTGGGCTAAAACCGTTCTTTTGATACTCATCTATAATGGCCAGCAGTTTCATAAAAACATTTTTATAGATAAACGCATTGGTGGCATCGAAATAAATAAAATCAATACCGGCAATCGTTAACATCTCCAGCTGCTTTCTTAATACCCATTCATCTTCAGAATTATAGTAACCCCAGATAGGTTCTCCCCAGAAATGAGCCTGACCATTTGGACTGATCGATTCATCCTGGTGTTCAAAGTCGGTTAACAACTTTAATCCATTGGGCATTGCCAGTATCTTCGATGCATCATAAATATTCCCTGCATGGGGTTGACCAATCCATAACCAAAAAAACAGTCCAACCTGTTTATCTGCCTTCATGGAAGAAATACTTTGAAATGTTCGGCCAAAATGATCAACCCCTACAATGTTATTAAAGTTCGTAACCCGTTCTGCATCGGGGCCGGCTGTTTTTTCCTCATCAGATTCAGTGGGCCCTTTTTTGCATGAACAAACGACCATCATAACAAGTACGCTCCAATAAACAACTATAATACTCTTTGTTTTCAATGCTTCCTGTTTATCAATGATCACCCGTCTTTGTAGATTTCAAATGGTTACTTTAATTGGATCGCAATGGCATTGGCAACAGCTCTCGGTGCAGCATCTGAATACCGGTTTACTACTTCAAATACTCCCTGGTCATTTTTTAATACCATCGTGCTGGAACCTCCGCCATCGAGATTAGTGGCTGAATAAATACCCAGGCTTTTCATTACGGCAACCAGTTCATCGATGGTCATACCCACTGAGTATCCAGGCTGTCTGCCATCCACCACCACCAGGTATACTTTTTTATCACTCGTATAACCTATCATGGTACGCGGCTCTCTCATCACATCATTATATACCCGCGGGGTCCCTTTTAGATACAGCAGGTTGGTTCCGCCACCGGTCATATTACTAAACGTATTGTAATCGCCCGCAGCTAAGGATGAAGTCAAATCAATAGATAAGCTGCCATCCTTCTTCACTCCAAAATAACTGGTGGCACCCATTCCTTCTTTTATGAAATTCTTTACCACTACATTTTCTACCACAACAGGGCCCCAGGGTCTTCCTGATACAGGCGACCAGTCGAAAAAATCAGCATTGACTGCGGCTATAATCTTTCCTCCAGCAGCATTGCGGCGTTCTGCCATTGTTTTAACGGTTTGCAAACCAAATTGAGTTGCGTTATCAGGCATCAATGCAGTTAGCGATGCATTGTCTTTGCTCATATCCAGCCGGAGCGCAAAAAGGCCAAAGGCAGCGCCCGATCCATTCTCGAACCGTAGTTTAGTATATTCAACGTCGGAGTGGATGCTGTGCCCGGTTTGCGAAATAACCCTATTCACCAAACCCGACTTTTCAATGATATTCTTTGAAGTATGATTGGCGTATTCAGTAAGAAAAGCTATTATTTGTTGGGGCGCTGCAAAGGTATCAATGGAGTTCTGCCCCGGAAGGTACTGGGTTTGATACACTACTTCAGAAAGCTGTTTATAGCCGGGCAATGACACTCTCGATACACCTTTGACTACCCTGACTCTCTGCGCTGCCCCTGTTTCTGTTATATAATTGATATTGATAGCCACGGCATCTCCTTCCAGTTCGTTCCATTCTATATAAGGAATATCACCCTGAATAAAAACGATATCCCTGGCTAATGGGTTATTTAAGCCGGATAAATAGCTCTGGCCATAAACCATCCCCTGAGCCCGCACCGCTGCAGAACCTTTTCCACGGGCATTATAAGCCACTACATCAAATGTATGATAGCCTTCGGTTAGCTGCTCAATATATGCGCTGACCGTACGGTTCACTGCCTCATCTTTATGAATTCTTTTTGATAGGGTTCTCCCCTTCCAATACACATCAAAATACTCAATGCCAGGATCTGAGAATGAAAATTCAATCCGTACCCGCTCTTTTCCGGAATAAACATTTAATGCTTCTACCTTGCCGGGAATCACATCTGCCCCCGACTCACCCTTAGAGCAGGCACATAGAATAAATAACAATAAAACATACAGACAGTTACTCATGCAACGATTTTTTATATAGCATGCTTGGGGGATATAAATGAGTCGTATTCCCCGGTAAAGTTCGCCTACATGCCTGATGATTATTTTTGATATAATTCAGGTACATCAATCAGTGTTTGCTGAAACATTTTAACACCTCCTACTTCGTTGGGGTGATGATAAATCTGCCATCCATAGCTACCACTATAATCTTCCCAATACATAGATGATTTATCCACTACTTTACCTTCTCCATCCATAGAAGTAGGCAAATCGAACCGGCATCCTTTTATATTTAAATCACTCCTTACCTTTGCCAACAGATCATTTACAGCTACCTGTGTTCCACTTTCATTACTGGGTATATTATTAAGAATAGGGATCGCTCCATGTGATTTAATATAATTGACCAATTCCTTCAACTTAGCTTCTGTATTACCGCCATTGGTTCCAATAGTAACCATAATATATTCTGCCTTAATAAAGGGCAGTTCATTCTTGATGTAATTCATCACCATATCAATCTGTGCGCCTCCACGTCCACTCGACATAGCATTGCCTCCCAGCTGATTGATTACCTGTTGCGTCCAGGCCAAATGAAAATCTTTCGACAGGAAATATCCTTCCGGTTGCGTAATCGAATCTCCATACAGCAATAATTTCACTTTCTTCTTTAAGGCGCTAACGGTGATTCGCTTTACCAGCATGGATGTTCCACTTGAAAGACCAAAGCAATAGTAATCCCATTGCATACCTACCGCAAAGCCCGGCTGTAATACGCCTTTCCCGGTACCACCCTGCCCGTCATTAACCGCCGAAACCTCCGCATGTTGTCCGGTCTTCACATCGGTAATGCGAAGCCTTGCCTCCTGGTATATATGATATATCTCTACCAAATAGTCCCGGTCAGCTTTCAGAAAGCCGACTTCTTTCTCCGTTACGGGGTTCGTTGCAATACTTATTTTTTTATTAACCACATCTACATAGGCGTTAAAATCCTTCTCGCTGCTGTGAAATATGGCCTTCGCGTCTGCCGACAGCCTTATTTGATACTGCACTTTCCGCTCGGCAACGGCATAAAACTTATTTAGTTTAACTGTATTGGTGGTCCCGGTAACAGTTAGTCCCTGTGCCGTATAACCGGCAACATCATTTAAAAGTAATTCCGTTTGTGGCACACCTGCAAGTTGCCTGTCAAAGAGAACGGCCAGTTTTTTATCTACTACCGGAGTAACTACTTTAATCGCTACTGTTTTATGAATAGTCTTGTAGCTTACCGTCACTGTAGTTTCTCCTTCATTCATTGCTGTAACACGTCGATTACGCACCGTGGCGACTTTTTCGTCGGACGAACTCCATTGTATATTCGCCCGGTTGGCGGTTGCGGGAACGGCAACTACCGGAAGCTCTTCTGACTGACCAGCTTCCAACACCAGGAACCGGGTTTCCAGCTCCAGACCTGTTATCTCGTAATTATCAGCGTTCTTTTCTTTTACACAACTGGTAGCAGCGTTTACAGAAAATAAGGCCGATAAAATTACAGTCAGGATGATCATTGGTTTTTGCATTTAATAACATTATATGTCTCTTTATGCCGTTTGCTGAATCATTTTACTACGACATACTCTTAAAAAGAATAGGATCATTACAAAACAACGCGGTTCAATTCGAAGCCGTTTATATTGAACGTGGACCAGGGCTTTTGGTTGATACTGTACTGGCTTCTGATATTATACACCACTCCAATGCTTACAGCGCCGGCGGAAGACACAGTGAAGGGCAGTTCCACTATTTTATTCTGAAAGGCCATCAGATCCATATACCGCATTACAGTTGATGCGGATGTGACCGTAGTATAATCCGGAAGCGCCGCACCGTTCACCACCATTCCATATATGTCAACAGGACCATCTGCACTCGCTACGTTGATTTTCAAAACATAGTTTCCGGGTTGCAGATTTAAGGTTTGATGCAATTTGCCGTTTGTCACTGCTGGTAATCCCCATACAGCGGCTGTAAACAAGGATAACTTGTCACCGTCAAATGTAGCAATGGCGTTCGTACTATGCGTCCAGCCCAGCACTTTCTGCAGGCGATAAGCCCCCAGCGGGGGAAAAGGGTTAGAACCATCGCCCACAAATGGATTTTTAGCATTGGTCATTGCCACAGCGGCACTGTTTGAATAAGCTGTATGACCATTATCTCCACTGGTAGTTTGCGCATTGTAAACATCAATTTCCGAGAACACCAGTCCGGGTGTATTCGCATCATACATTTCCACTGCGGTGATCCTGAAATATCTTCCGCTTGCCGATTTTTGAAGCGGTAATACCTGGCGTAGAAAACTTACATTCAAAGAGCCTTCCAATACATTTGTCCAGGTGCTATTATCCTGGCTTACATCAATCCGTATTTTCTTTGCCGACTTTTCATTGGTATAAGAATTCAAAAGGCTAAATCCATCAATAACTTTGGAGTTACCCATATCGATGGTAATCCAATGTTGTGCTGCGGGTTTGGGCGCTGCAGCTGAAGACTGCCAAAGTGTTTGCGCATTATTATCAATGGCCATTGCGGCGCTACGCCCTGCCACCTCATCAGATACACCGGCTATTTCCCAACTGCTTTTCTGGAAATTAAATAATAAGGCGTTCTTGGCATCTACATTAGAAGAAAGAAAGTGATCAATTGCCGAAGCCTCGGGTTTATAACGGGAATGAAAATAATAGGGCTGATTAACGTCAATATTGTTTAATACAATTGAGTTGTGGGTTCCCGGCATAGCCACGCTATCCTTTTTACCGGCTGTATTTGTAAATAAAACAATCACATCTGTTTCATTCTCGAATGCCGGCTCAAATATGATCTCAATAGAAGTTGAAGAGTGATCTACCTGATCCTTCCATCGTCTCGGCTTAAGACCTCCTTCATAACCTGCACCGTAAACTTTGGCCCTGACCGCCTTTGGGTTAGAAACGGCGCCTTCAGCATTCATAGTAACTACCTTCAGGATATGCTCCTGCTCAGAGAGATCGTCTACAACAACTGACTGAACGGGCCCGGTCACTTCAAATTCCTTAGAGCTGCCACTGTTATAAAATACTTTCCCCCTGACAGCTCCTGCTGGCACCGAAAATTCCACCCTGGCCCGGTTTTTACCGGGATAGGCGGCGAGATCATCTACTGCGACCGGGGCAGCAGTTTCTTCTTTTTTGCAGGAAACAGCAAGCACAAAAAGCAACAAGGGTGTGAAAAGAAAATTTTTCATACTTTCTATTTTTAGTAGTTTTAGTTTAAACATCTATTACCGCCAGGCTTCAGGTTGTAACATGCCCGTCATTTTTTTCGCGTCCTCAAGTGGTATCGGCATTACCAGGTATTTGTCAGTATACGATTGGTAATCCCTTATTTTCCTTCTTTCATAGCTAAACCTTCCGTCACTTCCTTTCGTAATTCTCATACCGGTAACAAACCGGTTGGTTTGGTTCAGAATTTTCCAGCGTCGCTGATCAACAAAACGGTACTGGCCTTCCAGGCAATATTCTACCCGACGTTCGTTCCTGATGCGGGTTCTCAGGAACTCCTGAGATGCTGCGAAGCCTGGTACGGATTGGATATCGGGTTGGCCGGCGCGTGTTCTGATTACATTTAAGGCCGTCATGGCGCCAGGTAGGTCGCCCGCTTCACATAAGGCTTCTGCCTTTTGAAGATAAAATTCAGCCAGGCGGAAAAACACCCAATGCGTAGGCTCATGCCCTTTAGCAGTTCCAGGTCCCCAATAAGTAATTTGTTTATCTTTCCTGCTGTAATAACCGGTACAGGAATTTTGTGTTTCCCGCGATATCACATCATTGTAACCATTTCTACCGCCAACAAAAGTTTCGATAATATAAGGCTGGGTTCCATTAAATGGCACTCCGTAATCCGCCATGTTATACAAAATATCTACATAGAATCTCGCATCCCTGTTGGCGTAGGGGTTCCCTCCTACCTCCTCACTATAGCCTAACGTTGCTGCTGCCGGGTTTACCGTTATTTTTGTCCGGGTCGCATCATTATAGGTAACCGGAAGGGCGCCGTTCTTCATTTCGAAACAGTCCACCAGTTCCTGGGTAGGCGACTCCCCGCAGTTCCATATATTATTAATAGCGGCAAAAGGATAAGGGCCCACATTAACGCCATTGGTATTATTGATATGAGAATTATCAGACCATGCACGCCATATAACCTCTGAAGCCGGATTGGCATAAGCTCCAATAAACAGACGCTTATAATTCTCCATGGGAACGAGGCTGTAACCCGGCAGATTGATTACATCATTGGCCGCATTAGCGGCGCGGGTCCACTTAGCAGCATCGTTTCCAGGGTTATTTAAAGGACTTGCATTATACAGTAGCACTCTTGCTCTTATAGCGTAGGCAATTGCATTATCTACATAACGCGCATCGCTCTGTGCAGGATTGCCTTTTGCAGGTAGTACACCAGACTGAATAACAGATAACCGTTCTTCTTCTAGTTTGGTAACGATCTCATCGTAGGTCGGACGTTTCAACTCGTTCCATCCCATATAATTCGGATCAAAA
>JBQGCI010000009.1:0-18167 GCA_052038405.1 Acinetobacter pittii
GAACAGGCGGCTTTCAAACATTTTCTGGTGTATTAAAACACTTCCGTGTGCCTGTATGGCTGTTACCAGTACAATGCTTAAGAGGTCGGGCGTAAAGCCCGGCCAGGGATGGTCGTAAATAGTCAGCACTCCGCCATCGAGGTATTTTTGTATGGTATAGCTATCCTGTGAAGGAATATGAATATCATCACCTTTAAACTCCATAGCGATACCCAGCTGTCTGAATTTTTCAGGTATCACGCCGAGGTCATCAATCCCGGCATTTTTGATCGTAATATCGCTTTTCGTCATAGCGGCCAGGCCAATAAAAGAACCCACTTCTATCATATCGGGCAGCATGGCATGTGTAGTACCTCCCAGGTAGTTTACGCCCTCAATCACCAATAAGTTACTGCCCAGCCCGCTGATCTTTGCCCCCATCCGGTTAAGCATTTTACATAATTGCTGTAAATAAGGCTCGCAGGCTGCATTGTAAATGGTAGTGGTTCCTTTTGCCATCGTGGCCGCCATTACAATATTAGCGGTTCCTGTTACCGACGGTTCATCTAACAACATGTAAGTCCCTTTTAGTTCTTCAGCAGTAAGGTGAAAAAATCCATCTTCCTGGTTATAGTTCAGTTGCGTGCCCAATTTCTGAAAGCCTATTACATGTGTATCCAGTCTCCGTCTTCCGATCTTGTCTCCCCCCGGTTTTGGAATAAATGCTTTTTTATAGCGGGCCAGCATGGCCCCGGCCAGCATCACACTTCCACGAAGCCGGCCACTTTTCTTTTTAAAATCTGCGCTATGTAAATAATCAATATTTACATCATCGGCCTTAAATGTACAAGTGCTCCTGCTGGTGCGGTTCACCTTTACGTTCATTTCAGAAAGTAATTCTATCAAAAGATTTACATCGAGTATATCGGGTATATTATTAATCGTAATTTCTTCAGGCGTTAACAGCACGGCACTTATAATTTGCAATGCTTCATTTTTCGCGCCCTGTGGTATAATTTCTCCTTGTAGCTGCTTACCTCCGCGTACTTCAAATACGTTCATTGATTTCTTATTTATATTAAAACGAAGATAGGTGGAAAGTTATTTCCATTGTTGATGTGTTGACACAAAAATGGCCATCGCGTAGGGATGGCCATTTTTGAATACTTTTTTAACCCTTTTTAATAATAAGGACTGATGAGCAGGTAGATCACCGGACCTGTAACTGCCACATAAAGCCAGAGGGGCCAGGTTATTCTTGCAATTCTTTTGTGCCGGGGATACTCTCCCACCAGGCCGCGATAGGCTGTAAATAATATAAAAGGAAGGATAATACCAGCCAAGGGAATATGCGTAAAAAGGATGATGTAGTAAAAGGTTTTTAGTACTCCAGTACCGCCAAACCGGGTGTCGCCTGCAAACAAGTGATGGCAGATATAGCTTACCAGGAAAAGAATGGATAAAACCATTGCAAAAAGCATGATCTTTTTATGAAGTTCATAATTTCCTTTTTTCACTACAACTAAAGCTGCCACCAGTAAAATAGCTACCATTGAATTAATCAACGCATTTGTCAATGCAAAAACATGTACATCAAAACCCAGGTCCACCTGCAGGTGTACACGTCCTAAAGCTGCTATAATTAAAAACACTACCAACGAAAACGATACAATCAGCCAATTAGCCCTTTTATCGTTTTTTTTCCAACTAGCCTTCAGCATTCTTTTTCTTTTTAAATAATATCATAAATAAACCTACAGCCACCGCTGCAACCAAGAAAGCAATAGCCAGCACCTTTACCGGCAAGCCGCTTTTCTTACTGCGGTCTTTTTCAAGCGTTAATAAAACGGCGTCCCTTGACAATTTTTTCAGATCGGCAGAATCGAGCCCGTGATAATAGCCCCTGATATGGCGCTTGCCGTCTATTAACACAAAATGATCGGTATGTATAAAGGAGGTATCGATTCCTTTTCCATCCACCAGTCCTAACTTTAAATCGTTGATAGCCAGATCGTAGATTGTTTGTTTATTTCCTGTGAGCAGGTCCCATTGTTCGGGATTGATCTGGAAACGATCTGCCCATTTTTTCAGCTGGGCAACAGAGTCTCTCTCGGGGTCGACCGAAAAAGACAGGTAGTGTATATTGGTATTGGTTTTGTCTCCTACCCTTTGCGCATTGGTAATTGCTTTTTCAAGTGTGCGCATGTTGGTTGTTAACGCGGGACAGATAGTAGGGCAATGTGTAAAAAAGAAATCTGCAATAATGATCTTTCCTTCATAGTCGCTTAAGCGAACCGAATCTCCCAGCTGGTTGACCAGCGAAAAATCGGGCACTTTATGCCATACGGTATCTGTTACCTGCTTGCCGTTTTCCAGGCGCGTATTTACACTGTCGGGCATATAGCGCCGCGGCATCGACGTTGCTTCATTGCTGTAGTGGCGAATAATTAAATAGCAGGCCAGTGGCAGCAGTAATGCCATCAAAACAGCATATAAACCTTTTTTACTCAAGGTAAATGATGTATTTAGTGAACGGATCTTTATCCGGAAACCGGTAAAAGGTCCGGTAAAAAAATTTTCGCGAAATTCGTGAAATTAAGCGATAGCCCGGCACGATTTCATCTTTTTATTTAAGCCGGTTGCATTAATAACAAGCCTTTAAACTTATTTTTAATTAAAAATGACGTCCATGATCCCCAAAATTTTCGCGGTAATTAGTTCTGCAGTATTAATCGGTTGTAGTGGTAACAGCCACGAACCAATGCCCGGTGCTCCTGCTGATAAAGACACGCTGCATAATCTGCCCCCGGTTGAAACCAAGGAAGCTAATACCAAGTACCCCCCGGCTTTTGAAGGTCAGACCCGCATAGCCGGGATGAAAACCGGTACCGAACTGGACATTAAAGTGATTTCGGAAGGCCTGGTAAATCCCTGGGGGATCGCGGTATTGCCCGATGGCAGGTTACTCATAACGGAGAAGGGCGGCACGCTGCGTATCGCAACTACCAGCGGCGCGTTATCGGCTCCGATTGTCGGTTTGCCGCCGGTAAGCTCTGAAGGCCAGGGCGGTTTATTGGGGATAACACTCGACCCGGATTTTGGCAGTAACCGCATGGTTTACTGGGTTTTTTCTGAGAAAACAAGTGGTGGGAACTTAACCGCTGCTGCCAAAGGTCGCCTGGCAGATGATGAAAAAAAGATTGAAAACCCGGTGGTTATTTACCGCGCTACTCCTGCTTTTGCGGGCACCCTGCACTACGGAGGCCGTATTGTTTTCGACAAAAACGGCAATCTTTTTGTAAGTACCGGTGAGCGTTCTGACCTTGAAACCCGGCCTAAATCGCAGGATTTGGCAACCGGTTTGGGTAAAATCGTTCGCATTACAAAAGACGGCAAGCCGGCAGCAGGCAATCCCTTCCTGGGCACGGCAGGTGCCATGCCGGAGAATTATACTTACGGCCATAGAAATGTGCAAGGACTGGCTATTCATCCCGAAACAGGCGACTTGTGGGAAAATGAGTTTGGCGCACGCGGCGGTGATGAAGTCAATCGCATTGAAGCCGGCAAAAATTATGGCTGGCCCATTATTACTTATAGCATTGAATATGGCGGACAGCCGATCAATAACGGCCTTACACAAAAAGAAGGCATGGAACAGCCGGTTTATTACTGGGATCCGGTGGTATCGCCCAGTGGTATGACCTTCTATTCGGGCGACCTTATTCCTGAATGGAAGAATAACCTCTTTATAGGTTGTTTGAGCGGATCACACATTGTGAGGCTTGAAATAAAAAATAACAAAGTAACCGGCGAAGAGCGACTGTTAACCGACCGGCAAGACCGTTTCAGGGATGTGCAGCAGGGTAAGGATGGAGCGCTTTATGCGGTATGTGACGGAGCCCATGGAAAACTTTACCGGATCGGAAAAAAATAGTATTTCTTTCAATGGCGCTCCGGCGCCATTTTTTTTGTTGGCTTTCATCGTATGAACAGCCTTTCTATCGATTGGAATTGTGTTACTTTTGCGCAAAATCTTTACTATCATATCTCATACCCCAAATATTCTCGTAACCGGAGCTACCGGTTTTGTTGGCGCCTATATCATTAAAGAGCTGGTACAACAAGGATTTTCTGTAAGAGCTATTAAGCGGCCAGCTGCCCGGTTACCTGAGTTTATGGAACCGGCTGTTTTCGAAAAGGTAGAATGGGTGGAAGGAGATATTTTAGATGTTATTGCATTGGCAGACGCTATGCGGGGCATAGAAGCTGTTATTCATAGCGCCGCGATTGTTTCTTTCAGCAAAAAAGAAAGGAGCAATATGTACCATGTGAATATAGAAGGAACCAGAAATGTGGTTAATACTGCGCTCGAAAATAATGTTCCTCGTGTTGTTTATATAAGCTCAGTTGCCGCAATTGGCAGAAAACTAACCGGCGGAACCGTGAATGAAAAAGCCCAATGGGAAGACTCCAATGCCAACACCCATTATGCGATCAGCAAGTTTAAAGCGGAACTGGAGGTATGGCGGGGATTCGCCGAAGGACTGGAAGGTGTTATATTAAACCCGGCCACTGTTTTAGGTTACGGTAACTGGAACCAGAGCAGCAGCGGCATCTTTAAGAGCGCTTATAACGAATTTAAATGGTATACCAACGGCGTTAACGGTTTTGCAGACGTAGAAGATGTGGCACGGGCCGCAGTAATGCTGCTAAAAAGCTCTATAACAGAAGAGCGTTATATCGTTTGCAACGATAACTGGCCCTTCCGGAAATTATTCGATACGATGGCCGACCATTTCGGAAAGAAAAGACCTTACAAGGAAGCGACTCCATTCCTGTCTGGCCTGGCCTGGAGGTTGGAAAAAATCAAATCCCTTTTCAGCGGACAAAAGCCACTTCTTACAAGGGAGAGCGCTAAAGTTGCCAATAGTGTTACCCGGTTTGATAATGCTAAACTGCTCAAGGCCCTGCCTGGTTTTACTTATACTCCCCTGGAAGAGACCATTCAAAAGGCCTGCAAGAAGTATGCAGCAAACCTTACAAAAGCCTAGCTTAATGAGACACGGCTTTTAATCCTATGATAGAGCCAATCAGTGTGATAATAAAAAATACCCGCCAGAAACTGGCCGGGTCTTTAAAAAAGATCATGCCCATTAATGCAGTGCCCACGGCGCCTATACCTGTCCAAACCGCATACGCGGTACCGATAGGCAATGTTTGCGTTGCTTTCATCAATAACAACATGCTGATAATAAGTGCTACCAAAAAGCCCCCATACCAGGCATACATTTCAGTACCCGATGTTTCTTTGGCCTTTCCCAGGCAGGAGGCAAACGCCACTTCAAATAACCCTGCAATAATCAAAATAATCCAGTTCATATTTTTAATTTACCGCAAAGTTCCGCTATTAACATCAGCATTTTTTTTACAAATGATAAAAACAGTCTATCGCATTTCTGCCCTGATCCGGCTGAGGCTTACCTGCGTAATGCCGAGGTAGGATGCAATATGACCCAATGACACCCGGTTGAGTAATCCAGGCTGCTGATCCAGCAGGTCTTTATATCGCTGCGTTGCCGTTTTAAATTGCATGGCAATAAGCCGCTCTTCTGTTTTGATTAATTCCTGCTCCGCCAGTTTTCTTCCCCAGTTGGCAATATCCAGGTCGTTATTATAAAGCTCCTGCAGTTGTACTGATGAGATTTGGTAGAGGTCTGAATGCTCCAGTAGTTCGATGTCTTCATAACCTTTCTCCCTCTTTATATAGCTTTTCATAGAAATAACCGGATCGCCTTCCTGTCCAAACCAGAAGGTAATCTCGTTTTCAGCAGCATTTTGATACGCCCGCACCATTCCTTTTTTAATAAAATACACAGAGGTTTCTACTTTTTGAGCGCGGAGCAATAGATATCCCCTGGGATAACTAATTTCTTTTATACCAGCAATAAGCCTGGCAAGGGAAGCCGAAGGAAGCGGATAAATGGCATTCAGTATCAGGTCAATATCCATTGGTGTCGCTTAACGGTTCAGCTATAGCGGGCTCCAAATGAAGCAGCGCCTGGTAAGGATCACCCCGCAGGCCCAGGAGCTTCGCAAATGCCGGTTCTGTTTTGTAGCCCTGCTTTTTCAAAGCAATAATCTGCTGGCGAAATGGGTCTCCAAATTTATTCAATAACTCATGCTCTGCCAGCATATGCCGGTACGCAAATTGCCGCTGGCAGGGAATATTCTGTCCAAAAATCTCGATCATAAAGCCCCCGGTGAAAAAGCGGGAAAGAACCGTTTCCTCTTTTTCTTCACGTTCCCGGATACAAAAAAGTTCAAAGTCCTTAAACAGGCTTATGATCGTATCGCGGAAAAAGTGCTTGTTTTCAAAGCAGCAAATAATGTCCAGGTCACTGGTTTCAATGTCTATATTAATAGGTATGGTTCCAACCAAAACCGGATTGAATGGACGTAGTTTTTCCAGCACCCTGTTCTGGCGCAGAACAGTAAAAGCTTGCTGCTGACGGGTTGTTCCGTTTTGTAAATAGCTGATATCCTGAAACAGCATATGATTACCTGCGTGGTTATAAGGTACCGAATGTAGCATTAATAGTTCATCAAAAGTTATGGGACGGAAGAAACCGCCCCATATGCACATTAAAAAAGCGACCTGTCCGTCGCTTTACAAATATTGTTGTACTCGTTTTAAAGACCGCCAAAGCTCAGGCCAATAGTATAAGGCTTCAGTTGCGGACCGGCGCCTGCTTTCAGCAAGCTGGTAAACTGGTAGGTTCCAAAAAGAGTGAAATGTCCCATACCTATTCGGGCGGTACCTACGATACGGGTAGTATTGAAATAAGTTTTGCTCGACTCTTTCAGCAGGTAGTTCGGTATGGAATTGGGTTCTGTAATCCTGCTGCGTGTACCTCCTTTTAACATCGTTCCTACTTTTACGCCTATGGCTACTTTGAAGCTTTTGTCGCTTTGCTCAGGGTTGGCAGTGTAACGAAGTTCAATAGGTGCTTCCAGGTAACTGGTTACCACTTTTGTTTTTTTCACATCTATATTTGCTGTGTCGCCTCCATAAAAACGCATGGTATTGGTTTTTCCTTTAACGTCGGCAAAGCTTCCATCCAGGAATACATGATCCGTTCCTACACCGGCGCCAATTGCGGCGCTTAGTTTAGGAGAGCTTTTAAATGGAAAGTCGAACATGAAATAGGCATTAATACTTCTCGACAAGCCCTTGGTTGAAATGCTGTCCGGCGTATCCATCCAGTTGGTATAACCCAGTTGTACTAAAAAATGGTCATTAGCACGGTTGGTCAGATTATATTTTTTCTTTGGTTTTTTAGCTGGTTCGCTTACCACCAATTCAGGTGTTGTTGTTGTATCAACCTGAGCAAATACACTTCCTGCAAAAAATAAAGCGCAAGCAGCAAATAGAATTTTCTTCATAAATATTTTAGATTGGCGCAAATATATTTTTATTTCGGTTAAAAATAGGTTAATGCAGGGTTGTGGTCTATAACATTTTTACAGGTCCCGGAAATTTGAACGCTTATTCCGGCCCTGAATAAATGCATTTTGGCCGGAAACAGATCTTTACTTTATCTCAACCGACCCCGCAGGTAAAGGTTTTTCGCCCATAAATCGAAGAAATATGTGCGCCAATGTTATCACGTCTTTCTGGCAATAGGTTACAATACGGTCTATATTTTTCTCTTCGTAATATACTTTAGCTACCATACTACCATCAATATCGTCTTTAGGTGTTGGTATACCGAGGCTGCGGGCCAGGAGGTTGAGCGTGGTATAGCTTTTGTAATCTCCGAATTTCCAGAGCTCCATGGTATCCAGGTGATGGACTTCCCAGGGCTTCTTGCCCGCGATGTTCAGTAATAAGGGGATGGGCAGATAATTAATAATAAGCCGTCGGCAGATATACGGGAAGTCGAACTCTTTGCCATTATGAGCACATAAATATTTGGCCTCGTTGCTGCCTGTTTGCCCCGCAGTGGGGCTCCATTTTGCCAGCATTTCGCTAAAGCCCCTAAGCAGCTCTTTTTCGTCGTTTCCTGCAAAAGACTTGATAACCAGCCTGCGGTTGTTTTCGGGGCCCTGTATCACCCCACAGCTAATGCAAATGATTTTACCGAACTCTGCGTAAATACCCGCCCGCTCATAAATGGTTTCAGGGGTTTCGTCCTCTTTGTTTCTCAAAAGTGCATTAGCTTTATTGTTCCAGAGCCCTTTCCAATCATCAGCTAATTGGTTATAATCTGATTGTTGCGGCACTGTTTCAATATCTAAAAACAGGATGTTTTGTATTAGGTAGCGGCCTAACATAGTTACTTAAAATTACACCGATCAGGTGGTAGATATTACAAATACTTATCTCCTTTCGTTCTTTTGATCTCCGATACGTAGTCCTTAATTTCCTGCTCCTTTTCCTTTTTACAGATCATCAATACATCATCGGTATCTACCACTATATAATCTTCCAGGCCCTGAACCAGAATCATTTTCTTATTGGAAGCATGGATCATGCAATGATGGGTGTCGAAAACCATTACATTATCACCAACAACGGCGTTATCAAAGTAATCTTTCTCCATGTTGGCATGGGCACTGTTCCAGGTACCCAGGTCACTCCATGAAAACGAGGCGGGAATGATATAAACGTTATTCGCCTTCTCCATAATTCCAAAGTCGATGGAAATGCTGGGGCATTGCGAGTAAATAGATTCAATAATCTTTTTTTCACCAGGCGTGTTCAATTGCTCTTTTTCTCCATCGAATAACTCAAAAATTTCCGGCAAATGTTGCTCAAAGGCATTGATAATGGCTTTACATTTCCAGGTAAAAATACCGCTGTTCCAGAGAAAGTCTCCGCTTTCGATAAAGGTTTTGGCCAGATCCAGGTTGGGTTTTTCGGTAAAGGTTTTTACTTTATAAATACCAGGTGCCGCTTCGGATCCTTCATGCTGTATATATCCATAGCCCGTATTGGGGTGGGTAGGCATAATGCCAACGGTAGTTAAGGCGTTTATATGTGTTACAAAATCCAGCGCTTTTTGCATAACGCCGCCAAAATTCTCTTCGTCCAGGATATGATTGTCAGCTGGCGCCGCAATCATTACCGCATCCGGATTTAACTCATTAATTTTAAACGCGATATAAGCAATACAGGGTGCTGTATTTTTTCTGAAAGGCTCCGCAACAATGTTATTTTCGGGCAGCTGCGGCAACTGTTCGTGTACGATACCGGCGTAATCTTCTGAGGTTACTACAAAAATATTCTCAACCGGAACAATTTTACTGTACCGTGCAAATGTAGCCTGTATGAGTGTTTTGCCGGTACCTAATATATCTAAAAACTGCTTGGGAAAACTGGTTCTGCTTTTAGGCCAAAACCGGCTTCCGATCCCCCCGGCCATAATTGCCACATAATGGTTCTTATTCATAATTTAAATTAACCCTTCTTTTAATAAGTCGTGAATATGTATGATGCCGGAATATTTTGTTCCATGGATAACTGCTAATTGGGTAATAGCGTTCCTGCGCATCATATCCAAGGCCGTTACCGCCAGCTCTTCTGTTACAATGCTTTTTGGATGGCGTGTCATAATATCTTTTGCTGCGATATGCTCAATGTCCGCATTTTTTTCAAGCATTCTTCTCAGGTCTCCGTCGGTAATAATGCCTACCAGGTTCTCCTGTTCATCTACCACTGCAGTAACCCCTAACCGTTTTTTAGTGATTTCCACAATAACCTCTTTTAAGGTCTGGTTCGCGAAAACAGAAGGTTTTTCGTTATGCGCACAAACATCGCCCACACGCAGATATAATTTCTTACCCAACATGCCTCCGGGATGAAATTTTGCAAAGTCGCCGTCATTAAAGCCTTTCAGTTCCATCAGGCAAACTGCCAGGGCGTCGCCCATTACCAGCTGTGCTGTGGTACTGGTAGTAGGCGCCAGGTTATTAGGACAGGCTTCCTGTTGTACCGTGGTATCCAAAAAAACATCCGCCTGCAAGGCTAATTGAGATTGATGGTTGCCTGAAATAGCAATCAGTTGATTTCCAAAATTCTTAATCAGAGGAATCAGTGCTTTTATTTCCGGGCTATTACCGCTTTTGCTTACAATAATTACAACATCATCTTCCTGAACAATTCCTAAATCACCATGTAATGCGTCGGCAGCATGCATAAAAATAGAAGGTGTTCCGGTGGAATTAAAGGTAGCTACTATCTTCTGCGCAATCAGCGAGCTTTTACCAATACCGCTCATAACAACCCGCCCTTTGCAATTCTGTAATATTTCAATGGCCTTATCGAAATCGTCGTTAATCAATCTTGCCAGGTCGCTGATAGCTGCGGCTTCCATTTCTATAACACGAAGGGCGATATTTTTAGGCGGTTGTGGCATGATGTACAGCAAAAAGCAAAAATATCGGTTTATACTTTTAAAAAAGAAAAAGCTTTCGGCAATCCTTTTCAATAACTTCAAAACAAGCATGGTAGTTTGATCATCAGCACCTAACGCCGCTTCCGGAATACCTGCATTGATATAAATACAAGTTTCCGTAAGTATCATAATAAACTTTTAACCTTTTTTGCTTTTAATCGTTTCATTAGTTAGACTAACTTAGCGCCCCTTCTAAAGAATATTTTTTTATTAGGTAGAACTGGTGTATCTTTTTACACTTGATTTTTTTAAATATTATGGATTTGTTATAATGGGAGTTAAATCAGCAAAAGCGGCTCCGAAAAAAGCCAAAAAAGAACCTGAGCAAAAGCCTAAGGCTAAAATAGATCTGCAAAAAGAACTGCAGCAGCATTTTGGATTCAAACAATTTAAGGGCAAGCAGGAAGCCATCATAGAGTCTTTACTTGCGGGAAATGATACTTTTGTGATTATGCCAACCGGTGGCGGAAAAAGTTTGTGCTACCAGCTGCCGGCCGTGATGTTGAAGGGTGTTGCAATTATTGTTTCGCCTCTTATTGCCCTTATGAAAAACCAGGTGGACCTGGTAAGAGGTTATAACAGCAACGACGAAGTGGCCCATTTCCTTAACTCTACACTCAATAAAAAAGAGATAAAAGAGGTTCACGACGACCTGCTTTCGGGTAAAACCAAATTGCTTTATGTGGCGCCCGAGACCCTGACCAAACAGGAAAATCTTGCTTTTTTCAGCGACCTGGATATTTCTTTTTTTGCAGTGGATGAAGCACACTGTATCAGTGAGTGGGGTCACGACTTCCGGCCGGAATACAGAAGATTACGTGAAATGATGGATCAGATTAATGATCAGGTTCCGGTGATCGCATTAACAGCTACTGCAACCCCGAAGGTACAGAGCGATATTGTGAAGAACCTCGATCTTCGTAATCCCAATATTTTTATCTCTTCCTTTAACAGGGAAAATCTTTATTATGAAATTCTTCCAAAGATAAAAAAGAACCAAACGGACGAAAGCATTGTACGTTTTATCAAGGGAATGAAGCAGAAAAGCGGCATTATTTATACGCTTAACCGGAAGACCACCGAAGAACTGGCGAGTATTTTGGAAGCCAATGGTATTAAGGCGGTTGCCTACCATGCCGGCCTCGACGCCAAACTGAGGGCCAGGCGGCAGGACGATTTTTTGAGCGAAGATGTGCAGGTTATTGTAGCTACTATTGCCTTTGGAATGGGGATTGACAAGCCCGATATCAGGTTTGTAATTCATTATAATATCCCGAAATCTATTGAGAACTATTACCAGGAAACCGGCAGGGCCGGACGAGACGGCCTGGAGGGCAAGTGTGTATTGTATTATTCTCATAAAGATGTAAGTAAGCTGGAGCATTTGATGCGGGATAAGCCCCTTAGTGAGCGGGAAGTAGGGGCACAGCTGATCAATGAAACGGTGGCCTATGCAGAAAGTGGTGTTTGCAGGAGGAAAGTGATCCTGAGCTATTTTGGTGAACATTACCTGGAGGAAAATTGCGGCAATTGCGATAACTGTAAACATCCGAAAGAAAAAATTGAAGCTAAAGCTGAAGTTTTGGTGACTCTAAAAGCACTCCGGGAGCTGGATGAGCGGTTTGCAACAGATTACCTGGTTAATATTGTTAGCGGCAAACTTACACCGCAGGTTAAAATGTTCCGGCATGAGGGCTTAGCGAGTTTTGGAGCAGGCAAAGATCATGATGCTCATTTCTGGAACTCACTGATTCGGCAAATGATACTGGAAGGGTTGATACGTAAAGATATTGAGGAATATGGTGTGTTAAAGGTAACCGACAAGGGTAAGGATTTTATGAAGAAACCTAAAAGCTTTGCCATTGTACTCAACAATAAATTTGAAGATGCTGTTGGTGATGATGAAGAGGCCGGAGATGGAAACGGGGACGGTGCCGCTGCTGATGACAAGCTATTTGAAATGCTCAAAGAGTTGCGGCAGAAACAGGCCAAAAAAGTGGGCCTGGTGCCCTGGGTTATTTTCCTCGAAACTTCGCTGCAGGATATGGCCACGCTTTATCCCACCACCTTACAGGAACTTGAAAAATGCCAGGGTGTAAGCGGACCTAAGGCCAGACGTTATGGCAAGCCCTTTATTGAATTAATTGCCAGGTATGTCGAAGAAAATAATATTGTGAAGCCCGACGACTTCGTTATGAAGAGCGTGGTGAATAAAAGCGGCAATAAGGTATACATCATTCAGCAAACGGATAAGAAAATACCACTCGAAACCATCGCAAAGAATAAAGGGTGGAAGATATCCGAACTGCTGGAAGAAATGGAAACCATTGCAGCCAGCGGAACCAAACTCAACCTCGGTTACGCTATCGACGAAATGCTCGACGAGGCCGACCAGGAAGAGATCATTGAATACTTCAAAACCTGTGAAACCTCTTCACTGGATGTTGCCCAACAGGAGCTCTCTGAGTTTGATTTTAATTGGGAGCAGCTGAAAATCATGCGCATTAAGTTTTTAGCCGAATACGGGATGTAACATTTTTTTGACAATTATACACGTTATTATAATAAAAACCATTATTTTTGCAACCCGATTACGGATGGTGCGGTAGCTCAGTCGGTAGAGCAAAGGACTGAAAATCCTTGTGTCGCCGGTTCGATCCCGGCCCACACCACAAAAAATCCACTCTCTAACAGAGTGGATTTTTGCTTGAACCTATGCCACATTATGTATACATCCTGTTTTCACAGGACATTCAACGGTATTACATTGGAGAATCCGGGTATCCTGAAAACAGACTCACAGAACATAACACAGCAAAATATACTACAGCAAGTACCAGGGCTGCCCGGGATTGGGTCATAAAAAAATTAATCCGATGCAGGAGCAGGGCTGATGCGCTCAAAATAGAGCGGTATATCAAATCCATGAAATCAAGAACATTCAATGAGCAGCTTGTTACCGACACAACATTCTTCACAAACTTCAAAATCATCGTGAAACAACGTTTTAACATCGATATCGAATAGGTTCATCGCCGGTTCCTCCGAAGTTTCGGAGCCGGCCCACACCACAAAAATCCACTCTCAAACAGAGTGGATTTTTGCTTGAACCTATGCCACATTATGTATACATCCTGTTTTCACAGGACATCCAACGGTATTACATTGGAGAATCCGGGTATCCTGAAAACAGACTCACAGAACATAACACAGCAAAATATACTACAGCAAGTACCGGGGCTGCCCGGGATTGGGTCATAAAAAAATTAATCCGATGCAGGAGCAGGGCTGATGCGGATCAAAACCAAATGTTGTGGATCAGAATATATTTGGATCAAGTCAAAAAGTTGTGGAGCATCAGGGAGCAGTGCAGCAAAGTCTTAAAAATAAAAAAGGTCCTTCCGTAGAAACGGACTGACCTCTAACGATTGCTTGCCATATGAAAAATCTTCGAATAATCTGTTTTATTTCACTCTTCACCCTTCTTGCTCTCTGTAATAACCCCTTTGTGTTATTGTTACACAAAATTAATTGCTAAACCGACAAATATAAAAGCAATTATACCTTGTTTTGCGCATATTCAAAGAAGATTTTAAGTTATAAATCATTTACAATCAATTATTTATCTAATTTATTTAATTTATATCCAAGCACAAAAGGCAGTTACTCAAACAGTCTCAAAAACTTGTATATTACAATACATTGCGTATTACAATCAGTGCCTGCACTATTTGCAAACCGCTGTAAGTCATATCCGATCTTGTTTTACACCGTGATTGGTCCGTCCATCCGCTGCTGCCAATGGGTAGAGCACTGCTTGTTTCTGCGATGGACACAATGCTACGGAGCTCCTTCAATGGCATAATTAAACGATTAAGCATGCCCAAAGAACTACTCCTTCTGACAAGCCGAATAATAGATATAGTTATGTGTATGCCAGATCGTTGTTTGTTAAGCAGGAGGCGGAACCACCATCTCAATTCTACTTGGATGGGTTGATAAGATGATTTTACGTGACGGGGGCGACTACATCACACAGTAGCGTTAAACTCTTTGGCAGAAGCTTGGCAATCAGTTTAACGGTCATACTTTGAAATAAGGCTTTGAGCGCCTGACAACTCCAAGTCGCGGTTTGGTACAAGGAATCCATTTCTTCCCCCCGATAGGAAGTATGGGAAACTGTATATAATACGCTAACGATCTACCGTTCTTCTCCTGTAACTATAATTGGCACAAGGTACTGATGATTAATTACACTAAGTTGCTAAATAGTATTAATGCAGATAGAATTTCAAGGGCTGTAAAACATATTAATTAAATTAATAATTTATCTACCCATGTACACCATTAATATTTGAACATCGCTCGGATTAATACCTGAAATCCTGCTGGCTTGGCCCAATGTTTTTGGACGAATTCTATTTAGCTTCTCTTTAGCTTCGTTTCCCAGAGAAGAAAGTTTTCCGTAATCAAAACTGTCCGGAATATTTAGGTTTTCCATTTCACTCATCCTGGATACTATCTCTCTTTCTTTCTCAATGTAGGTATCATATTTAACCTGTATAGCTGCCTGTTCGATTTCTTCTTTCGAATACTTCTTCAGCGATTGATCCAAAAAAGGTAGTGCGCCTGAAAGGTCTGATAGCTCTATATTTGGTCTTAGCAATATCTTCTCCGCTCTTTGTTTCTCTGTAATTTTAGAAGAGTTTATGGATTCCAGGAAACCATTGATCTGGTCGGGAGCTACAACGGTATTTTTGAGGACCTCTTTAATGCCGGCTACATTTTCATTTTTTTGCCGGATCTTTTCCATTCTATCTTCTTTAGCTAAACCCAGTTCATAGCTTAACGGCGTTAAACGGGCATCTGCATTATCCTGTCTCAATAATGTTCGATACTCGGCGCGTGAGGTAAACATGCGATAAGGCTCTTCAGTTCCTTTATTAATAAGATCATCAATTAAAACACCGATATAGGCTTCGCTTCTTTTTAATACCAGTGCATCTTGTTCTTTTACATTCAGGTGTGCATTGATACCTGCCATCAATCCCTGGCAGGCAGCTTCCTCATAACCGGTAGTTCCGTTGATCTGTCCGGCGAAAAATAAATTAGCGATCAGCTTCGTCTCTAATGTATTAGTTAACTGAGTCGGCGGAAAATAATCATATTCAATAGCATAACCCGGCCTGAACAGGCGGGCATTTTCAAATCCAGGTACTGTTCTTAAAGCTTTATATTGTACATCTTCAGGCAGGGAAGTTGAAAATCCATTTACATAGATCTCCACCGTATTCCATCCTTCCGGCTCTACAAAAAGCTGGTGCCGGTCCCTGTCTGCAAAACGATTGATTTTATCCTCAATACTGGGACAATACCGGGGTCCTACTCCATCAATCCGGCCGGCGAACATGGGGCTTCTATCGAAACCCGTCTTCAATATTTCGTGCACTTCCGGACTGGTATAAGTAATCCAGCAGCAGCGTTGTTTAGCAGCGCTGATCTTTTGAGTTTCAGTAAAAGAGAAGCCGACAATATCTTCATCACCCTCCTGAACTTCCATTTTGGTATAGTCCAGGCTTCTTCCATCTACCCTTGGAGGTGTACCTGTTTTTAGCCGGTCGCTCTCAAAACCCAGAGACACGAGTTGCTCAGTGATTCCACTGGCAGCCTTTTCCGCTACCCTTCCTCCGCCAAATTGCTTTTCTCCTATATGTATAATGCCATTAAGGAAGGTACCGTTGGTTAATACAACCGCTTTTGCTTTTATTTCATGGCCCAGGCCTGTAATCACCCCTGCAATACGCCGTTCTTTGACCAATAATCCTTTTACCATATCCTGGTAAAAATCAAGATTAGGAGTATGCTCCAGCATTTCACGCCACTTTGCAGCAAACACCATCCGGTCGCTTTGCGCCCTGGGGCTCCACATAGCCGGGCCTTTAGAGCGGTTCAACATCCTGAACTGGATCATAGAAAGATCGGTAACAATCCCCGAGTAACCGCCCATCGCATCAATTTCACGCACAATCTGTCCCTTGGCAATACCTCCCATGGCAGGATTACAGCTCATCTGGGCGATGGTCTGCATATTCATGGTTATTAAAAGGGTTTTTGAACCCATATTGGCAGCTGCGGCAGCGGCTTCACAACCGGCATGACCTGCACCCACTACTATTACATCATATTCAGGAAACATAAGTTTGCAAAGGTACGAATTATTAGAAGGATGTGTTTTCTATCTGTTACTTTTGAGTTTTTCGCTAAGTGATGCCATCCGAATTAGAAGCATCTCCCGAATAGTAAAGATTCCCTACGAAAGACGCAAAGAGACCAATGAGAGGAAGTGCCGGATAAAGACAAATTTCAATTGCACGGGCCGTTTTTTCTATATGCGTCTTTTTTCACGTGGAACGTTTGTTTCAGACCGAAACAGGTTCACGTTTTTCACGTGGAACGTTGCTGTAGTTCGACATAAACTGAAAATGCTTCCATCCATTTCTCTTCCATCCCTCGCATCTCCTTTTCCTGTCTCTCCGTCTTATCCTTATATCCTATTAAGTGTAACAAACCATGAAAAATTACCCGCTGCAATTCTTTAGAAACGACCACTCCTTCTGTTTTTGCATTATCTCTCACCCTTTCTACGCTGATATAAATATCCGAAACCAGTTTACAGGAACCTTTTTCGGACAAATCGAACGTGATGATATCTGTGTAATAGTCGTGTTCCAGGTGCTTCCGGTTGATTTCTAACAGCTCATCATCAGAACAAAAGACAAAATTGATCTCCGAACCACATTTTCCACCTTCAGTAGAAAGTTGATGTTTAATAAAACCCTTCAGCTTCCTTCGCTCCCTCAACGAGATTGACTTTTGAAAGTGAAACTGTATAACAAACTCGTTTATATTCATATTCCAAAATTCGCAAACAAAACACAAACAACAATGCTTAGCTTTGCCCAATGGTAAACGAATTATTATTATCCGATCTGCAGCCCGGGCAAATAGCTACCATTGTGAAGTTTACAACCGAAGAAATATTTCTCAAACTGATGGAGATGGGGTGCCTTCCCGGTGAGCAAATAGAAGTAGTACAGAAAGCACTGTTTAACGACCCTATGTCTATATCAGTTGCAGGCTATTTACTAAGCCTGCGTACCGATGAGGCCAAACAAATTGTAGTTAATATATAACATGCAAGATGAAGATCGGCTTATACTTCGGATCATTCAATCCGATCCACCATGCCCATTTAATTATAGCGAACCATATTTTAAATGAAAACCTGGCCGATAAGGTATGGTTTGTGGTTTCTCCACATAATCCCCTGAAGGAAACCAGCTCCTTATTAGAAGAAAATCACCGTCTCCACCTCGTTAGAACTGCTATAGAAGATGATTCGCGGATGAAAGCCAGCGATATAGAATTTACACTTCCCCGCCCTTCCTACACAGCTGTTACGCTTACGCATTTGACTGAGCGGTACCCTCAATACCAATTCAGTGTTATTATGGGTGGCGACAGCTTTCAAAACATCAGGAAATGGAAGAATTACGAATTTATTCTGAAGCATTACCCGATTCTTGTTTACAACCGACCAGGATTTAAAACAGAAAATAACCTTTCCGGCCATATTACCATACTCAATGCACCCTTACTCGAACTGTCGGCTACTGCCATCCGGAAGTTAATCAAAGAGAAAAAAAGCCTGAAATATCTTTTACCAGAGAA
>JBQGCI010000010.1:0-3525 GCA_052038405.1 Acinetobacter pittii
TAGCTCCACTGAATTCTATATTAGCACGCGTAGTGTCAAACAGCGTATTGCTTATAAAAAACTTGCCCGGACCACCCAGGATACTAAACAGTATTTTTTCGGAAGCCCGCCCCTGGTGGGTTGGGATAATAAAGGGCATACCTGTGATAGACTTCACAACCGTTTCAAAATGAAAGAAACTGCTGCTTCCCGCGTAAGATTCATCGCCCTGCATCATACCGGCCCATTGGTGGCTGCTCATGGCACTGGTTCCGCTGTCGGTAAGCAAATCGATTAACACATGCCGGGCATCGATCAAAAAAGGATTATAAAATGCGGCTTTCAGAATCGATTCCCGCTCTTCAGGTGTGGTTACAAATATAGGTTCTACTGATTTAATACGAAAAGGTTCTATGATTGTCCTCATGTGTTTATTTTTTTTTAATGGTCACATGTAATTCGCCAAGTAATCATCGCTTTGGATGTGCGAAATTCTTATGGCTCATTTCATCATTGTTTATTTGAAATAAATAAAATAAGAATACCCTACAGGCTTCCGTTGATAAATATTGATTACGCAGATAACAGGTTTCCCGGCTGATGACCCGCCCGGCAATTAAAAGGCTCCGATAAGAAGAAATAAGGAATTAAGAAGGTCGGCGGATAATATTGTTCCATAAGCCATTGCATTTAATGGCGGCTAACTGATAGCGGGACATATATTCAGTTGTAACGAACATGATACAAAAATAGGGAATTCAATAGCTCCAACATGCCTGTTTTATCTGGAAATGAGTATATCTCCGGAATTCACGGACCTACACAAGAGATTTACATATGCTCATCCAAAACATAAAATTCTGTGATCTGCTGTGCAATCTGTGAGAAAATGCTATGGCTCACCGAAAACGCAGACCTACACAGAAAATTGACGAGCACCTACCAAAAACATAAAATTCCGTCATCTTCTGTGCGATCTGTGAGAAAACACTATGGCTCACAGAAAACTTAGCTTACACAGAAAATTTTCGAACGCCCGCCCAAAACATACAATTCTGTGATCTGCTGTGCGATCTGTGAGAAAACACTATGGCTCACCCAAAACGCAGACCTACACAGAAAATTTTCGAACGTCCGCCAAAAACATAAAATTCTGTGATCTGCTGTGCAATCTGTGAGAAAACACTATGGCTCACCCAAAACGCAGACTTACGCAGAAAATTGACGAGCACCTACCCAAAACATAAAATTCCCTCATCTGCTGCGCGATCTGTGAGAACGTCCTCTCCTAAGCCAGTTTTACACAAGCTTTCAACTAATCACCCGTGGCTATTGACAGGCACTATCATTTAACCTATTTTTGTCGGCCATGTCTAAAGCGAAAAAGAATATTGAAGAAACCCCGATGATGCAGCAGCATAAGGCTATTAAGCAAAAATATCCTGATGCCGTATTACTATTTCGCGTAGGGGATTTTTATGAAACTTTTGGCCAGGATGCGGTGATTGCTTCGCAGGTTTTAGGCATCACCCTAACCAAAAGAAACAATGGAGCCGCCGCATCCTTAGACCTGGCAGGATTTCCCCATCATGCATTAGACACTTACCTGCATAAACTGGTGAAAGCCGGTTACCGGGTTGCCATCTGCGATCAGCTGGAAGATCCTAAACAGGCAAAGGGTATTGTAAAGCGTGGCGTTACTGAAATGATCACACCGGGTACCGCTATTAACGACAAACTGCTGGAATATAAAAGCAATAACTTTTTGGCGGGCATACATTTCGTAGACGATAATCAATTTGGTCTTGCGTTTTTAGATTTATCCACCGGAGAGTTTCTGATAGCAGAAGGTGACAGGGAATATGCTGATAAATTATTGCAGAGCTTCTCTCCTTCAGAAGTGGTTTTTCAACGCCATCAACAAAAAAAATTTAAAGAGTTTTTTGGCGGCAAGATGTATGTGTATACCCTGGATGAATGGATCTTTGATGAAAACTACGCACAGGATACATTACTCAAACATTTTCAAACCCACTCTCTTAAAGGCTTTGGTATTGAAGAGCAGAAAAATGGATTAACTGCCGCCGGAGCTATTATTCATTATTTAAGAGATACAGAGCATCCCAACCTGCAACATATCACATCCTTACAGAGCATTCAACGTAATGACTTTTTATGGATGGATCGCTTTACCATACGCAACCTTGAGTTGATCTATGGTAACAATGAGGGAGATCATACTTTATTAAAAGTGCTGGACAATACGGCTTCGCCTATGGGTGCCCGTATGCTGAAGCGCTGGCTTTTGTTTCCGTTAATTGATATTAATAAAATAAATGAGCGCCTGGAACTGGTAGAAACGCTGATCAAAGAAACAGATCTGCGCAACGAGCTGGTACAGGCTATTAAACTTTGTGGAGATATCGAAAGGCTGGTAGCTAAAATTCCTACTAAAAAAATTAATCCACGTGAAGTGCTCCAACTCGCCAAAGGATTACAACAGGTAAAAATCGTCAAAGAACTTTGTACAGCGCACAGTAGTGACTATTTGCAACGTATAGGTGAGGCTTTAAATCCCTGTCCTGAGATTGCTGAAAAGATCTTTAAGGAAATCATGGAAAATCCCCCGGCAGTTGCTGTTAAAGGTGGATTTATCAATAACGGTATTTTAGCCGAACTGGATGAATTGCGCGAAATATCGCAAAGCGGCAAGGCCTACCTGGCCAAGATGCAGGCGGCTGAGGCAGAGAAGACAGGCATCAATTCTCTGAAGATCGGCTTCAATAATGTGTTTGGTTACTATCTTGAGGTAACCAACAGCCATAAAAACAGGGTACCCGAAAACTGGATCAGGAAACAAACCCTGGCCAATGCTGAAAGATATATCACGCCTGAGTTAAAAGAATACGAAGAAAAAATAACCGGTGCAGAAGAAAAAATATTGGTACTCGAATTGCGGTTATACGATGAGCTGCTGAATGAACTCTTTAAATACCTGCAACCGGTTCAAACCAATGGTAATTTATTGGCAGTAATAGACTGTTTGAGTTGTTTCGCACATAATGCCATCCATTATCAATACCGGAAACCTGAATTACATGAAGGAGACGATTGGCTGCTGAAAGAAGCCAGGCACCCGGTTATCGAGCGTCGCCTGCCAGTTGGCGAAAGCTATATACATAACGATACAGAGCTGAATAAAACGAACCAGCAGATCATCATTCTTACCGGGCCTAACATGAGTGGTAAGTCGGCCTTGTTAAGGCAAACCGCGCTGATCACTTTAATGGCGCATATCGGTAGTTTTGTTCCGGCCACAGAAGCTAAAATCTCTTTAACCGACAAGATCTTTACCCGTGTAGGTGCATCGGATAATTTAAGTGGCGGCGAAAGTACCTTTATGGTGGAAATGAATGAAACCGCTGCCATCATTAACAATATTACGCCGCGAAGCCTGATCCTGCTCGATGAAATCGGCCGCGGTACTTCTACTTATGACGGTATCTCTATTGCCTGGAGCATCGTAGAGCATCTGCATCAATCGCC
>JBQGCI010000011.1:0-7409 GCA_052038405.1 Acinetobacter pittii
TCGTTCCAGGCTACGTCCAGTGTCTGGTCCTGGTTACGCTCCTGATCGTAATAACCATACTTCCATAAGATGCCGATGCCGATCATATTCTGACCTAATTCATAAGCGCTTCTTAAATGGGATCCGGATAAGAACCCTAAACCGCCGCTGTATATTTTTAAGGGTTGATGGGTAGCGAACTCCATCGAAAAATAAGCCACTTTTTTAGTGTAATTATTGTCAACCTCGTAAGGAACATTATAGTTTTGAAAACTCATAATTTAACTCGTTTAAAACCGGGCAAGATAAACTAATTTGCCCTGAAGTTCATATTAAGATTATTATCTGTATAAAATGTGTGAAAAATACATATTAAGCAGCTTAAACTATATAGTCCCACCATTTTTGGTCGCTTTGGGAAGAAGCTACCACGTTATCGATAAAGGCCATTCCCCGAACGCCGTCATCTACCGTCGGATAATCAATAAGCGGATGGGGAGTCTCCTTATTTAGCTGGGCAGATAAGGCCAGCACAAAGTTTTTGTAGAGATTCCCAAATGCTTCAAGGTAACCTTCGGGGTGGCCACCGGGCGTTCTGGTATTAAACTGAGCAATAGGAGAAAGATAGCCATTGCCGGTGCGGTACACCTGTGTAGGCGCATCCAGCCATTTCACCAGCAAAGTATTAGGCTCCTGCTGGCACCATTCAAGTCCGCCCTTTTCCCCGTAGATGCGTATTTTCAGATTGTTTTCTTCGCCTGCTGCCACCTGGGAGGCCACCAGTACGCCACTGGCTCCTTTATCAAATTTCAGCAGAATGGCGCCGTCATCATCGAGCAATCTGCCGGGAACTACAATATTCAGATCGGCGCATAATTTCGTTATTTTTTGTCCTGAAATATACTCTGCCAAATGAGCGGCATGTGTGCCTATGTCGCCCATGCAGCCGGCTTTCCCGCTTCTTGAGGGATCCGTTCTCCAGGCAGCCTGCTTATTACCGTCGGCTTCGCTAAACTGGCTTAACCAACCTTGCGGGTACTCCACGTAGATTTTCCTGATGGCTCCGAACTTTCCATCAGCGACCATTTTTCTGGCTTCCTTTACCAGGGGATAGCCCGAGTAGGTATGCGTCAGTCCTAATAAAAGCCCGGTCTCGTTCACTTTTGCTTTTAATGCTTTAGCCTGCTCCAACGTAAGCGTCATAGGCTTATCGATCATTACATGAAAACCATGCTCAAGCGCCATCATCGCCGGTTCGAAATGTGCAAAATTTGGGGTAACTATGATTACGAAATGCATACGTTGCTCTTCTGGCAATTCACTTTCCTTTTTGATCATTTCTTCATAGCTCCCATACACTCTGTCTTCAGGTAAAAATAACTCCTTACCAGATTCTTTCGCCTTGTCGGGATTTTGACTAAGCGCGCCGCAGCACAGCTCAATTAAACCGTCCATATTTAAAGCAATACGATGTACTGCGCCGATAAATGCGCCTTTACCGCCACCGATCATACCGGCTCTTAACTTAAACTTCATCTTTTATATTTTATTTTAGCTAATTATTCCTTTTCCGAAAAAAATCCGGAGCACGTAGCCCCGGTTCTTTATCTTGTGTATCATTTCATACAACAAGTGTTGTATGCTACGAATATACGTTTTTCAAAATGATGACTGCAGCCATTTGCAAAATTTCATTTCCTCAAAATATTTCAGCATCTTGCAAGTACCATGAACTTAAAAGTATTTTCCGTTCCCTCCGTGGCTGTACTGATAGCTGCTGTTTTATCGTGCAAAAATAAAGAGCAAAAGAGTATACCTGATATTGTAGACAGCACGATGAAAAACGTAGTGGAGACCATAGCTCCTCCCCAAAAAGAAAATCTGAAGCCGGTGATCACCTATCATTGGATGAAGAAAAAAGAATGGCAGTCATTAAAAGATTCTTTCGAGGGCGCCAAACATCTGAATATCCTGAACGCCATTAACCGGGTAGATACCACCCACCTCAAAAGACTGGACAGTATACTGGTGCCGAGCGACTTCTCAAAGCCTTTGAGTGCTTACCTCCCGTTTCCCGAGAATGTAGACGAGTTAAAGGACGTTAACAAAATTATTTTATTCTCCTACCCCACACAGGTATTTGCTGCTTATGAAAATGGTAAATTAGTATTGACCGGGCCTACAAACATGGGCAAAAAGAGAACCAAAACACCAGAAGGATTATTCTTTACGAACTGGAAGGCTAAAAAAACAATTAGCACCGTTGACGATGAATGGATATTGAAATGGAACTTCAACGTACACAACAAATGGGGAGTTGGATTTCACGAGTATGCTTTACCGGGCTATCCTGCATCACATAGCTGTATGCGTTTACTGGGGGCCGACGCGCAGTTCTTATATAGCTGGGCCGATCAATGGATCTTAAAAAACGATCGTGAACAACTCGCTTATGGAACACCGGTTATCGTATTCGGACAATATCCTTTTGGCCAGCCGCGTCCATGGTTTAAGGTAACAGACAATCCCAAGGCACTGGATATTCCGTTAGACACCCTTAGTCATTATATTCAGCCGCATTTGCCAGCTATTTTGGAACGGCAGCAGCAAAGGCAATCCCTTGGAACAGCTGCGGTTAAAAACTAGTACTTCGCTATCGAAAACACCCTGCATGAAAAGAATTTTACCCCTGGTATATTTTAGCTTATCAGCGTTATACATCCATGCTCAGGAAGTGAAAGATGTCAACTGGGACCAGGTAAGAAGAAAGTACAATAACGATAGTTCACGGATGGTACTCAGCCTGAATAATATACCTCTAAACGGCGTTTACAAACAACGTTTTGATGATGGTGGCTACGGACTTTACAATATTAAAAATGGCATGATCACCGGTGATGTCGTTTGGTACAATATTACAGGCAAAGTATCGGCAAGAATGGGATACAAAAACGGGGTACGGCATGGCAAAAAAGAGCATTACGACGGGCAGGGCAAAACATGGTTAAAAGAAAACTATGTCGATGGCAAGCAGGATGGCGTAACGCAGCTGATAACTTCCGGCACCACCGCTATCGCTCACTACAAACGGGGCAAAAGGGAAGGATTATCGACCCGTTATGTCAGCGGGAGAATATCATCCGAAGAAAATTATAAAAACGGGTTGAAGGAGGGCGTTTCAAGAACCTATGTGAATGGCGAGCTGAATGCTGAAGCCAGCTATAAGCAAGGTGTTAAAGACGGCATGTCTAAAAGTTATGCAATGGGGCAACCTGTTATGGAAGTCATGTATAAGAACGGTAAGAAAAACGGTATTTTCATCATGTATGCCAATGGAATGAAAACGCAGGATGCCTACTATGTAGAAGATAGACAACAGGGGCCTTCACGCATTTATAAACCAGACGGAAGCATACTGTTTACCAACTATTTTTGGAGCGGCCAAAAAATAACGAAAGCAGAATTTGAAAAAAGGAGCCAATAACTCCTTTTTTAATTAATGCTGGCCACATCCGCAACCATGACCGTTGGTTGCATCGTGCCAGGGGAATGCGGTAGCATTCTTATATAATTCCCACGGAAATCTGCTTCTTGTTTTCAAACGATTACCTATCTCGTTCATATGTTCGGCATCATACAACCTGCCGTTGACCATCGTAAATTTAATGGCTTCCGTGTTATAAATATTTTCCAATGGATTTTTATCTAATACCAGCAGATCTGCCAACTTACCCGTTTCGAGAGATCCCACATTCACATCCAGCCCCAAACTTTTAGCAGGATTGATCGTAGCCGTCTTTAAGGCTTCATGAGGCGTCATTCCGCCTTGTGTCATCATCCAGATCTCCCAATGAGCCCCAATGCCCTGTATCTGACCATGAGCGCCCATATTCACCAGAACACCTGCATCACTCAACCTTTTAAGATTCTTAGATGATAAAATATGACCATTCACGTATTCCTCCTCAGGCAGCATGGTACGATGGCGGCTGCGTGCATCAATAACTTCGCGCGGAGAGAACCGCAGCAACCTTTCTTTCTCCCACACATTGGTATGCTGATACCAGTAATATTCGCCGCTTACCGAACCGTAGTTTACAATTAATGTAGGCGTATAGGCCGTTTGCGATCTTTTCCACAATTGTATCACGTCGTCGTGCAGCACTGCTATAGGCATGTTATGTTCAATAGTGGTGTGCCCGTCCAGTATCATACTGGTATTATGAAAAAAGAAAGAACCGCCTTCCGGCACTACTTCCATATTCAACTCCCTGGCTGCCTGTATAATTTGCTGACGTTGCTCTCTGCGCGGCTGGTTGTAACTTTTTACTGAAAAAGCGCCCAATGCCTTTGTGCGCCTCAGGGCACTTCGGGCATCATCCAGCGAATTGATCACGGCTTTAAAATCACCATCGGCTCCGTACAAAACAGTGCCGGTGGAATAAACCCGCGGGCCTACAATTGCACCCGATTTTACCAGTTCTCCGTTGGCAAATACAAACTCGCTATTTGCTGAAGGATCATGAATACTGGTAACACCATAAGCCAGAGCCGCATAATAAGGCCAATGCTTTTGAGGGGTAATGCCCGTTCTGAAATGACCGGCATGTGCGTGCGCATCAATAAAACCGGGAAGAATTGTTTTACCTGACACATCAATTGTTGTAGCAGAAGATGGAACATCCACTTCACCTGTTTTACCCACTGCTTTAATTCTATTACCTTCCACTACAATAGTTCCGTTCTCAATGACCTCGTCGCCTTTCATGGTAATGATACGTGCATGGGTGAAAGCGATGGCGCCCGAAGGCTTATCCATGGCTACCTGCAGCCCTACTTCTTTACCCTGTTCCGGTATCTTAAATAAAGAGTCGGGTTTATGGGCAATAAACTCAAAACGCTCATCCAGATTGATCGTATAATACTGGCTTCCTAAAGTATAGTGCAGCTTCTTTGCATCGCTGCTCCAGTGCAGGTTATACCCCGCATCCTTTGAAACGAGTTTTACCGGAAAACCGGACGCCCCTCCACCAATTTCAATGGTCTTTCCTGTTTTTGGAAAAGCAGCCACATAAGCTTTATGCAGGTCAGTAAAGGCAATCCACTGTTCATCGGGCGACACGCGGAAATTATTACCATATGTGCTTTTCAGTAATACCTTCTCATCTTCTCCATTCAATTTACAGCTGGACAGGCTATTGCTACCGGTTTCAAAGTAAATCCGGTCACCTGTAGCATTAAAAAAAGGGGTGCCTCCCCGCCGTATCACCAACTGTTCATTGCCTCCATCACCCGACATTATATAAATTCCCGGCTGGCTGGTATGCGCGGGTCCTAAAGCATCGCTGCCACCTTCTTTAATGAAGACGATCTTTTTATGGTCAGCAGAAAAGGATGGCGTACGAAAGATACCTTTTGTTTTAGTAAGTTTTACCGGTCTGGCAGCTCCCTCCATATTCACCTTGTAAATAGCTCCTGAATTTTCATCATTCCAGGTGGTATACAATAATTGTTTTCCATCTGCCGAAAAAGAAGGTTCAAATTCAAAATCATTGCCGCCGGTCAAACGCTCCGGCTTTCCATCGGGTAATCTTTTCTTCCATAAATAACCAACGGCATTAAATACCAGCCATCTTTCGTCGGGGGAGGTAACAGCCTGCCTGATCACCTTCACCTTAAAATCAGCAGAGCCCAGATCCTGCCTGAAACGTACTGCCTCATATATCCGCTGATTGACATTGCAAACAAAAGGAATGACCGTTGCCTTGTTTACCCCGTCCACTTCCACCTTTACGATATTGCCGTTGGCCCAGATGTATATATGGCGATCATCAGGTGACCAGGCATAACCGGTATAGATACCAAATATGGTCCAGGCTTCCTGCTGATCTTTACTGAGCTGATCATACACCGGCCACTCTTCGCCCGTTTCCAGGTTGCGGAGGTACAAAACAGACCGAGTACGCACCCGTTTCACAAATGAAAGATACTTCCCATTATGAGACAACTGTGGCCGTACCGCTCCCCCGGCGCCACCGGTTACATTTTCGACTATGCCTTTATCCCTGTCAAAACGGCGAATCATAAAGATCTGGCTATTGGGATCTTTATTATACTGGAAGTACCCGCCAGGATACATATCCTCGCTGAAATATACGTAGCGGCCGTCTGGTGAAACACATGGTTCGTTTACGTCTTGCTGATCGTTTTTCCGGGCTGTTAACTGCAGACCGCTACCGCCGGATAAATGATACATCCACATTTCACCTGCCCCCAGCGACCGGCCGGACGTAAAATGCTTACGGGCTACTATATACTGCCCGTCCGGTGTCCACACTGCGTTGTTCAGCAGCCTGAAGCTTTCATTGGTGATTGAACGTGCATTTTTGCCATCCCGGTCCATTACCCAGATATTGTCTCCGCCACCGGCATCAGAAGTAAAAGATATCTTTTTCCCGTCAGGGCTGAACCTGGGTTGTACTTCAAAAGCATGGCCGCCCCGCAATAACCTCGCCGTACCCCCGGTTACCGGTATGCTATAAATATCACCTAGCAGATCGAAAATAATTTCTTTACCATCTGGAGAAACATCAAGATTCATCCAGGTGCCTTCTTTAACCGTAAATGCTACTTCTTTATACGAACCTTTGGGGTTGGAAACATCCCATTTTTTATGATCTGTTTCCGTTTGCGCCCCAACACTGAGGGCGAATACCGAAAGCAATACCATGGAGATCAACTTCATATTTGCTATTGATTATTGAAGAGGCAAGATAGGCATGCGCGGCGGCATTGCAAAATTACACAGATGAGTTGGGTTGCCTTTAATAACTCTTTTTCTTCCCGAAATAAATGTTTAAAACGAGCACACTGATATTGATAAGTAAAGAAATTGAATTAGATACGATGATGATATAGTCTTTCCCCATGACGCCATACCATACCCATAGCGCCAGTCCTGTAATGAGAATGGCCAGCATCCAGTAGGAAATATCCGACTCCTTTCTCTCGCGTATAATTTTCACCAATTGGGGAAATAATGACACGGCAGTACAAACACTGGCAATGACCCCTATGATTGTTTGAGTATTCATGGGCAGTACAAATTAATAGATGCTTCTTAAGAAGCAACTTACATGCCATGCGGTTAGAGAAGGTATAAAAACCGGTCCGGGCATCCTCTAATTCGTGAGGTACCAGGCAGCACCTGAAACAGGTTCTTGATAATTAATTATAAAAATGTACCAGCTGCGTATACCTGCAAGCAGAATCAACACGCCCGCTGACGCAAGCTGCCTGCCGTTATTCGATAGTTCTGTCACATATATTTTTAATTACCGCGTCTAATTCGTGGGCAGCATCATTTATATGCGACAATAACTGGTCTTCCAGCCCTTTCAATGAAAGCTCATACTCCAAAAGATCTACCA
>JBQGCI010000012.1:0-8302 GCA_052038405.1 Acinetobacter pittii
TGAAAAGAGCATTAAAAATGAAAGCTGTGATATTAGCTATGTTGACAACGCTCGGTTCTGCCGCGCAAATCCGGTTGCCGGCATCCTACGTTAATCCCTTCATTGGAGCCAGTACCAGCACGGGTAAAGCGGGTATTTATCACGGGTTGGGAAAAACTTTTCCCGGCGCTACCACGCCATTTGGTATGGTACAGGTTAGTCCTAATACCATAACCGGAGGCGACAATGGATCTGGCTATAGTTACGAACATGAAAGCATTGAAGGTTTTGCCCTCACCCAAATGAGCGGTGTGGGATGGTTTGGGGATTTAGGGAATTTTTTGGTCATGCCTTCATCCGGGCCTTTAAAAACGTCATCCGGTAAATTGTCAGATAAATCGGCGAAAGGCTACAGGTCGCACTATGACAAAAATAGCGAAGTAGCTTCCGCTGGATATTATGCTGTGCGTTTAACGGATCATAATATCAAAGCTGAGATGACCGCGGCACCTCACAGTGGTATGTTGAGATTTACTTTTCCGGCTGGTCAGTCGAGAATACAGGTTGACCTGGCAAGAAGGGTTGGCGGAACTTCAACACTTCAATATGTGAAGATCGTGAACAATAATGCTGTAGAAGGGTGGATGCAATGTACTCCCGACGGAGGCGGGTGGGGCAACGGAGAGGGTAAGGCCAGTTATACAGTTTATTTCTATGCAGAGTTTAGCAAAACAATAAAAAACTTTGGCGTGTGGTCGGCTGCTATTCCCGACACGGCCAGTCGCAAAAGAGAAGCTGTAGAAAGTGATTATTACCAGAAATGGATCGCTGACGCCAGGGTTGAGAAAAATATCGTTGAAAAGGAGGGCCGGCACCTGGGATTTTATACTGAGTTTGATGCCAGAGAGCAGGAACAGGTTATACTAAAAACAGGGATATCATTTGTTAGTATGGAAGGTGCAAAGAAGAATCTTAATACCGAAATACCCGGTTGGAATTTTGAACAGGCACATCGGAATGCTGTGCAGCTTTGGAATGACGCATTAAATGTGATCTCTGTAGACGGGGCAACCGAAGATCAAAAAGTTGTTTTTTATACCTCTTTATATCATACAATGATCGATCCGCGTATCGTTGCTGACGTAGATGGCAGATATACTGGCGGTGATAGAAAAATACACCAGTCAAGCGGGTTTCGTAAACGTAGTATATTTAGTGGTTGGGATGTTTTTCGCAGCCAGTTCCCTTTGCAAACGATCATTAACCCATCACTCGTCAATGATCTGGTAAATTCGCTGGTAACATTGGCGGAGGAGTCGGACAGTAATTACCTCGAACGATGGGAGTTACTGAACGCATATAGCGGCTGCATGCTTGGCAACCCGGCAGTGGTGGTTTTAGCGGATGCGTATGTCAAAGGGATAAGAAATTACGATGTTCAAAAAGCGTATGACTATGCCGTCAACACCGTAGAGAAATTTGGCAATGGGAAATTAGGCTACGATCCCGGAAGTATAGCCAAAACACTGGAGTACGCTTTTGCCGATTGGTGCCTGTCGCAAATAGCGAAGGGACTGGGTAAGAATGAAGCCAGCCGTAAATATCTCGATCGATCGCAGGCGTATAAAAATATATGGGATGCAGAACATCAATGGTTCAGGCCCCGCCGGATAGATGGGAGCTGGGAACCCTGGCCGTCAACGGGGCGTTTAACTGACTGGTATGGCACTTTCGAAACAAACCCCTACCAACAGGGCTGGTTTGTTCCTCATGATATTGAAGGGATGACGCAGTTGATGGGTGGAAAGGAAAAGGTACTGACGGATTTGGTTGACTTCTTTGAAAAAACACCCCGCAATTTTATGTGGAACAGCTATTATAATCACGCTAATGAACCGGTACATCATGTTCCTTTTTTATTCAACCGTTTGGGAATGCCGGCCCTCACTCAAAAATGGACAAGAATCATTTGTGATAGCGCTTATCGTAACTCGGTGGAAGGGTTGGTGGGTAATGAAGATGTAGGACAAATGAGCGCCTGGTTTGTACTGGCTTCCGTAGGAATACATCCTGTAGCTCCCGGCAGCACAAGGTTTGAGCTCACCAGCCCGCTGTTTAAAAGTTCCGTAATTCAACTTCCCGGAGGCAAAACTTTCAAAATTACTGCCCCGAATAACTCCTCATCTAATATTTATATCCAGAAAGTTTTTTTGAATGGTAAGCCCTATAATCGATGTTATATCGATTACAGGGATATCATGAATGGTGGTGAGCTGGATCTGGTTATGGGTGATAAACCTCATGCGCTACAGTACAAATAAATAAAATTCACAGTTCAAAAATTCTTATATGACAAACGCCGGGATAAGGCTGGGCGCCGATATAGGGGGCTCTCATATTGCCACAGCATTGGTAGATGTGGTCAACCGGGGAATTGTGCCGCTTTCGGCTTCGAGAGTAAGCGTCAACTCAAAAGCTTCGGCCGAGGAGATTATCTACTGTTGGAGCAGCGCTTTAAAAACTACCATGCAATTATCCGACAAATCTATTGACTCAGTAGGCATAGCGATGCCCGGGCCTTTCGACTACGATACCGGCATATGTTTGATGAAGGAAAACGATAAATATGAAGCATTATATGGTTTAAATATAAAAGAGATATTGTCCGGATACCTGAATATACCTCCTCAGCAAATTCACATTTCTAATGATGCGGCTTGCTTTTTGAGAGGCGAAGTAATGGCAGGAATACATGCCGGCTATCATACCGCCATCGGAATCACTTTAGGAACCGGTTTGGGCACTTCTTATTACAGCAATGGTAAGGCTGCCGATGCTGATCTTTGGTGCATGCCCTTCAGGGGTGGCATTGCTGAAGATTATATTTCAACCAGGTGGTTTCTCAAAAGGTACCATGAGCTTACCGGTAAACGCCTGCCTGATGTAAAGGCGCTAAGCCTCCTGCATCATAGCTGTAAACATACCCGTCAGGTATTCGATGAGTTTGCTGGTAACCTGTCAGCCTTTTTAGGTTTGTTTGCACAAATGAAAAATCCCGATATTATTGTAGTTGGGGGAAATATAGCGAAAGCCGCGTCTTTTTTTCTCCCGGCTACGAAGCTGAAACTCTCAGAGATTGGGATCAATATGCCTGTTCATACAGCAATATTGGGTGAAGATGCATTGATATTTGGCGCGGCGTTGTAAAGAAAGACTATGTTAACGCCGGTTTTTTGAAAAACGAAGCGTGACAATTATAACAATCCCGGTGATTGCCAGAATGATGCTAACCAACTGCGCCTGTGTTATATCCAATCCTTTAATCACGGGATTGATACGGATTTCTTCGATTAAAAATCTCTCGAGGCTGCTAACGATTAAATATATGCCTGTAATGAATCCGGGCTGGTATGTTTTTCTTCTCGCAGTCCAGAGGAGAAGAAAGAGCAAATAGCAGATAATGGCTTCATGTAAAGAGGTGGGCCAAACAGGAGCGGGCAATACGTAACAGTAATTGCCCCAGTCGCAATATTTAATAATAGAGCCCTGCCGGATGAGATTGTGCGGGTAATTATAGGACCATAACCAATCGGGCAACCAGCTTATAGGGTTAGGTGAATTATTTACAAGCCCCCAGTCTCCGTCTCCTGCAACATGACAACCCAGCCTGCCAATGCAATACGAAAGGAGAAAGCCGGGAGCCGCAGCGTCAAAAACTGCCAGTGGCCTGATGTTGCGCTGGTAATAAAAAATTGCAGATGATAATAACATACCGGTTAGCGCGCCATAATAATTGATCCCCGATAGGGAAAACATAGATAAACCAGGCTGCAGTTCCTGGCCATTTTCCAGCAGATAAAAAAGCTTACCGATAATAATTCCGCAAATCGTGTTGACAAGGGCAATAATACCCAATGCTTTCGATGGTAATACCTTAGCCTGTTGTTGTGGATCAACCAGCGTGTTTTTTATGGAAGTGAAATATCCCAGGCTTTCCTTTAGCAACAGGTTTTTTCTAAAATAGTACATGCCGAAAATAAACGACAGCGCTATGGAAAGGCCGAAAGTAGTGATATGATGCAGCAGTGGCCACTCAATTCCCAACAGTTCTCTGAAAAGATAATATAGATCTGGATACAATAACTGGATTTTTAAGCCCTTTGGGCCAGTGAAAATAGTATAAATGAGTTTAGGTAACACCAGTAATTACTTACCTCTATTCCGGATACTGGCAAAATTGAAATGATGTTGCAAAAAATGATATCGTTTGAAGTGGAGGTAAGGGTTTATTCAGGTTACCTCATGTAAGAGAAAAACGATTCTGAAAGTATGAAAATATATCATCATGCAAAGCTGTTTATTGGAGCACTCATTATAGTGATCGTGTTGCTGGTGTCGTCCGGATGCTCCAAAAACAAATTCCTGGAGGAGACCACAACAACCAACCTTAATGAACAAACTGTTTTCCGCGACAGTGCTTATGCTATGGCTTTCCTTAGCAATATTTATTCAGATATTGGCTTTAGCTTCAGCCCTACCCGTTTTCAAAACGGCGGGTTGGATGCGGCGTCTTCCGAAGCAGATGTGCCCAAAGTGGGCGTTTCCGCAACATCGGCAGGGTTTGCTACCGGTTCTATTACGCCTGCTACAGTAAGTGGCGATGCCTGGAGTACCTGTTATAAACAAATACGGGCTGTGAATCAGTATCTAAAGCACGCAACTATGTTGCCTTTTGAAATCTATCTCCAAAAAAGGACGGCTGCCGAGGCCCGGTTTTTACGTGCATGGTATTATTTTATTCTTGTAAAGCATTATGGCGGAGTACCGCTGGTAGGCGATACTATTTTCAATGACCAGGATAAGATAGCCGCCAGCCGTAACAGTTTTGAAGAATGCATTAATTATATTGTTTCAGAGTGTGATGCTGCTGCAAAAGATCTGCCCGTTAGGCAACAGGGGCTTGAATATGGAAGGGCCGGCTCTGGCGCCTGCCTGGCGCTAAAAGCCCGTGCTTTATTGTATGCTGCCAGCCCTTTTTTTAATGGCCCTAATCAATTCAATTCAAGTTTAAGCAGTCCTTTACGTACCATTGTAGGCTATGCCAATGCTGAAGATAACAGGTGGAAACAGGCCGCAGATGCCGCAAGGATGGTTATTTCGCTTGGAACTTTCGAATTGTATAATACTACCGGTGATGTAGCGGGACAGAGCATACCACCGTTCAGAGATTTATTTTACCGGCGGGTAAACAGTGAGTACATCCTGGCCCGTATGAATTTGGGTAACAGGGATTTTGAAACCTGCTGGATGCCACCCAGCAGAGGGGGCGATGGAAATGGCGCTTATCCCTATCAGGAACTCGTGGACGCTTTTCTTATGAAAGATGGACAGCCCATTACAGCTGCAACATCAGGATATAATCCTAATCGTCCCTACGATAATCGGGATCCGCGGCTCGATCATACCATCATGCACGACTCTTCGCTGATTGTTTTATATACAGATTTTATCCAGCCGATTATGGGACAGCCTTTGAAATTGTACTTCAATGCGGGCGCAGACGCGGTATTTAACCGCACCACTACTGGTTACTACGTTAATAAAATGCTGAAACCTGATATAGCCGGGAACTGTATTCATGGAGCAGAGCGCTGCTGGCCATTGATACGGCTGGCAGAAATGTACCTGAATTTTGCTGAGGCCGAAAATGAATATGCCGGTCCTACAGACGAAGTGTACAGCGCTATCGTGGCAATCAGAAAAAGAGCTGGTATCACGGCCGGAACGGATAACAGGTATGGCCTTCCGGCTGGAATGTCGAAGGAGGAAATGCGTGCTGTTATCAGAAATGAAAGGCGTATAGAATTGGCTTTTGAGGAACACTGGTTTTGGGATATACGGCGTTGGATGATGGCAGAAACAACTGAGAATGCAACATTGCATGGAATGAAAGTAATGCGCGAAAATGAAACAGCCACGCCCGCTTTCGAAGTTTTTAATGTGCGTAAGAGAAATTTCCGAACTGCCATGTACTTATTTCCTATTCCTCAGAGTGAAGTAGCTAAATCTGATCAGCTATTGCAAAACCCTTACTGGAGTACAACTGCCCAGTAAGAATACCGATGCTGTTACAGCAGGCACTGTAAAATTTAATGTATAAAATTATGAGCTATAGCAGGAAAATCTGTTCCATATCGTTAACTGTTTTATTGGTGCTGATGGTTAACGCATGTCAGAAGGAAAGCACCAGGATTAATTCCGAAGCAAAAAAAAATATAACAGGCTCCTGGAAAATTGCCTCAGTTACCAGGAACGGGGTAGACATTACCAACTACTTTGATTTTGCGGGGTTCGAAATTCAATTCAAAGAGGATGGGAGTTACGTAGTAGGTAACCAGGCTCCCTTCATTATTGCAAAAAACGGAACCTGGTCCCTGGATAATGACACACATCCGTTGCGGATATCTTTTACACAGCAGGGGGAATCAAAAGCTATTTTAAATGAATTCGACTACCCGGTTGTGGAGGGCGTTCGAAGAATTATTTTAAAAGGCTCTCCCGGATGCAGATCTAATGTGTATCAGTATTCCCTGGTTGAGATTGAGTAATATAAACCTGATAACCCTGATATATGAGAAAAAAATTCCTTAAAAAAAAGAGTTTCTGGAGCTTCCTTGTGGTGACCGGGCTGCTGGCGCTGATATTCGCCTGTAGTACAGATATTGTAAGTGTCGATCAGCCTTCAGAAGCCGAAGCAGGTAGTGATCTTACTGCAACCGTTAACTGTAAAATAGATGCCGCGGGAACCAATCTGGGAAAGACCCTCGTGGTAGGTTTTCTGGTTCCAAAGTCATGGAATGCAGCGCAGCATACTTCTGTTTTTTATACCTGTATCCCAATGGGAGCCAATAATGAAAAAATGAGTTTGATGCCGGTTTCCGAAAAAGAAACTACTTCCCAGATACCCTGGGCAGAAGCATTGATGCAGGATAAACGCTATGCGTTGATGGGCAACATTGTTAATGATATGGAATGGGTGGTTTTCAGGTCCACAAAAACATATGATATCAACAGCAGCATCTCCTTCGAAGTGAAACTGGTTACCAAAACAGGTGAGCAGAACATGCTTGTTAATCTGGGCTATTTTGTGGGTAACACGAGTAACGGTTTAGAGGCGCCGGGCAACGACAAATTTCATGATGGCCGGTATGCCCGGTTAACCGTAACCAACGGTACAGGAGATTTGATCGATTTTGTAAATCCCCAGATTGCTATGATGGAACTGGCCAAAGCTACCGACAACGATATACAAACTATTTTTTATGACGGTGATTTAGTAGAAACGCCTTTGAGTAGCGAGTCAAAAATATATCTCTGCGCTAAAGCCTATACGAGCACCGGGGAAGTAATAGAGCGCTGCAGTAAAACCGATGACTGTATGTTTAAGCCTGCGCCCGGCATCAATAAATTCAGGTTTGATTTCTGGCCCAGGTCTTTTTTTGGACTAAATGAAAATCAAACCATACAGCGAATGGAATATTTTTTAACAAACGCTGCCAATACAAAAAGAATAGGATACGGCGGAAGCACGTCTGAGGATGAACCTTTCAGGTTCACCTTTAATTGCGAGTAAAACAGATTTATGCCTGTCAGCAGGTAACCATAAACGAAAATATTTATGCTTTTAATAAGTACTTTGTTTAAAAGAGCCAGCAGTTTTTTGTTTGTTCTTCTAACGTACAATATATGCTGTGCCCAAACCGGTAAAACGCTTAGAGGAAAGGTGTTGGATGAGTTTGGACACCCTTTGGAAAAGATACTGGTGGAAGATAAAGAGAGCCACAAAACTGTAGAGAGTAATGAAGACGGTATTTTTGAGATAAATGTAAGTATTCCTGCGATACTTTATTTTTCCGGTAATTCAATTAATGGCGCTATTTACAAAGTGTCAGGAGCTACAGATGAGGTAGTAGTACGGCTGCAGGAACGTTATTTGGTTAAAAGCGATAGCATCGATATATTATACGGCCGGCAAAAGAAAGAACTTTTTTTAGGTGCTGCGGCCACAGCACATACGCCGCAGCTATCTACTACCCCGGCTACCTTGTATCCCTACGCACTTACTGGTCGTCTCGCGGGTTTATATACCGAGCAAATTCAGGGCTACCGCACTTTTTCAGGTACATCAGATGCCAATTCAGTTTCAGATCTGGCGGGAACTTTAGCAAGAACCGGCCTGGAGCCATTTAGCGATAATAATGAAGTTTCTTTGAAGCTGCGAGGACAGAATCCGGTAGTGGTGGTAGATGGTATTCAGCGTAAT
>JBQGCI010000013.1:0-5106 GCA_052038405.1 Acinetobacter pittii
GGGACTGACCGTAGCGCTGACGCAGTTACAGCTGATAGATGAATACCAGATCTGCATTCACCCGGTAGTGGCAGGTTCCGGATTGCCTTTATTTAAAGGCGTCGATAAACGAATGAAGTTACAATTGAGGCAAACAAAAACTTTCGCATCCGGAGCCGTGATCGGCTACTATCAACCGGTAAATAAAAAAAACTGACCAAGCTCATACCCTGCCTGGTTGTATGAAAGCGCTTCTGTATTATTTTTTAAGAAGACCGGGCAAAATTTCCCTGCAGATAAAATGGCACAGGCGTTCAGTGAATGATTTAATACTACGCCAAATTCAACTGCCTGAGTTCTAAGCAGGCCTTCATTCACCGGCTATTTCAAACAACCTGCTTACTGCCTTTTCTTATATTCTTCGATGGCTTTCAGCAGCCAGTCTTTGAACTCTTTTACCCCTTTGGCAGGATGATAGCTATATCCGTCTTGTAACAATCGCTCTTCCTTCCCATCTAAAAAGAAATAGTTGGGCTGCGAGTTGCTGCCAAAGCGGCTCACCTGCAGGTGTGCATTCAGATCCCCCAGGGTTTCTACCTGTTTACCCAGGTCTTCAGAATAAAACTGCTCTCCTATTGGTAACGTTACACTGGCATCATGTACATCTACAAATAAAGAAGCAATTACAAACTCCTCCTTTAATAATTTCATCACTTCAGGATCGCTCCACACCTGTGTTTCCATCAACCGGCAGTTCACGCAGTTTACCCCTGTAAAGTCCAGCATTAACGGCTTTTTTAGCTTCCGGGCTACTTCTAAAGCCTCTTTGTAATCGAAGTAGGTCACCATCCCATTGTTGATCACAACGTCTGGTTCATTCTTTCCCATTGCTTCAGCAAATCGCACAGGATGGGGTAATTTATTTTCATTTGTTACCGCCGCTCCACTGCCTGCAGGAGCTGTTAATTTGGAGACATCAAAGCCCTTGGGCAGGTCATCTGCATTAAAATCCTGGGTGCCCATCGGAGGCAGGAATGCGCCTAAGCCTTTTAGGGGAGCGCCCCACAAACCGGGAGTAAGATATACCACCATGAAAAAAGCACCGATGGCAAAGAACAAACGGGTTACAGATAAATAAGGTATGCCAAAATCATTCCTGGGCAATTCATCATCGTGCTTAAATTTCAGCTTGCCTAATAAATATAATCCCAATAAAAGGAAGATCACGATCCACAGCACTATAAATATTTCCCTGTCGAGGATCCTCCAGTTTTTAGCCAGGTCGGCATTGGACAGGAATTTCAGCGCCAATGCCAATTCTAGAAATCCTAATGTCACCTTAATAGCATTCAACCAGCCACCCGCTTTTCCCAGCATATTTAATTTGCTGGGGAAGAAAGCAAATAAAGCAAAGGGTAAGGCCAGCGCCAGCGAAAAGCCGAACATGCCCAGTAAGGGTCCCCAATAACTGCCCTTGGACGCCAACACCAGTAAGTTCCCAATAATAGGGCCTGTGCAGGAGAAAGAAACAATCACTAAAGTAAGCGCCATAAAAAAAATGCCCCAGAAGTTGCCTGTTCCGGCCTTGCTATCTGCCCTGGTGGACCAGGAGCTTGGCAGCTGAATTTCAAAAGCACCCAGGAAAGAAATACCGAAGATGACGAATATGGCAAAAAAGATCAGGTTGGCTATCCAGTTGGTCGACAGATTATTTAGTGCCGCAGGGCCAAAGATCAGGGTGATCAGGAAGCCTAATAAAGTAAATATGATAATAATGGATAAAGAATATATTACCGCATTTTTGATCCCTTCCTGCCGGGTCTTACTGCGCTTGGTAAAAAAGCTTACCGTAACCGGTATCATGGAGTATACGCAGGGCGTGAGCAATGCCAGTAAGCCCCCGGCAAACGCCGTTAAAAAAATCCACAATAACGACTGACGGGGTTGACCGCTTCCTTTACCGGAAGCTGTTGGGCTTTCACTTTTTACCCGCTCTGGCATAACCACCAGGCGGAAGTCTTTTTCAACCGAAGGGTACTCATCGCCCAGGTTAAACATATAAGTGGCCTTACCCTTAACCACCAAGGTATCTGTTTCCGGAATTTTCAGCGTTTGCACCCATTGAAGCGAGTCTGTCACAAAAGAGACATTTAAAGACAGGGTAGTATCCATTTTGGATTGCAACTTTCCTTTCTCTGTAATGGTTCCTTTTAAATAACTGCGCAGGCTGCTATCGAAGCTTACCTGCGAGAAAACCGCATCTTCAGCACTTTTTTGAAGCGCATAGAGGGTTACACCCGGTTGTATGGCCTTTGCTGTAATGGTAATGGCTACTTCATCTTTATTGAGACGCTTCTGATCAACAGAAAGCTGCACTGCAGTGGTGTCCTGCGCCCATAAAAAGAGCGTCACCAGCACTGCCCCAAATGATAGTAAAAAACGCTTCATTATTGAATGTATATTATTTCAAAGCATTGACCTGCTGCCCTGTCTGCATCTGCAGTCAATAATTAAGTAAACAACAAAGCTATCGTATTGTTGGTATTATTGCATTTTTCCGATGCAAAGCTCCAGGCTGGCCTTCCAATCGGGAATATCCAGTTGGTAGGTTTCTTTAATTTTAGTTTTATCCAGTACACTCCAGGCAGGTCGTTTGGCCGGTGTAGGATATTGAATGGTGGGGATAGCTTTTACGTCGCAGTTGGAATGTATGAGCGCTCTGATAGCCAGGGCAAATTCATGCCAGTTAATACATCCCTCGTTGGTATAATGATACACGCCCGGCACCCAGTTACCCGAGTTAATAATATGAATAATGGCTGCAGCCAGATCAGCTGCGTAAGTTGGTGTACCATACTGATCGCTCACTACACTTATTTGTGGCTTTTCCGTCATCAGGCGGATCATGGTTTTCACGAAGTTCTTTCCAAAAGTAGAATATACCCATGCGGTACGGATGATAATGGCGTCGGTAAGCGCTGCTGCCAGTTTCTCTCCCGCTAATTTGGTAGCTCCATAAACACTTACCGGATGCGTAGCATCCGTCTCCTTATACGGCTCCGTTCCGTTTCCTTCAAAAACATAATCGGTAGAAACCTGGATTAATTTGGTATTGTGGCTGGCGCAGGCCCGGGCGAGGTATCCCACCGCATCCGCATTCAACGCCTGTACCTGATTCAATTCTGCAACATCCTCCGCCTTATCCACCGCCGTATAAGCTGCGCAATTAACGCAAAAGTGAGGCTGATGCTCCTCAAAAAAACGGGTTACAGCTGCTTCATCAGTAATGGAAAGCGTTTCCCGGTCTGTGAATACAAAGTCGAATCCGGGATGTAAGCCCGCCAGTTCCCTTATATCTGATCCCAATTGACCGTTAGAGCCGGTAACCAGTATTTTTTTCTGCATCATCAGTTTTTAAAAATTATTATTACATGCTTTCAACACAGGTAATACCAGGTCTTTATCAGATACCACAGCCGCACCTTCCGGCAATTGCCAATCGATCGCTAACTCGGGGTCGTTGTAAATAATACCACCTTCGCTTTCTTTATTATATAGTGCATCACATTTATACATTACAACCGCCGTTTCGCTTAATACCGAAAACCCGTGAGCAAAGCCGGCGGGAATCAATAATTGCTTTTTATTTTCCGATGTCAGTTCTATAGAAAAGACCTGTCCGTAGGTGGGTGAATTTTTACGGATGTCTACTGCGACATCCAGGATCCTGCCCGCTAAGGCGCGAACCAGCTTAGATTGCGCATGCGGGTTTCGCTGATAATGCAAACCTCTTATAACGCCATAACCTGAAAAAGACTGGTTGTCCTGTACAAAATCATACTGCAATCCTTCTGCTTCAAATTGTGATTTGTTGTAGGCTTCAAAAAAGTAACCGCGGTTATCCTCAAAAACCCGTGGTTCAAAAATCAATAATCCGTCTAAATGTGTTGCTGTAAATGGCATTATAAACTGTAGTATTTTCTGTTTAAAATTTTATTCCGGTAAATACCTTTCAAATCTGCGATAAGAGCTGTTGGTTTGGTAATGCTGCAAAAATAGTCGTCGCCGAGCAATAAATAATCTTTATGTGGCACCGCAATCACTACGGCATCGTAATCGGCTGATACCTGCTGCTGTAATTCAATATTATATTCTTTTTGCAGCGCGTCAGATGTAGCATAGGGATCTTCCACATCTACCAGCACTGAAAAGTCCTGTAAAGCCTTTACTATTTCGGCTACCTTGCTATTCCTGATATCACTTACATTTTCTTTGAAAGTGGCACCCTTTACCAGCACCTTAGCCTGCCCTACATTAATGCCGGATTTTATAATATGTTTTACTATTTTTTCAGCCACATATTTGGCCATCGTATCATTGATATGACGGGCAGCCAGTATTAATTGTGCTTTATAATCCATCCGGCTGGCTTTATAGGCCAGGTAATAAGGATCTACACCGGTGCAGTGTCCTCCTACGAGGCCCGGTTGAAAATTTAAAAAATTCCACTTGGTGCCGGCCGCCTCCAATACTTCAAACGTATTAATATTCAGCTTGTCGAAAATGACCGACAGCTCATTCATAAAAGCAATATTCAGATCCCGCTGCGTATTCTCTACTATTTTAGCCGCCTCGGCTACTTTAATAGACGAAGCCCGGAAAACCCCTGCCGCTACTACCAATTCATACACTTTCGCAATTTCCTCTAACGCCTCAGCATCACAGCCCGAAACTATTTTGGTAATATTACTCAGCGTATGTACTTTGTCTCCCGGGTTGATCCTTTCGGGCGAGTAGCCGGATTTAAAATCAATAGCGTTATTAAGGCCGGATACTTTTTCAATTACCGGTAAACAATCTTCCTCTGTGCAACCCGGGTAAACCGTGGATTCAAAAACGACATAGTTACCGGCGTTAATGACCTGGCCTACTGTTTCAGAAGCTTTTATAATGAAATGCAGATCGGGAATATTTTTATCATCAACCGGTGTAGGTACCGCAACAATGTAAAAGCTGGCTTCTTTCAGTTCTTCAACCGAGCTGGTAAAACGGATATCGGTATTTTCAAAGGCTGATGCGTCGAGTTCTTTACTGGGATCAACTCCCCGCCGCATCAGATCGAGCCGT
>JBQGCI010000014.1:0-6399 GCA_052038405.1 Acinetobacter pittii
TCTTTTAGCTGGAAAATAGTTTTACCTGCTACATCTTCTACAGCCTGCTCACTACCAAACTGCATTACCCACCCACGCACGCGCATGTCGAGGTTGGCCTCTACCTCCTCATCACTTACTGGGAGCGAATCCCGCTCCGCCTGTAAGGCCAGAATTTTAGATATCAGAGACTGCTCCAGAATGGAACAGGCAGCGCCTTCGGGAAGTTGATCACCATTACGTGATGCATCCAAAATAGCATTTTGTATATCTGATTGTAAAATGATCCTGTCTCCGACAGCTCACAAAATTTTATCAACCACCAGTTTTTGTGATTTTCCCTGCGAAAAAGCAGTTAAACTCAGGGTTACAGCAAATAAACCCGCAAGAAAATATTTGATCATAGCTCAAAATTAATCAGCCCCTATACAATAATGACGCTGAACAGTGCATTTAACAAAAGTTTGTTTAAGAAAAAGTAAATGGGAATAGCTAGTAGCCGGTAGGTGAAGCTATATTTTGTTTCCCTACTTACTACTCACCATTCCCATTTGTTATTACAATGTTCTCTTTATTTCTTCCAATTCGTAAGACTCTACGATATCTCCTACCTTAATATCTGTGTAATTTTTGATAGTAAGACCGCACTCCATACCTGTCAGCACTTCCTTCGCGTCATCTTTGAAACGTTTTAAGGATCCCAGTTCTGCTACAGCATTTTCACCAATCGGGTAAATAACAATACCATCGCGTATCAATCTCACTTTATTATCACGCTTGATCTTTCCATCTAACACAACGCAGCCTGCTACTGTAGCCTTATCGAACTTAAACACCTCTCTTACTTCCACATTTGCAGTAATCTTTTCTTTTACTGTTGGCTCCATCATGCCTTCCATGGCGCTCTTCACTTCGTCGATAGCCTGGTAAATTACCGAGTACATCTTAATCTCAATACCGGCATTATCCGCTAATCTTGAAGCCTGGGAGGAAGGTCTTACGTTAAATGCAATCACAATTGCATCAGATGCTTCTGCCAACACGATATCACTTTCGTTGATCTGGCCTACGCCTTTGTGTATTACGTTAACCAGGATCTCTTCGGTAGAAAGTTTCTGTAATGAGTCGCTCAGGGCCTCTACCGAACCATCCACATCGCCTTTTATGATGATGTTCAGCTCTTTAAAATTACCTAATGCCAGACGACGCCCGATCTCATCCAGTGTGATATGTTTTTTGGTACGCATGCCCTGCTCACGCAAGATCTGCGCTCTGCGGTTGGCTATATCTTTAGCTTCAGACTCATCTTCGTACACTTTAAATTTCTCACCCGCCTGCGGAGCGCCATTTAATCCCAAAATCACAGCCGGCGCCGAAGGCCCTGCAGCATCCTGTCTTTTATTACGCTCATTGAACATGGCTTTCACACGTCCGAAGTACTGGCCACTCACCACCAGGTCTCCCTGTTTTAAGGTACCATTCTCAACCAGGAGCGTGGCTACGAATCCTCGGCCTTTATCCAATGAGGCCTCTATAATCGTACCGGTTGCTTCTCTTTCCGGGTTGGCTTTCAGCTCCAGCAATTCGGCCTCCAGCAATATCTTTTCCAGTAATTTATCGATGTTCAGCCCTTGTTTGGCAGAAAGCTCCTGGCTTTGGAACTTACCACCCCACTCTTCTACCAAAACATTCATTTGAGACAACTGCTCATAGATCCGGGTAGGATTAGCCCCATCTTTATCAATTTTGTTCACCGCAAATATCATGGGCACACCGGCTGCCTGTGCGTGACTGATGGCCTCTTTTGTTTGCGGCATCACCGCATCATCGGCCGCAACCACAATTACGGCAATATCAGTCACCTTGGCTCCGCGCGCACGCATAGCCGTAAACGCTTCGTGGCCCGGGGTATCCAGGAAGGTAATTTCCCTTCCCTCGCCTACCTGAACCCGATAGGCTCCGATATGCTGGGTAATACCGCCAGCCTCACCTGCAACCACGTTGGCATTACGGATATAGTCGAGCAATGATGTTTTACCATGATCTACGTGACCCATAATGGTTACGATAGGGCTGCGAGGCCTCAGGTCTTCTGCATCATCCTCATCATCCTCGTCATCCTCCATCTCCATTTGCTTTTCCATGTCGATGAACTCTACGTCGTATCCAAATTCGCTCGCCACCAATTCAATTACTTCCGCATCCAGTCTCTGATTGATAGACACCATAATACCCAGACCCATACATTTGCTGATCACGTCTGCAAAGCTTACATCCATCAGGCTGGCTAGTTCGCTCACACTAATAAATTCAGTTACCTGTAATTTATTATCTCCCGCTTCCATGTTCATCGCATCTTCCGCCTCATTTCTCTTATCCCTGCGTGCTTTGGCGCGCATCGATTTCTGCTTATTGCCACCACCGCTCAATTTAGCCTGGGTTTCGCGTATTTTATCCTGGATCGCTTTTTCGTCGATCTGCTTGTCTTCTCTCGGGTGTTGGTGATGCCTTCTATCTCCGCCCCTGAAGCCGCCTCCCGCATTGTTATTATTGTTACGCTGATCCCTGTTACCGCTGCCACCGCCTTGCTGAAATGGTTTTTTCGCAGCAGGATCGGGCTTCACCTCCTTCTTCTCAATAGGAATACGTTTACGCTTCCTTTTTTCATCCCGCTTAGGTCTTGTGTCGTTATCTACCGGCAGTTCAATCTTACCCAAAATTTTGGGGCCTTCAATTCTTTCTGCCTTTATTTTAGTGATTTCCGGTTCGGGCTCAGCGATTGGAGCAGGTGTCGGCGTAGGTACTACCGGTGTAACAGGAGCAGGCTCTTCCTGTTTCTTTTCCGGTACAGGCTCCGTTACCGGCGTTTCTTTTTCTACTACAGGCTTTTCACTCACCAAAGGTGGTACTGAAGGTTTTTTAGGCCTGGTTGATTTTTCAAGAGCAGAAAGATCGATCTTATCCAAAATTTTCGGCCCCTCAATTTCAGGCGCGTCAATTTTAATGATATTCGTTTCCTTTTCAGGCTCCTGCGGCACTTCAGTTTCAGGAACAGGCTCCACAACGGGAGGTGCTGCTACTATCGGCTCAGGTACAGGTGCTGGTTCCGGCTGGGGTACTGGTTCCGGCTGGGGCAGCGGTTCCGAAGGAGCCACTTCTACCTCGGGCACGGCTTCCACCACCGGTGGCGCTTCAACCATAGGGTCTGTTTTAGCCGGTTCTTTCTTTTGTACCAGTTCTTCTTCTTCCTTGCGCTTTTTCGCCTCGTTACCTACTCCCTTCGGAAGGTCGACCTGGCTACTTTTTAGCTTGGCAGCTTTATCGCTTTGAAATCCCTGTTGCAGCGATGCATACATCGCTTCGCTTAGCTTCGAAGACGGCTTCAAATCGTCTTTAGGAAAGCCCTTGCCAACAAGAAAATCAATGAGCGTATCCTGCCCAATGTTAAATTCTTTTGCTGCTTGTAATAATCTTGGAAGTTTGATTTCTGACATATAAAATTTTCTCTCCAATTGCCCTCCCGGGACAATTTTTAATTTACCATTCTCACCAAATATTGTTCCCCTTGGGGGTTATTCTCTTTCTAATTCTTCCTGCAATATTTTCCTGATATCCTCTACGGTTTCTTTCTCCAGATCGGCTCTTTTTTCCAGTTCGTACGGTGACATTCTCATTACACTTCGGGCTGTATCGCAACCGATTTTCTTCAGTGCATCTATTACCCATCCGTCTATTTCATCGCTAAACTCTTCCAGGTCCACATCAAACTCTTCTTCATCCTCTTCCGTATCCCTGTATACATCCAGTTCAAAACCCGTAAGCTCTGAAGCCAGTTTAATATTAGCTCCGCGCTTACCGATTGCCAGCGATACCTGGTCGGGTTTCAGATAGATACTGGCGTGCTTACCTTCTGTGTCCAGGCTCATACTGGTTATTTTCGCCGGGGTCAATGACCGTTGAATTAATAACTGAATATTGCTGGTCCAGTTAATGACATCAATATTTTCATTTTTCAATTCCCTTACGATACCATGAATACGACTACCTTTCATACCCACACAGGCACCTACCGGGTCAATCCTGTCGTCATAAGATTCTACTGCTACTTTAGCTCTTTCTCCGGGCTCACGCACAATTTTTTTAATGATGATCAACCCGTCAAATATCTCCGGCACCTCAATTTCCAACAATTTGGCAAGAAAATCAGGAGAAGTTCTCGACAAAATGATTACCGGATTATTATTTTTAAGATCTACACGGGTTACAACTGCTCTTATATTTTCACCTTTTTTAAAGTAGTCCTGCGGTATTTGCTCACTTTTAGGAAGAATCAGCTCATTTCCCTCTTCGTCTAATAATAAGATCTCCTTCTTCCAAACCTGGTAAACTTCTGCGCTTATGATCTCGCCGATTCTGTCTTCATACTTTTTAGCCAGTACATTCTTTTTGAGGTCGCTGATACGGCCCGCCAGGGTTTGCTTGGCAGCCAGGATCGCACGGCGGCCAAAGTCGATTAAATCAATCTCCTCGTATAAATCTTCTCCTACCTCGTAATCCGGTTCCAGTTTTATCGCCTCAGAGTAAGCCACCTGTGCCAGCGGATCTTCCACTTCTCCATCTTCTACAATGGTGCGGTGACGTACAATTTCAAGGTCCCCCTTCTCTGCGTTTACGATCACATCAAAATTGTCATCGCTGCCATACTTTTTGCGAAGCAGTGTTTTGAAAACGTCTTCCACTACTTTCATCATTGTGGGCCTGTCAATATTCTCCGCGTCTTTAAAGTCCTGAAACGCTTCTATAAGATTAATACTTGCCATAGCAATTCATAATTTAAGTATTGCGTTCTACCGGGTTCGGTAAAACATATTTAAAATTTAATTAGAATTTGAGTTGATTTTATATCGCTGAAAGCGATCGTGTGTTTTACTATTTCCGCTTTTTTGCCCCGCCCGGATGAACCGTTCGAACGGGCTTTCCCAACCGTTTCCTCAATCTCAATACCGTCTTCGTCCACCGCAATAAGCTGTCCTTCTGTTTTCTGGCCGTCCAGCCGCGTCACTTCCACAAACCGGTTTAGATTTTTTACATACTGGCGATGCATTTTTAACGGCTCGCCCAGGCCGGCAGAAGATACTTCAAGAGAAAAATCGCCTTCCGGAAAAATGGCAGCTTCTTCGAGTTCTTTATACAAAGCGCGGTTATATTTAACCAGGTCATCTATACCAATCCCATTATCACCATCAATAAAAACCTTGATATTATTGGTGGGTTTTACCTTTATTTCAACCAGAAAATGTTCAGGATTAGCGGCCAGCATATCCTGAATTTGCTTCTCAACTCTTTGAATTACAGCTTCCATGTTGTGTATGCAGTAAAATAAAATAAGGGAACGCCACCGTTCCCTTTTCTCAAAATCTTGCGCAAAGTTAAGATATTTTTATTAAAAAACTTACGTTAACTTTAAATTAATTATTGGCCGGGCCACGGTAAAACATTTTAGCGAAATGACCGTTTACCATAGTAACCAAAGTTTTTATAATGAGCGTGATAGGTTTTATTTTTTTAAGTATTTTTTTGTGGATCCTTTACAATCTGTTTGTAAGAGTCATCTGGCCTGTTTATAAAACTACACGGCAGCTTAAAAAACAGTTCAGGAATATGGCGGAACAACGGGATGCTCAAAACAGCCCGCCCCCTCCGCAACCTACCGAAACAACCAAAGAGAAAGTAGGTGAGTACATTGAGTTCGAAGAGGTAAAATAGTTGCACTCAACTGGAATGATCCTGAACGATTAGCCATTTTCCGCCTATTTGCTTGATAAGAAGGGTGTAATGACCCTGCAAATTGCCGATTGAGCGTGTAAGGTGCCATTTCCCTATTACATTATAAACCTGCCTGGATAAGGACTCGATTCTGATAATGGTAAACTGTAGTTGTCCCATGGCCGTTTTATCGGGATAGCCCTTTTTGTAATTATCAAGCGTATTTTGCCACCCATAAGTAACGCCGCTTTTTCCAACAAAAACCAGGGAGTCGCTTTTCCAGTAGGTTTGCATAAAGGCATTGAGATCACCCTTATTCCAGGCTTCCGTTTGCTTATTCAAAATCTGTTGGATCGCCCATTCCGGTTTGGATTGCGCCAACCCGGCAGTACCCCATGCCCCCAGCAGCAGCATCAGTATGAAACGCTTCATAAATTATTTTTATGAAAGATACGCTGTTTAGCCTAATAGTGATCATGGTTACAATCTGTATCGTGTGCATGGTTGTGCACCCGGCAATACCGGTAATTGATCAGATGCGCTGCAACGATGAAGATAACCGCGGGGATCAGCAAAATAGTGTGGTAGCTAAGAAATACCTGCTTGAGTACCAGGAAGACCATACCCGTTGAAAAAAGAACCAGGGGTGTTTTA
>JBQGCI010000015.1:0-7433 GCA_052038405.1 Acinetobacter pittii
ATGGCACCGGCTTCATTACGCACTAATTCACATATCTGCACGCCCTGATCGATATTATCGAAGAGAAAACGATAACGGGCTTCCGATTGCCTGAGCGCCTGTTCCGAAAGAATGGCATCTTCCATAAGATTCAGGGCCGCCAGTCGGGCTTCTTTAAATTCCTGGTTGGCTTTCTGAAGTTCTTCCATACGCCAGCGGTCCTTAAGGTCGCCCGGCGCCACTTCAAATTTATTTCCTTCAGGTTTGTTGTCCATCATCCGAGTCGTTTTCAATGGAGAAGCGATAAATTTCGGGTTCACCTAACCGCCGCTTCAATTCATTTACTTCTTTTTTTAGTTCGATCATACGGGTTTCCCTGCTGATCATAGCCTTATTGAACCTGGTAAGTTCTTCGACGGTTTCATTTAATTGCTCCTCGGCGATTTTACGGGTGGTGATATCTATGAAAGTCACAACAATACCGTTGATCCGGTCGTCTGTTGTGCGGTAGGGAAATAATCGCATCAGGTATACCTGGCTATCTGATGTAGTTACTTCCTTTTCTACCATTGTCAATTTATCCAACACTGCTTCCGCATCTTTTAACAGGTCACCGTAAGTCAGTCTGCTGGTGATATCCGTAATGGGCCTCCCGTGATCACTAAGTATCAGATTAAAAATATTGCGGGCGGCCGGCGTAAATAAAGCTACCCTGAAACCTCTATCCAGAAAAATCGTACCAATATCTGTGGAGTTAATCAGGTTCTGTAAATTGTTAGCGAAAAGACTGGTCTCCGCTATTTTCAATTTCAGTTCCTCATTTACCGTACGCAGCTCTTCGTTAATCGATTGCAGTTCCTCCTTGTTAGTCTCCAGCTCCTCGGCGGCTGAGCGCAGTTCTTCATTCATAGCCTGAAGTTCTTCATTGGACGCCTTCAGTTCTTCTGCCTGAAACTCGTGCTGCTCGTTGGAAAACCGCAGCTGCGTTTTCAACCTGGCCAATTCGTCCTCCAGATGCTTGGTGACCGGCTCGTCAGTGATGCGGGCAACCGCTTGTTCCTTACCGGTTGCTATGCCGAAGATAACGAGAAAAAAAGGCAGGCTGTTCTGCACGTTCACTACCGGCTTTACCAGGATATTCACCGTTTCCCGGCGGTCTCCAAGGTCTACTTCCAGCTCCCTGGTTTCTACGGCCGTTTTGCGTTGCGCAGCCTGGTACAAGGCGGTTCTTAATTCCGGTCTCAACTCGGGGCGGATCAGTTTGAGGATATTCCGGGCAAGATTCCCCCCGGACATCTGGAGATATTGCCCCGCAGTTTCGGAAAGATGCACCACATCATATTCTTCGTTAACCAGCACTGACGGAGGTGCATACTGCTCCAGCAACTGCAGGTGCAGGCTGCCCATAGGCAACGGGTTACTGGCTGCATCTAATTCAGGCTTTCCGGTTTCCATCGTCGCAATATTGTTCAGTACTGCCGCTGCGAGGGGTTCGGCCGACGTATAAATGCGCCCACCGGAGCGGCGGCTCTGAAAGATATGATGTTCACGGCTGTAAACAGAAAACAGCCCTGAAGCGGGATCTACCGATTCAGAAGAGCCCAGCAACAGAAATCCGCCGGGATTTAACGCAAAATGAAAAGTATTGATCACGCGGTCTTTAGCCACCCGGTCTAGATAGATCAAAACATTGCGGCAACTCACCAGGTCGAGATGCGAAAAGGGAGGATCTTTCAGAAAATTATGATTGGCAAACATGATGGTTTCCCTTATTTCCCGCCTGATGCGGTACATATTTTCTTCCCTTGTAAAAAAACGCCTTACCCGTTCGGGCGACATATTCGATAGCTCTTCCGTCGTGTATAGGCCTTCGCGGGCTGTGCTGATGGCTGCGGTATCGATATCAGTTGCAAAGATCTGTACCTTGGGCTGGTCTTTCATATCAGCTGTTTTTTCAGCGCATAGGATCGCTATGGTATAGGCTTCCTCGCCCGTAGCGCAGCCGGGTATCCATATCCGTAGCGGGTCCTCTTTCCTTTTCGACTTCAACAGCACCGGCAACACTTCCTGTTCGAGGGTTTCAAAAGCCTTTACATCCCTGAAAAAGCTGGTAACTGATATCAACAGATCGTTTACCAGAGCTTTCACCTCTTCCGGATGATCAGTAATAAAAGCGGCATAAGATGACAGGTCGCGCAACTGGTGTACAGCCAGGCGCCGATCGATTCTCCGTAATAATGTAGGTTTCTTATAATTGGTAAAGTCGTGTCCGGTATGATGTATAATATCGTTGAAGATCTGCTCCAGCGCCTGCCGTTGCTGGTCTGCAGTTGCTGCCGGGGTGCCTTGTCCCTTTAAGCGGGCGTTGCCTTTTTTAATGGCATGTATCCTGGCCGGTATTTCGCCGGCAGATAGTATTTCATCCACACATTCTGTGATAATAGCATTTCGGCACAATTCACTTTCTTTAGCCTCTCTCGGATTTTGCGCGAATATAACCCCGCCGCTTCTTTTGATGCTCCGCACGCCTGTGGCCCCGTCAGAGCCTTCACCCGACAGGATCACCCCAATGGCGTTGGCCCCGAACCAGGATCCAACCTGCTCCATCAAACGATCGATCGGGTTCATCTCTTTTACTGACCCGGATGTCACTACGAGGGCTTCTTCCTCCAGCCGCCACCCGTCGAGGTGCGATAAAATATAAATATGATCACGAACCAATCCGATTTTTCCTCCTGCCCGGGTTACCGGCAGAGAACTCACCTGTTTTATAGATCGAATAAGGGCCTCAATTTCATGATCGTTCAGATGGACTACCAATAAATAACAGGCATCACCGGACGCCGTATGCCTGAAAAAATCCCGCAGGGCATCGGGCCCTCCCGCCCCTGCGCCCAATACAACCGCCAAAAAGGAATCTGACCCGTTACTATCGCCTGTTTGATCACCATCTTCCTGCCTGTTGATAGAATTTCCCATGCTGCTTAATTAATATGACTGGTTATTTATATGTGCAATATAAAACCAACCGCTTAGAACTTATATTTTATGCTGTTTTGTTTTTCCCCATATCCAACTCACCGGCAATCCGCTCGCTGGTTAAGGTTTCCTGTGTACGGATGATATTACGTACCTGTTGCGACCGCTCCTCGGCCTCCTTTGCTTTCTTAAAGCAAACAGCAGCCTTAGCGGGCTCATTGTCTTCTGCATAATGATCGCCCATATGATTGAGCAATAAAATACTTTCTTCCATGCCCCGCATGGCACTGTATAATTGCTGCTCTACCTGCTCGGTCAAACCAGACAGCAGGGTATCAGCAGAATAGGCATGACCTGTATGACAACGAAAACGAATAATGCTTCCCTCTTTAATACGGGCCAGTACACCATGACACTCAGGACAGGAAAATGGACTCAATTCGCCCAGGCTAAAGGCTCTCATACCAGCGCCTTTTACTTCGCCTGCAACATCTTTTTCAAGCGCGGCCGGCACCCGGGCCTGCTTCGCTTTCCCGGACGGCAGCTTTTGCCGGATAAGTTTCAATAACAGGGCCGGGAAATCGGCGGCGGGCACGCAATGATCTACCGGTGCTTCCCGTAAAGCATTTTGTGGCATGGAAGGAATATCAGCGTCTGCAGGATCCTGTACAATGGAGAGGCCTCCGTTGTTTTTAATCGTCCATAGACCGGCTACTCCGTCGTCCAACGCACCCGATACAATAACCCCAATAACACGGTTACGGTAAGCATAAGCAGCAGAACGAAACAAGGGGTCTATCGCCGGCCGAAACCTGTTTTCCTTAGGTCCACGCGTAACCCGCACATGCCCCTGTTCAACTAACAGGTGATGGTCGGGTGGCGCTATATAGATATGGCCCGGCATTATGGGCTCATAGTCGAGCGCGTGTGCCACTTTCAGTGAAGTGAGCGTACCTAGTAATTCGGGCAGGATGCCGCTGGCATCGGGAGACATGTGCCAGGCTATAAAAACCGGGGACATGAAATCGGCCGGTAAACCTTTAATTAACGCTCTTAGTGCATTTACACCGCCGGCAGAACCGCCAACCACAATGATCCTTTCCTTTTCGCCAAGCACTGGCTCCTTTGCAGGTGAGGGATCTTTTATTTTTTTCATACGTTGTTTATCGGTTAAAGAATTTACATATCTGTTCATGATAGGTGTATGGCAACCGGTTTGCGATACATGCATAAAGCAGCTTCATACTTGGTGTAAGTTAATGGCTTTTTGCCTTATACCCATTAAAAAAGGAGCGCCGGTCGCTCCTTTAAGTTAAGGTAAATCATTGAAAGTATTTACCTCTGAATTTTATATGACAGGTTGGGTTTTAAATTATTTCATCCGGTTCGGCCAGATGCACCCTGTCCAGATCTTTTACAGCCGGCGCCGTCAGCACCTTCCCGTTAATATTAAACCTGGACCCATGGCAGGGACAGTCCCAGGTTTTCTCCGCATTATTCCAAACCACATTGCAATGAACATGCGTGCAGGCACTGCTAACGGCATGTAATTGTCCGCCATTATCCTTGTACATCGCGTAAGTTGCCCCATCGTATTTAACTACTTTGGCCTGGTCGTTATTCAACTCCACCAGGGAACGGATCTTTTCGGCAGACAACTTATCTTTTATAAAGCTGGATATAAAGTCGGCGCCCTGCTCGACGAACTTACTAAAACCCGCTACCGGCTTGACCCTTGAAGGGTCAAACAGCTTTTTATAGGCATGATCTCCTGTATGGATCAGCGAAGTAAGAATAGTGCCGGCAAGCGTGCCAAATATCATACCGTTACCGTTATAACCGGCTGCCACGTACACTCCTTTAAAACTGCACGGTAAATGACCAATATAAGGCAAGCCGTCCACAGGCTCATAATATTGAGAAGACCAGCTATAAGCTACCGAATCGATATCATAATGCTGTTGTACAGACGCTTCGAGCTCCCTGAAAAACTGTTCAGTATTTTCTTCATGACCGGTTTTGTGATCCTTTCCTCCCGCGATCAGCAATTGCTCGCCATTGATGTTATGAGTACGGTAATAATGATAGGGATCCCCGAGGTCGTAACCCAGGGCATCGGGATAGTTGCCATCTTTGAGTCTTACAGCAACTACATAGCTGCGCCAGGGGATTAGCCTGAAATGTAAAAGATTTACACCCGGTGGCGTATGTGTTGCGTAGATAGCATGCCTGCAGCGGATCACCCCCTTTGTAGTATTGAGCACCAATACCTCATTTTCGGCTTCTTCGATATCCTGTACCCGAACATCCTCGAAGATGGTTCCTCCCATTTTCACAAACGCATCTGCCAAAGAACGTATGTATTTTACCGGATGAAACTGTGCTTGCCCGCCAATTCTCACCTGTTTTACAAATGGGATGGGAAACACCGGGGTATCCAACCAGCTGATATCTATGCCCGCTTCTACTGAACCCTTGTAGAGATCATCTAATTCCTTCGCTTGCTTTTCATCTGTAGCAAACAGGCAGGCTTCTTTTTCTTCAAAATCACAATCGATCCGGTACTTTTTCACGTTCGCTTTAATAGTAGCTATTGCTTCCTTGCCGGCCTGCGCCAGTAACCGGGCATTATCCTTACTAAAGTCCCGGATAACTTTATCATAACTGCTATCAAAAAAGGTATTCAAATGAGCGGTGGTACCGCCCGTAGTGCCATGCCCCAGGTTCACCGCCTCCAAAACGATACAGCTCTTATTCGATGCCTGCAGCTTTTCGGCACAGGTGATACCGGTAATACCCGCCCCGATAATGGCCACGTCATATATCCCGTCGATAGCCGGGGGCGTACCAAACTTTTTTATTTCCTGTTGCCAGGCGCTTTGTAGTGCTCCATCACGATTCATCGTTTACTATTTTATTACGGTTAATGATATTACCACATCATGCGTTGATGATCTCACCCCCGTTAGGATGCAACACCTGCCCCGTCATATAACTATTATCATCGCATGCCAGGAAGAGGTAACTGGGCGCCACCTCGTTCGGCTGCCCCGGCCGCTTCATAGGAGTATCACTTCCGAATTCTGACACTTTCTCTGCATCAAAAGAAGACACGATTAACGGGGTCCATATAGGACCCGGCGCTACAGCGTTCACCCGGATGCCTCTTTTTACCAGGCTACCGGCCAGACTTCGCGTAAAAGCTACTATGGCTCCTTTGGTAGCCGCATAATCCATCAACGTAGGGCTTCCGCGATAAGCTGTTACGGAAGTAGTGTTGATGATGCAGGAACCTTCCTGTAAATGCTCCAGCGCATACTTGCTCATCCAGAAACAGGAAAAGAAATTGGTGGAAAATGTTTTTAATAATTGCTCCGTGGAAATATCAGCTATATCTTCCTGCTCCCATTGTGTAGCAGCATTATTCACCAGTATATCCAGCCCACCCATGCTTTCCACTGCGATCTTTACAACTTCCCTGCAACTGTCTTCCCTGCTGATGTCTGCAGGTATTAATACGCAATTTACGCCCCACTGTTCCACTTCTGCTTTTGTGTGGTCGGCATCTTCGTCTTCGTTCAGGTAACAAAGTGCGATCTGTGCACCTTCACTGGCAAATAACTTGGCTACTGCTTTGCCTATACCGCTATCGCCGCCGGTAATTAATACCCGCTTCGATTGCAGCTTACCCGATCCTTTGCTTGAAGGATCGGTTTCGGGCACCGGCCTCATCTGCTCTTCTGATCCCGGCCGGGATTGTTCCTGTGGCGGGTTTACTTCTTCTTTAGGTTTTAACTTAGACATATCAATATTGTTTTATTCAGAATAATAAATAGATCAGGCTGCTACAACAGGCGTTTCTTCCCGCTCCCAAAAGCGATGCTGTGCCACTGCTTCGATAAAAGCCTGTATGTTGCCATCCGTTACCATACCCGCACTTTGAATAGCTTCCGGAGGTAATGCTATCTCCAACAGTGAACTACTGGTTTCTGTAGCGCCAATGGCTTTGCAATGTTTGAAAGCTTCGGCTACAAAATGCACCGCATCTTTGCAGCTCGCAAGCATCGCCGTATTTGAATGATCGGATACAAAAACCGCATCGTACAAAACAGAGGAAGTGATCAGGAAACTCTCATCCACCTTTACCAGTTCGCCGTTATCACTACTGACAAAGCCCTGCTTAGGTGCAATAACTTTACAACAGGCGCCTGCTTCTACCAGCACTGTTTTCAACTGCAACAAAGCTTCTCCATTTACGCCATCGGCTGCCAGTAAAGCGACCCTGCGGGTTTTGATATCCTTAATTGTATTTTGCATGCTCAGTGCTTCCGACACGGCAACGGGCAATTCTTCTTTGAAAGAATGATATTCTGCCGGATCCCCGTCAGCAGGTATACTACCGGTAATGGGTTGCGGTAATTTTTTAGGCACAAGACCCAGGTTGGCCCCAACAATAGTCGCCAGGCCGGTATCAA
>JBQGCI010000016.1:0-4202 GCA_052038405.1 Acinetobacter pittii
AGAAAACGAAACGGTATTCTTTAACAAGTTCCTTTATTCTTTATCAGTTTGTTTGTCTGCAGCAGTATGTTTCCTGAATTCAGAGGGGCTCATTTCAAACTGTTTTTTAAAACAGATGCTGAAATACTTTGCGTTGTTAAATCCTGTCTGATAAGCTATTTCGGCTATTGTTGAATCGGAATGCTGAAGCAGGTAGGCACTCCGTTTCAACCTGATATTCATAATAAATTCTTTGATCGACATACCTACGATGTCATTGATCTTTTGATAAAGGATGGTTCTTCCTACATTCATGTCTGAAACAAAACGTTCAACCGAGTAATCAGGATTATCCATATTTTCTTCAATAAATTTCATCGCCTTGGTAAGCAACTCTTCATCCATCGATGAAATAGTGACATTAGCAGGATCCACTAAAAATCTCTTACTGTATTTCTCCTTTAATTCCTGCTGGCTCTTTAATATAGATTCTGTTTGCTGCAGGAGGTAATTTACATCAAAAGGCTTGTCGATAAACACAGTGGCCCCCGTTTCCAAAGCTTTCACCTTATTTTGATTATCGGCTCCTTTACCGGAAAGCATGACGATGGGAATATGACTGGTTTTAAAGTTTTGCCGCAGGCGCCGGCACACTTCGAACCCATTAAAGCCAGGCATCATCAAGTCAGTAATGATCAGTTGCGGATAGATCTTCTCTGCTTTTGTAAGTCCTTCTGTTCCATCACTTGCGGTATATACATTATACTTTTCAGAAAGTCTTTGTTCCAGATACGCTCTCAGCGACGCATCATCTTCTATCAACAAAACACTGTTGGCCTTCCGGGCATTTTTGCCTGCGCTATCCGGCGCTGCTGCTTCCAGCATCATATCGTCTAATTCTGATATGGTATAATCATAAACTGTTCAACCCACTTGTCCGGGATTCGCCTCTCTTTTAAAAGGCAGTAAAATGGTAAACGAAACTTTATTCATTTTATTCACCATCCAGATAGCTCCACCCAGCGCATCTACCAGTTCCTTTACGATAGCAAGTCCGAGGCCGGAACTTTCTTCAAAAGTGGGACGCCGCGCCGACAAACGGTTGAATGAGGTAAACAGTGTAGCGATCTGTTCTTCCGAAAAATTATCGCCGGTATTTAATACCTCTACGGAAACATATTCTTTCTCCCTAGAATCCACTTCTCCCGACAAGCGATTCAGTTCTTCCGGAGTAGACTCATAAACACGTACGCCTACGTAACCCTTACTAGGTGTATATTTCAAAGCATTGGAAAAAAGATTTGTCAGTATCTTTTCGATAATATCAAAATCAAAAGCAACCAACAACTGCGACTGGTGGGCAGCCATATCCGTTTCAATTTCCTTCCGGTTAGCATATAGCTCAAACAAGCCAAACACATCTTTAACAAAACCTATAAAGTCCGCCACCTGCGGGTTTAGCGTAATTTTCTGGCTTTCAATTTCCCTGAACCTGAGCAACTGACTGATCATTCTTTGTATACGGGTCACATTTTTTTCAATTACCTGCATATATGAAGAAGTTTTGTCGTTGGTACCGAGCGTTTCTTTCAATTGCTTTAACGGATCCAATACGAGCGTCAGCGGTGTTTTTAAATCGTGGGAGATATTCGTAAAGAAATTGGTGCGTGCCTGATTGAGCTCTCTCATGTTTTGCTCTTTTACAGCTTCCAGCGCCAGCCGTTCTTTGAATACTTTTTTATTGGTGTAATAACGGATCACGAAGAAAAGCAATACCATGGCGATAAGAATATAACAAAGGTAAGCCCACCAGGAAAGAAAAAACGGCGGATCAACGTGTATATAGAGCCTTGATATATCCTCCCCCCACAATCCATCATTGTTCGATGCTTTTACTTCAAAAACATAATCGCCGGCGGGCAGATCAAAAAACTGAACGGCGTTCTGCTTCCGGTTTAATAGCTGCCACTCATCTGAAAGCCCCCGCATACGGTAAGCAAACTGATTCTTTTCTGCTTCCAGGTAGCTATTAGAAGAAAAACGGATCTCAATATTGGATTCGCTGCTGGCCAGGCCGAAGCTTCATGGCTAAGAACAATGCAAAAAATATAACCAGCGATCTTAATAATACCTCAATCATAAAAGCCGGTGGCGCATCGCCAAAAAGAATCCGGCCAATATCTGACAACTTAATATCTTCTTTTTTCATCCCGTCTCAATTGTGGTGAGTCAACAGAACCAGTAATAATAAAATGCCACCGCCCTCCTATTTATAATTTAAAAGATTCCCCATGCCAGGGTTATGATGTGAAATGATTGGCACTTTCAAGTATTATAGCGGTGACATTTATCAAACGTTTTTCCCTTATTCATTCCAAACGCAATGCCACAGAGCGAAACTCACTCAAGCCAACATAAAACAGCTGGTTTTGCACCACCAGGTTGTATTTTTTTAGCCTTTGAATGGGGAACCCGGTACGACTCGTTCCACAACCTGGGCAAACGGATTCATTCTATATGCTCATTTATTTCATAAAAGGCAGGGAAATGATCCGTAAAAGAAACAAGCGCTTCCACGGCATTAAATTTGAAAAAGAAGAACTAACCTGTATCCGTAACCATATATCTCCACGTTATAAATCTAATATGATGAAAGCCCTGGTTCTGTTTTTCTCGATTATTATACTGACCTACACCTATCGAAAACCAGTAACAGGTAAAGACGGCCACCATATTACAGCCGACTCGAAATTTGTACAGGAAGCCAGTTACATGAACCTGGGTGAGATTGTCGTTAGTAATATAGCCCTGATGAGGGGATCAGGGCCTATCCAACAGTTGGGCGAACAAATAGTGCAGGACCACACAGCGGCACAACAATGCATCACCGGTATTGCCCAAAGCCTCCGGTATTCTGTCAACATTGGTATTGATTCGGGTTACCAGGCAAGAGTAGTACAACTCAAGGAAGTTGCAGGTAAAGCATTCGATTCAATATACCTCTTACAGGTGGCGGCTGGCCAGGATAAAGCTATAGCGGCTTTTGAGAGCCAGAGGGGAACGGGTACCGACCGGCAGTTGATCGAATATGCCAACACCCAGCTCAGTTTACTGAGAATACACCGTTTCAAGTCGGATAGCCTTGCCCGGAAATTATATAACGCCAGCCTTGCATTCAACTAAGCACAATAAATAATACCATACATTTATGAGCACAGAAAACCCAAGAGGCAAACTCATACCCATTGGAGGTAAAGAAGCTAAAAAGCCATCTGACGAATCACGCCGGTCCGGTAGTTTCTTTTTTGGCGAAGGTATCCTATCCGAGGTATTGCAGGAGATACGTGGAAAGGATTCTCACATTGGCCTGATCACTACAGCTTCCGGCACACCCGAAGAAATAGCTGAAGCTTACCTGCAGGCATTTACAAAACTGGGCTGCAAAAACGTGGAAGTACTTCATCTGGATAAACGTAATGTGGATAGCAAGGCTCATCTTGATCTGCTATCCCGCCTTGACGGGGTGTTCATGACAGGGAGCGATCAAATGCGTCTGAAAGAAAAAATATATGGCAGTGAGTTTTTAAAAGCGATGAAAAGACGATATCAGGAAACAGATTTTGTGATTGCTGGAACCAGTGCAGGCGCCATGGCTATGTCAGAGCTCATGATCAGCAAAGGAGAAGACAGCGAATCTCTTCTTAAAAATATGGTGGCATTGGAAGCTGGTTTTAAGTTGTTGCCGGACACTATTATTGATCCGCATTTTATGGTTCGGGGAAGATTTGCACGGCTTACTGAAGCCATCTTAAAAAACAGAAATATGACGGCTATCGGTATATGCGAAGACACCGCCCTTATCATTTCAGACGGCAATGTTTTAGATGCGATAGGAACCGGCACTGTACTTATATTTGAAGCAGACCAAACCAGGTCTACCAATTTCAAAAAAGCCAAAACCGGGCAAGCTATTTACGTGGAAGGCTTACGTCTTCATATACTGGCTAAGGGAGCCAAGTATCTATTAAAAGAACGGATCTTTATAGCGGAATAAATAATGTTAAATTCCTCCATATCCGGTTAAAGCGCCCGCTTTTGCGCCTGCCCGTAATTTGCCGATGATCGCACCCGTCCAGATCTTCAGTCAAAACATCATATGATTATTTAAACTTAATGCGGCTTGGGAAACCGTCTGCGGCCGCTGAGTGTGGTTACCACAATAG
>JBQGCI010000017.1:0-2325 GCA_052038405.1 Acinetobacter pittii
ATGATAAAGGAACAGCGCTTCCTTCCGTTACGGTTGCCATTAAAGGCAAAAGTATTTCAACGAGAACTAATGAAGAAGGACGTTTTACCATTTCCGCCCGCACTAACGATGTGCTGGTATTTTCGGCTGTTTCCTATCTTACACAGGAAGTGTCTGTAACGGCTGAAACAAACTACCAGATCGTATTAGCGACCAATGCTGTGGCCATGACGGATGTAGTAGTAGTGGGGTATGGAAAAGGCTCCAAGCGTACACTATCCAGCGCTATCACGTCCATTAAACCCGAAGACCTGAACAGGGGTGCAATTGGTGATGTAGGCCAGTTGCTGCAAGGTAAAGTGCCGGGGCTAAATGTTACTGCCAGTGGCGATCCCAACCGTCCTGCGGTGATGGTTCTCCGGGGACATTCTACTATTAATAGCCCCGGCGGTCCGTTTTATGTGATAGATGGGATACCGGGCGCCGACATTAATGGCGTGGCGCCGGATGATATTGCATCAATGGATATTTTAAAGGACGCGTCTGCCTCCGCTATATATGGTAACCGGGCTTCGAATGGTGTGATCATGGTAACGACAAAAAAAGGAAGAGCCGGCAAATTACAGGCGGCCTATAATGGTTATATTGGTTTTGAGAATGTGAGTAGTACGCTCGACCTGATGGACGCGGCCCAGCTAAGAGCTTATTCGCAAAAAAACAATTATACACCCAGCACCAATGATGATAAGGGCGCTAATACCAACTGGATGGATGCTATTCAGAAAAAATCTGCTGTATCACACAATCACAATATTTCGTTTAGCGGAGGCACCGATAAAAGTACGTACAGTGCCAGTATCAACTATCTGAAGAAGGAGGGTATTATACTGCAGAGCGACCTCGAACGCGTGATCGGAAGGATCAGTGCAGAGCATCGTGCCCTTAATGATAAGCTAACTTTGGGCTTGAATATCATGAGCAGTAACAGCAAAGCGTCCAATGTGCCTTTGCAAAACATGGTATTTCAGCAAGCGGTTAAGTACAATCCGATGTCCCCGGTTTATAATGAAGACGGAACATTTTTTGAGAACTTCAATAATACGCAGTATTTCAATCCCGTATCTATTATTAAGAATGCCGTCGATGATACCAAGTATGGTTCATTACAGGGTAACTTTACTTTGGAAGCTAAGCTACCCTTCAACCTTACTTATAATGCCAACCTTTCATACCAGCGTAACACCTGGCTGCATGGGGAGTATTATAATAGCTATTATTCTAAAAATTACAGTACGGGTAGTTTCTATACCAATGGTGATCCCGGAGGTGGCCGCAGCCTGCGCAATTTTTATTCGAACGGTCTGGCCTACCGCAACTACTACCAAAATACCTCAAAAACTTTTGAAACCTTTCTTACCTGGGGTAAGAAGTTTGGCTTACACAATTTGAAAGCTGTGGTAGGGTACAGCTGGCAGAAGAATACGAATAATGATGGTTTGCAAACCAGCCAAACTAATTTTATTAACGATTATACTACCTATTATAATCTTCGACTGGGTAATTATCAAACAGTAAACGGATTTGCTGTAGACTATGGGGGATCTGTTTATGAAGAAACCAATTTTATTTCAGACTTCTTCCGCCTGAATTACGATTTCAATGAAAGATTCCTGTTACAGGCATCGGTAAGAAGAGACGGCAGTTCGGTTTTTGGTAAAAATAAAGAATGGGGCTATTTCCCCGCAGCCAGTATTGCATGGCGCATTTCCGAATCAGAGTTTATCAAAAACGCAGGTTTTATCAGCGATTTAAAACTACGGCTCAGTTATGGTGCTACCGGTAATGCCTTCGGACTGGGCGCTTATAATGCGCAACGCCTTTATAACAAGTCGGGCACCTATTACAATGGTGGCGTGTTTGCTGCTTCGTTCAGAACGAGCCAGGGCGCCAATCCCGATTTACAATGGGAGGTTACCGCTACCAAAAACCTGGGGTTAGATTATGGTTTTCTTAAAGGCAGGATATCAGGTGCTTTTGATATTTATGAGAAGATCACGACAGATATGATCTTCCCCTACAATGTTGCGCAATCCATCGATCCCAGCGGATTTTTGTGGTTGAACGTTGGTAAAATACGTAACCGTGGTATTGAGTTTAATGTAAACATAGCAGCCGTTAACAAGAAGCATTTCACCTGGACTACCGGGCTCAATGTGGCCAGCAACAAAAACGTGATACTGGATTTAAAAGGTCCTGAGCAGTTTGGTGTAAATGCAGACTCTACTTACTACACACAGATTGATGGCCCTGGTGTCACTGGCAGCAGGTTACAGATCTTTGCTGTGG
>JBQGCI010000018.1:0-4138 GCA_052038405.1 Acinetobacter pittii
ATACAGTGCATCGTTGTCATTATTCAAGTTTCTTGAAGTTTCACCTAATCCATTATAGATGGTTATTAAGTACATGAATTGGTCGGAATGTTGATCGATAAAATCAAGCGATTGTAAATAGCTTTCTTGAGCGCCAAAATAATCACCGGCGTCGTGTTGAATAATTCCCATTCGTGAGTAAGCGATTGATCTCAGCAAGCTATCACTCGAATTGGTGGCAAACATATAAAGATAGTAAAAAGAAGAATCCTTATTTAATTTTGACATCGAGTCTGCAAACATGTAATTTTTATAATTAACCCTGTAATTGTCCAGGCTTGAGGTGCTTTTTTCATTGGAACTTTTGTCACATGCACAAAGATGCAATAGCAGCGGTAATAAAAAAAGAATAATGGAGCGCTTCATGAAACAGTTATTTTATCTAATATAACTGAATTATAATTTACATCAGTATAAATAAATGAGACTGTCTCTAAAGTGTAGGACAGTCTCTTTTATTCGAGATGCGAACGGAAGTATGTCAAAGCCAGCTCAGTGAATTACTAAAGGCTTTGGTTGACACGCTCTTCACCATACTTAAGGACGGGGTGGCGGTGGTGGCGGTGGTGGCGGAGGAGGAATATGTCCTGTTTCTCCTCCCGTTCCTCCTCCACCATCGTCTGTATCATCATCGCTCATCATGGTTACCTGTCCCTGATTCGGATGATGGTTGTGGAAATGTCCGTTATGTTTACAGCCGGGGCATGCTGCCAGCAGCAATGCCAGAATGATTTCTATCATTGTAATTAATTTTTAGAATTTTTAAAGAATGTGCGTCCTCTGGGACGCGTTTGCAAATGGCAGTAACAAGCGCTTATTACCACCGCTGGGAAGGGAGTTGGAGCATAGATAGCGGGAGCTTTTAAACGCTTCCCAAACCGGTTATCGGCAACCACTATCTATTGTTCCTTCAAAAGAGATACTGTACAGTTGGCTTGTAGCTAATAAGCCTGATCGCTTTCTGATACAAAATTATATTGGCTTAATTTGCTGATTGTTAGTTGGTTCCGTTAATTCCGGTCATTCCTTTCTTTCCGCGAATAATTCCGGTAATCCCGTACGGATTTCCGTATATTCCGTTAGCAGTATTTACGATCTTTGCGATATGTTTTCTGATTATGTTACCCTGGTCATGCAGGATTACGAAAAAAAAAGGGGGGAAAACAAAGTTCCCCCCGGACTGATCCATCTAAGCCGTGCGCAGATGAGGGAAGATTGTATAGCTACCTGTGAAAACAGGTACAGCAGGAAGACCGACGAGATCGCACTCCAGGGATTTTTCGGAAAAGGTTACGATAAAGGCGATGCATTGATCAAAATAAAAGAATCGGTGGCTGATAAATTCAGGCCGTTGGAGTATTTCCTCAAAGGAAAAACGAAAGAACCGGGTAAGCGGATTATCGAATTGTTAGCCTGGTTGATCGACTTTGATCAAAGACCATATGAGTTAGGAAAAAAATATGCAGTGGTAGAAACGCCACCCGCAGAACCGGGAGCAGCCGATGAAGGCGATGCCGATACGGTTGAAGGGATGGACAGCCCTGTACAGATGCCGTTACAGCCACCAGGCGAAGAAGCAACCGTTGCTGGTGAAGCCCAAGCAGCAGCTGCGGACGGACAGGAAATGAAACCTTTGAATAGGGTGGATCCTGCCGGCGATCGACGAGTACCTACACCTGGTGAACCCCAACCAGCGGTGACCAACGGAGGGAACAAGGTGGGGGAAGAAAAAGAAAAGACGCCAGAGGTAACTCCTCCCGTTGCTGACACGGAAGGAACCCTAACTGGCGAGCCGCAGCACAAGGAAAAAAATAATATACCAACGGTATATGAGCCAGGGCCTCCTGTTACCGATCCTGTCGCCCATTCGCCGGCACCGCCGCAAAAGAAGAAGTACCTGAAAACAGTAGCCTGGCCATTGGCGCTGGTGATGTCGGCTGGCATTTCTTATTTTGCGTTGAAGAAAGATGGATGTATGTACTGGGCGGGTGATCATTATGAAAGAGTGTCCTGCGATGAAGATATGAGAGGCGTACTGGTGATACCGGCGGACGCTGCTAAATTAAATTGGTTTAAAAAGATAACGCGGCCTGATACCTTAACCAGAAGCGACATCAACCGTGTTTTTTATGTAAAACTCAACGGAATACTGGAGTACTTTACAGCAGGTGGTTTTCATCCCGTTTATTTAACCCGGGACCTAAAGCCGCTGAGCGATCATATTTACGAAACACATGTTGAGCCGATGAAAGCTGCTTCAACCGCCACACCCGCGATACAAAACAGTTTTTTACAACCACCCTCCGGGTTGTATGATACGGCAAAGCAGCCCGATTAACTATTAAACACGCACAGTCTGGCACCGCCTGAAAAAGAGGGCCTGTCTTGTAAAGGAGATAGTGGTAGGGTAATGCAGGCTGCCCTGGTAGTATAGCGGCTACCAGGCAATAGTGTGGATAGCAAGGACCATTACACCTTAAATAACCTGTAGATCCCAACTCTTACAAAGTCATTTTTCAATTTACGGTTTTCCGTAATCCTGTATTTGCGAGCTGGTATAGATTTGTTCTTACAAAGCAATTGTTACGGATAGGTATTGAGGCTTTTAATTAAAAGTGTAAACTGACTGCCGCATTCTTACCGTAGCATCGTTTTCAATAATTAATCAAATAATTACAATAGTTGGAAAATACCAACACCCCCTTTTTTTCTTTGCCAATAATTAACAACACAAACATGAATCGTAAAATTTCTGCCACTGATTTTTTCCTGGCTATCCTTGCAGTCTTACTCATCAGCGTAAGCTTTTACCAAACTTGGTTAGGTTTGCAACAGATATTCGGGGCGGCCTCTTTTGTTATTGCAATGGTGCTATCGCTATTGCTGCTATTTTTATGCTGGATGATAAGGGCTGCCAAAATGGAACACCGTTCTTCTTCCAGCCTTCTATGGATCTATATTTTTATAGCATCCTTCTGCTTTATAGCCAATTTCAACGCACTCTATACGAGGTTTATGAGAACCGATATCTATACTACCGAACTGCGCGATATCAACGAACGTTTTAATGGCCTAGAAACGGATGTACAATCCAAACTAAGCTATAAGTATAACAAAGAAACTACCCAGAACATCGAAATAAAAAAGAGGCAGATGATTGGACAGATCATGGATCCGGGTAATAAAGGGATAGGCGATAGAGCAAAAGCTTTGATAAGAGATATAGAAAAGCTGACGGGTCAAAAAGTTGATGAGCTTACTGCTATTCACGACGACTACGAAGATCTGGCTCAAAGAATGGGTAGCCAGATAGATAATATGATCTCCGATCTTTCGCCGGAAGAGCAGGCTTTGAAAACAGATATCAATAACACGGTATTAAAATGGAATAAGCGGATACAAGACCTGCTTTTATTACCGAAGAAGGAAAAGGACGATTTATCTCAGGGACTAATTGATGAGTCGTTGGCAGAGTTCAATAAACTAGGCGTAAGGGCGCATACAGTACTGGGAGAAAATAAATTCAAATTCGAACCTGTTTTTTCTAAAACCCAGGACGTAGGTAAAATAGGTTATGCCTTTGATCATGCGGTTAAAAATTTTGGGATGTACCAGTTTGTAGTGCTGGCGGGCTGCATTCTTTTAGATTTTGTAATTGTAATCATTATTTTATTGGTTACTAACCCCGATCATAAAAAAAGTGATAGTAATGGCTCTGTGTTTAATAATAAGCGGAGCGGTAAAACTCTTATCCCCAACAACTAATTAAAAAAATGACCAACGAAAATTTACAACCCTTGCCTTTTGATAACGAAGAGCTGCTAAAACCCCTGTCGTTTGAACCGCAAAAGCCTGTAGCAGCAGATGACTTTGTGCCTCTTACCAAAACCAATACAACAGAAATAAAAAGTAAGGATAGCAATTTTGTATTCTTCTTTGGTACTTCAAAGTCGGGCAAGTCAGTTATTCTCTCATCCATGTTGTACTACCTAAGTTCGCAGGCCGGTGTTTTGCGTCCCAGGATCGGTACACCCAATACAAAAGAGGCACAGGTGCTGTTATCCAATTTCTTTGAAAATATCAGGCAGGGTGTTTTGCC
>JBQGCI010000019.1:0-5572 GCA_052038405.1 Acinetobacter pittii
TTCCATTGTTCAATGATACGTTTGTCTTTAATAATCCTGTTGGGAACAGAGAAATTTTCAATCCGGATTAAATCGTTAAATGCCTTTACCAGGTTACCGCTGAAATGCACCCAGTATATTGTCCAGGGTTTACGTATGTCTGCCTGGTACATATGGAACTTCCCGGGCGGTAATATGAAAAATTGTTCAGGCTCAAGTTGATACTCGCCTGTTTCTGTCTGGTAATGTCCTGTACCTTCTACACAATAAATTAATATATTATCCGCACAGCCGTACGGCCGTTCTCTAAAGTGGAACTTTGCTTTGGGAAAATAGCCGATATGGGTAATAAAAAGATTACCCAGGAATTGCTTTTTGCGTAATTCATTAATAACGATGTTACGGGGAATGTTGATCTGTAATTCGCCGGAAAAGCCGTCTTTTAGTTTGAAATCTTTAGGCATATCGGGGGATATATGATTAAATGGCACTGGATCAAAGTGACTTTAAAGATAGCAGGTTTCAGGGAAAATAATAAGATAATCCATATATAGCGTCCGATATGCTATAAATAAACTTTACGCGCAAAATTATTTTTGCAGGGATTAAGCATTGTTATCCGCCATTGAATATTTTATGATCCTGAAAGATAAAGTTGTTTTTATAACTGGTGGTTCCGCCGGTATCGGGCTGTGTTGTGCAAAGGCATACGCTCGTGAAGGGGCAAAAGTTTGCATATTCGCTTTGGACGAAGCGGAGGTTAGGGCGGCCGTCGCCGGCCTGGGCGAGGAGCATTTGGGTATTACGGGTGATCTGACGAATGGGGATGCTGTAAAAGATGCCATTACGCAGACGATGAAAAAATATGGCCAAATAGATATTATACATAATAATGCGGGGGTGGCGCATCCTTCGCGTCCGGTACATTTGACAACGGAAGGAGAATGGGACCTGTTAATGAACGTAAATGTTAAGGGGATTTACTACACCACTCTTCACGGCATCGAAGCTTTAAAAGCAAGATCAGGTGTGATCATTAATACCAGCAGCCTGGTGGCAGAAATCGGCCAGGAACGACACGCAGCCTATGCTGCCAGTAAAGGGGCTGTTAACGCACTCACTAAATCCATGGCGCTCGACTATGCATCATCTGGTATTCGGGTGAATGCGGTTTCCCCCGCGGGTGTTTGGACTCCAATGCTTAAATCCTGGTGCAGGGATCAGCCTGATTCGGATACTATAGAGCAATATCTAAACGATATCCATCTGCTGGGATACTGCCCTGAAGGTGATGTGGTAGCAGAAGCCTGCGTTTTCCTGGCATCTGAGAAGGCTGTTTTTATTACAGGCTGCATTTTACCGGTAAGCGGCGGGGCCGAATTGGGTTACAGGCGATCTTCCGGACAAGCGACTTAAAACAAACAATAATGATAAAGAAAATAAACATAGCAGATAGAAGATTTACACTTGGCGGGGGCGCCGGTAGCGATGCTATTCATAAAGATCCTGTATACTCTTATGCACAAACATTATTGTATAATGAGGATGGAACCCAGGGATCTGGCCTGGCATTTACAGTGGGTGCGGGTAATGAATTGGTATGCGGAGCGGCAAAGTTTTTTGCTGAAAGCCTCATAGGAGTAGATATAGAGGAACTGATGGCTGATTTTGGAAACTGGTTCTATAGAGCATCCAATGAGCAGCAATTCCGGTGGCTGGGCCCGCATAAGGGGATTGTGCACCTGGGCCTTGCAAGTGTTACTAATGCCTGTTATGATCTGTGGGCGAAAAAAAGAGGCGTGCCGCTGTGGAAGCTTTTAACAGATTTGTCGCCCGAACAGATTGTAAGCACACTCGACCTGTCTTATCTGGAAGATGTGCTCACAAAGCAGGAAGCCATCAAATTGCTGGAGCAAGAGCAGGCTTCACGAAATTCGAGGATGAGTGTGATTGATGCAGGATATCCCGGTTATGATACTTCAGTGGGCTGGTTCAACTATGATGACGAGCAGGTACTTGCCAATTGTAAGGCAGCCATTGATAATGGTTTTACAGCGATGAAGCTGAAGGTCGGATCAGCTGATCCCGGGCGTGATATACGACGGGCTCATATAGTAAGGCAGGCCGCTGGTGATGGCGTAAAGGTAATGCTGGATGCCAACCAACAATGGACACTGCCACAGGCGATATCTATTTGTAAAGAACTTAAAGATATGCATCCCTATTGGATAGAGGAGCCAACGCACCCCGATGATGTGCTGGCTCATAAAACCCTTGCAGATGCGGTAGCCCCCGTAAAACTGGCCCTGGGTGAGCATGTACCGAACAGGGTTGTTTTTAAAAATTATCTGCAAACAGGAGCTGCTTCGTTTATACAGGTAGATGCGGTGCGAGTAGGCGGTGTGAGTGAATTTATTACAGTAAGCCTGCTGTGTAAAAAATTGGGTGTGCCTGTTGTGCCCCACGTGGGTGATATGGGGCAGTTGCATCAGCACCTCGTGTTGTTCAACCATATATCAATGGGTCATGAGGCCTTGTTCCTGGAGCATATCCCGCACCTTACATCTCATTTTCTGCATCCTGTAACGATCAGGAACGGGGTTTACAAAACGCCACAGGAAGCAGGCAGCAGTTGCGATTTAATATAGGAGCAACGCAGCGCCCTGTTAGTTTTGTACTTAATTATCATAACTTTTACATGATTTCAACCATCGATATTATCATTTCTGTATTGTACATTACGTTTATCGTAACCCTCGGACTTTGGGCCGGTAAAAGTAAAAAGAGCCGGGTGACTGATGTAAGCAGTAAGGAGTACTTCCTGGCTGGAAAAACACTGCGATGGCCCATGATAGGCCTATCTTTATTTGCCACTAATATTTCCTGTATACACCTGGTAAGTCTGGCTCAAAGTGGTTTTGACAGTGGTCTGCTAAATGGCAATTTTGAGTGGATGGCTATCCTGACGCTTATTTTGCTGGGACTTTTTTTTATTCCTTTTTATATTCGTTCAGGGGTTGCTACTTTACCGGATTTTTTGGAGCGCAGGTATAACAGGGCCTGCAGGGACTGGCTGGCTTTCATATCGATTGTTTCTGCCATTATTATCCACATCGCTTTCTCTTTCCTGGCCGGTGGCATCGTAATGGAAACGCTCTTAGGCGTAGATATGTATGTGAGTGTTACAGCTATTGCACTGCTGACCGGTTTATACACTATTACCGGGGGGCTGAGGGCTGTGGTGGTTACAGAGACGATACAAAGTGTGGTATTGATAGGAGGTGCTTTGATTATTACGTGGTTTTCCTGGGGCAAAGCGGGTGGTTGGTCTGGTATGACCGAGGTACGTAGCCGCCTCGGTGAAATGGATAAAATCAGCATGATCCGGCCTGTAGGTGATACCAGCGGTATGAGTTGGGTAGCAGTATTCTTAGGTTACCCGGTACTCGGTATCTGGTACTGGTGTGCGGATCAAACGATAGTGCAACGTACCTTGGGCGCTAAAGATGAAAACCACGCAAGGGTGGGAGCCCTGTTTTGCGGGTTTATTAAAATACTGCCGGTGTTCATCTTTGTTATGCCAGGGTTGTTTGCCTATACGCTATACAAAACCGGAGCTTTAGATGTTAGCAGCCTTCCTTTGGTTATGCAAAAAGGTGTAGCAGTTCCTGATTCCAAAGGTATTTATACCCTCATGATACAGCAATTGGTTCCCAGGGGATTGGTAGGTATTTTGGTAGCAGCGCTACTTTCAGGGCTGATGAGCCAGATAGCGGGGGCACTCAACTCTATAGGGACGCTGGCAAGCTTTGACCTATACAAACGCTTCAGGCCGGATACGACGGACAGGGGACTTGTAAGGGTGGGACGCATTACTGCTGCAATGGCACTAGCGCTTTCATTGGCCTTACTACCTTTATTGAACCGGTATACCAGCTTGTTTGAGGGGATTAACGATGTGATTGCTCATATAGCGCCACCCATCACCTGCGTATTCCTGCTGGGTGTATTCTGGAAGAAAGCATCTGCTCCCGCTGCCCGGATCACACTATGGATGGGGTCGCTATTAGGAATTGCCATCTTTGCCATAGGAAAGATTGGCGGAGTTGAAACCGTAATCGGAAGAATACCTTTTATGATGATGGCGTTTTATCTTTTCTGCTGCTGTGTACTGCTGCAGGTGATTTTTTCACACATCTACCCAGTAAAACATACCGCAGCCAGCAGTGTCCTCTACTGGAAAAGTTGGCGAGAACCCTTGAAAAGTAAAGGATGGAAAGGCCTGGGTAATTATAAATTGTTGTCCTTGGTACTGATTGCAACGCTCGTGTTGCTATACTGCGTATTCGGATAATGATTCAAATGACCTGTGTAATGACAGGAATGCAGTATGCTGATATTGATATCGGGTAAAAGTTGTTATTATAAAGTATAGGCTAGGTAACAAGTGACGCTGTATCCCGGAGGAGAGGTCTGGCACTGAAACTGGTATCCATAAATAGAAGCGCTCTACCCTCACCGGATCCCGGCGCACCTTCATAAGTCAGCTACCGGAACCGGCGATGGCCGGCGATCCCTGACACAGATCCAAAGCAGCCGCCTCCCTCATACCAGTTATTGGGCCCGAGCTTCGTGCCGCACCTGATGAGGTAGTAGAAAACTTTAAAACTATTAACTACCGAAAACAATCTCGAGGAAATCACTAAACTCAAATCCATCGTCCATCGACTATGGCCCAACTCACTGACAAAATCTGTCAACTTTTCTGAATCGCCTGCCACTCAGCATATCCAAAATAGTGACTAATACGATCAGAATATGCATGTTCTTTTTTTCTTTGCACACAAAGAATATATCGCCCTGTTAGGTTAGCACCCTTAAGCATTTCTTTTGTAAATATTTTCGGTTGAAGTTTATATTTTAGGTGCACGATTGGGATTTTATGCAGTAATGCACTACATTTGCGCGCCTTTTAAACTATAGTAAATATTTATGCACTCATGTATCAGAGTGATTAGTATCGTAATGACTTACCAGACAAACATGCTCATCTATAAACTGACCAGATATATTCAACCAACTAAACCAACATTTCCATGAACATTCAATCTTTTCGAAGAGATTTACTGTTAATTACTTTATTTCTAGTATGCGGCTTTGTATTCACTTCAGATGCTCAGACAGTTACTACCGTTGCAGGCTCTACGAGTGGTAACTTGGATGGTACTGGTACTGCAGCACAATTTAGCTCACCGATGGGCGTAGTAGGAAATGGTAATTATTTGTACGTAGTGGACTATGCATCAAGCCGTATACGAAGGATAGATCTTGCTACCAATGAGGTGGCTACGATAGCCGGTTCTACATCCGGGTACATCGACGGAATAGGTACAGCTGCCAGGTTTGCAAATCCGACAGGAATAAGTTATCATAATAATAATCTTTATGTCGCAGAATTTTCGGGCAATCGCATCCGCCAAATTAATCTTGCTACTAATGAAGTGACTACCGTCGCAGGCTCGACAAGAGGTAGCGTGGATGGCATTGGTACCGCAGCTCAATTTAATAACCCTGTTGCTGTGACCTACGCAGA
>JBQGCI010000020.1:0-2030 GCA_052038405.1 Acinetobacter pittii
TTCAAAAAGAAATGACCAAAGAGAATGAGCACAACCACATTGATCAACTGGAATACCAGGCGGCTGGCGCCAATACCGATCAGGATATTGATCTTTTTTACCGGCGACGCATAGAACCTCTTCAGCACCAGTTGCTCCCGGAGATTGAAGAACACAAAAGCGATCCCAAACATGGTTGCGAATAAAATAGAAAAGCCTAACTGGCCGGGCAGTACAAAATCGATTTGCCTGTATTTTTTGCCAGGCACCATTTGCGGGATGAAGGCGTATTCGCGTTGCAGCTTATGCGCATCATCCAGCTCAATTTTTAAAGCCTGGTAGTCGAGCGTTCGCATCAGGTTATAAACAGCGCCCCCGCTGGCTTCGCTTGATTGCAATAAAACCTTGTAATACGTTGAAGTGTCCTTTTGATAGGCCACTATATTCACTATGGCAGCAATATTACCTTTGGTCAAATCTTCATTTTGCCTCGCTGTATCAGCATACCGAACTATTTTAATCCTGGAATTAAGCTTCAGGCTGTCAAACAGTATACTGGTGGTATCGCTCTGCGGGCTTATGGCCACTTTATAGGCTTCAGGCGGACGCTCACTGAATGCACCGAAGATCAGGATAAAAATGATGGGGAAAAGGAAACTAAAAAACAAAGAAGAAGGCTGGCTGAAAATAGCTTTAAAACTTGCTTTGGTAATTGCCCACAATGCTCTTGACTGACTATAAGACATTTAATAACTCTGGAATTTGATAATTTGATAACAGGCTGATGGAGACGCTTAATTGACAGTGAAATCGAATGGCAATTTAGCCTGCGCACCCTGTGTCATGGCTTTCACCTCCATCAATTGTTTATATACATTATAGTAGGTGTCGCCCAATTCTTTTTTCATTTTTGTTCCGGCTATTTCTGTTTTATCCATGCCCAGTACTCTTTCAATCAAACTGCCCTGTTGGGGAAATTCCTTTATTTCGTAGCTATCGAGCTTGGCTTTTTTTGCGGCGGCCGCAATCGCAGTTTTCAGTCCGCCATAAGCATCAATCAATCCGGCATCCTTTGCTTTTAAACCCGTCCACACCCGGCCCTGGGCAATCGTTTCAACATAAGCAGTATCCTTTTTACGTCCCTGGGCAACGCGTTGTTTAAAATCGGCGTATATTTTTTCTATACTGGCCTGTACTAATTGCCGTTCCTGTTCGGTCATTGGGTGATCTACACTTCCGGCATTGGCTAAAGGCCCTGTTTTCACACCGTCGAATGTAACACCCAGTTTATTTTTAAAGAAGGCGCTCATATCCGGCACAATACCAAATACCCCGATAGAGCCGGTGATCGTATTTTTAGACGCGAAAATACTGTCGGCAGGCGCCGCAATATCGTAACCGCCGGAAGCAGCCACATCTCCGAAGCTCACCATTAACGGCTTTGCCTGTTTCGCTAACGACATCTCCCTCCAAATATTTTCACTTGCCAGGGCGCTACCTCCTCCCGAGTTCACTCTAACCACAATTGCTTTAATGGATTTATCCAACCTGGCTTTACGCAACAGGTCAATATAATCTGCACTGCCTATATTATCGTCGCCGCCCTTCCCATCAACAATACTGCCTGTGGCATATATAACGGCAATATGATCGCCCTTACCTCCCAGGTCCCTGTTGGCGGATGCGTACTTTTCAATGGCCAAAAAGTTGATCTTCTTATCGGCATCAATTTTTAAACGCTTTTTGATCTCATCTTTTATTTCATCATCATACTTCACCCCATCAATCAACTTATGTGTAGCGGCCTCTTCAGGCGTTTTAATGGTCCCGGCATCGGCCAGCTCATGCAATGCAGCCGTATCCGCTTTGCGGGCTTCTGCTGTTTTTACCAGGAAGTCACTGTAAATATCATTGAGCCAAACCGTCGTTTGCAGCCTGTTTTCATCGGTCATTTTTTCAGCGCGCAGTGGCTCTGTAGCGCTTTTAAACTTACCGGCATAAAATATTTGTGGCTTAATCTCGAGTTTCTCAAGCGTTCCTTTAAGAAACAT
>JBQGCI010000021.1:0-1959 GCA_052038405.1 Acinetobacter pittii
GGCTGGTTAAACTCAAACCATTCCTGGACATGCTCAATATGAATTGTGCACATACACTTTGGCTGAATCCACTTCCCGAAAACAGGTGGCATGAACCCAGCGCTGCTATCATTAAAAAACAAGTATTGAAGATGGCTTCCCTGGCCGAAGAGAGTATGAATCCTTTTCAAGGGACGCTAAGCGGACTACTTAAACAAACCAACTAAAATAATCGTATCATGTCCGGATATACGAATGCGTTTCCCGTCGATCAGTTGAACACCACCGAAAGGGTTCAAATTCAGTGGTATTTTACGAAGTTTTCCGAAGAGCTCTATTCAGAGTATTACTTCGGACATATTGTTCTGGCAGCCTATGCATCTGTGCCCGCTTTCTTAAGCTCGGATCTGCTTTCCAAAGTTTGGCAAAACTTCGGCGAATATACCTGGCTTGGTTCTAAAAAATTTATTCACCGTATGGCCATTCCTGATCTGCTACTTGCTCCTTTCTGTACCCAGGTCGGATATGAGGTTTACGAGATGAATCGAAACATCAGGATGCTATTTTTACAATGGATGAGTGGAGATAACTCGCAATGGCGTGCATTAACTCCTCACAGCATTGTTGATATTGCTTTATTTACAGAGCAATATCATTACCAGGCTAACGATATTATCAACAGGCAAAGTCCGCAATTTCGCGAGAAGCAAATCTTAGAAGCTAAAAGTTATTATGACCCACGCAGCGTAGCAAAGCATTATATAGATCAACTGGGTAATACTATCGATGCTGATCGCCGAAATATCATCCCCATACTAAATGCGCTAAAAAATGCGAAAGAAAAAGAAAGTTATTTAAATGCAGACAAGCAAGAACAAGAGCTGTTGTTTAGCAGATTATATGATGGCAAAAAGATGGATTTATGGAAACATATGTTACTTAATAATACTAATTCTGTAAGTCAGCTAATCAAAAGTAATGACTACGAAGGCGGCGTTCTTTCAAAGTATCCACAGACTGCCCGGGATCTGGCATTGACCGTTTCTAAAAAACAGCCCACTTTAATAAGCCGCCTGGACACAGCGTTAGTTACAAGATATATATCCATACTACTTAGTTCAGACGACGAGCAAGATAAAGGTAATATTGAAGCGATCAGCAGGACGCTTCGTCAGTCCGATTTATGGAAAGATCATATCTCACACTTCACTAAAGGTACAGATATCCAGATTTTACTGGCGAATATAACTAAACAGTTAGAAGATATAAGCCATAGAGATCATCTGCTGGTTTACCTTAGCTCTCAAACTGCGACTTTAAATAATCAGCATAGCTGTAGCGTTGAATTGAAAAAGGGTGTATGGTTTTACGATACAATGTTTGGAAGACTCATCGACCAGGTCAACTGCGGGTCGATCACCGTGATACTTGACGGAGCTTTAGTGGCCACTCCTCATTGGCTGGATACAAAGGTGCCCGGACGTGCTTTACTTAGCTTTGAAAATCAACTAATCCAATCTACAAAGGGCAAAAATATTCAGTTAAAGGTTAATCCATCGAAGCCTGATCATAATCCAACGATACGTCTTGTTAAGGTATTAGCTAACCCAAAAGAACGTTCTCTCAGAAGTATTTATGCGAATGAAAATTTGAATACCGGTATCACAAAACGTAAAGATGGTGAAAAGGATCAATCACTAATTTTGATGAGCAACAGATCTACGTACTTTGCGCCGGTAACCCGGGCCACAGATATCGATCTAAAAGTTCAACAACTTCTAAGACTTTGTGGAAAACTGGATATAGCCGAGATCGAAACCCTGCACGAAGCGGCCCCAAAAGCGCTTGAGTTATTTTCCAAAGAAAATAATATCAAAAATGACACGCATGAAGCACTCACAAAATTACAAGAGCAATTGATTGCAGATAAGGAGCGCAAGAAGGCAATTTTTGTATTTATATTCTCAGACCGGGAAAGGA
>JBQGCI010000022.1:0-1528 GCA_052038405.1 Acinetobacter pittii
TCATTGTCGTATTATTCAAATTGTTATCCGGCCGGGTTCTGCAAAGAAGAGATTCTCCACTCACTCCATTTCATTACGTTCGGTCGAAATGACGAACTGGCTCAAACATACCTTTTACAATTGCCGATTTTACTACCTCACCACTCCCTATTCACTGCTCACTTACCCCTATTCCCTACTCCCTACTTACTAATCACCTTCTTCAAAAACACCCAAACCTCTCCTTTTTTAGTCCCTTCAATTCCCTCCTGGTATTGCGCCATGAGCTTGTTCCATTCATCTACCCGCGGATTGTTTTCCGTTGTTTTCGGATTCAGCTCGTCCAGATTTTTTCCTTTAGGAATACTGATCACCAGCATTAACTGCCGCCCATTACGGAACATGACCAATCGCTGGAAACCGGCATTGCAGAAGCCTTTGGCTATTTCCGGCCATTGCTCAAACTGTGCGGCATGATAGTTCAAATATTCTTTTTGCTTTTTAGCATCCACCACCAGGTTGGCCGTTAGTATGATATGCTCCCATTCCCCCGCGGCTTGCTTATTATCGCAGCGGCTCCTGTCAAACTGGTAATACATATCGTAATAAGGCCTCACCGTTGCATCAGGGAAAGCCTTTTTCAATTTACCCTGGAACACGGATAGATCCTGTACTTTGTCGAAGATCACATACCGGTTTTTCCACTGATAAATACTGTTCGGATCTACCTTATTTTCTTTTAAGAAATGACGCAATTGAGCCAGGTTTAATTTTCCTTTGCCCGCAACCAGTTCTACCAGCTCTTCATGCTCTGAATTAATAGGTAGTCCAATATTCTTGTAAGTACTTTCTTTTAACAGGTGCTTATAGCTATCCTGCAAACCGGCTTTTAAACGGATGGCCTCATTCACTTGCGGGCCATTATTGATCCATTGATTACCCGGACCATTATTGTTCTGTAAATACTTTTGCGTTCCCGTCCAGTTATCTTTAATAGTGATATGCGAAGAACCTTCATCAGTATACAGGTAAAACCAATGAGACGGCAGGTGGGCATAAGGCGCTTTATAAATACTGTCAATATAGTTCTCGCTGATCAGGGAACCCGGTTGCGCACTTAATGTATAAATACCCGCACAATCATAATTCTGCTTGCCAAAATGATGGATCTTATTAGCAAACACTTTATTATTACGCATCACATTAGGTTGAGGGCTCCAACCCCATCCCATGCTGATGCCTGAATAATTGACGTTCTCAATATCATTATAAGCGATTGTTGAATTACGGGTATAGCCTAATCCGATACCTACGCTGCCCCAATCTTCATTAGTGGCATCAGTAACCAGGTTGTTGGTGAGCGTGATCGAATCGGCTACCACTCTCTCGTCTTTGGGATTATAAGGCAGGTGAATCTCCATACCTTCATCGGCAAATGAGCCTGCCAGTATTGCGGTACCGCCAATGTCTTTAAAAAGACTGCCCGTCACTTCACTGCTCTTTACACCCATATGGTAGTCTAAACCAGTGGAAGCAATATGCTCAAAGC
>JBQGCI010000023.1:0-3964 GCA_052038405.1 Acinetobacter pittii
GAACTATTATCTCCTGCGTCTACCTCCCGAAATATCGGGATCGCCACCCGGGCATTTATTTAATTCAAAATTGAATACTTTAAAATTCAACGATGAAATTGTATAAGAACTAAGGGCCGCAAATGTAAAGAAAAAGTTGAAAAAAATTAAAAGTTTGAGATTTATTAATCCTGCAAACTACCAGGCGCTTACGATCAACATGCGCTCACCTAATCGTCCAGCTTCAATACCGCTAAAAACGCTTCCTGCGGTACTTCTACGTTACCAATCTGGCGCATACGCTTTTTACCTTCTTTCTGCTTCTCCAATAACTTACGCTTACGGCTGATATCACCACCATAACATTTTGCCGTTACATCCTTACGCATTGCAGAGATATTCTCCCTTGCCACGATCTTGGCACCAATGGCTGCCTGTATCGCGATCTGGAATTGCTGGCGTGGCAATAATTCTTTTAATTTTTCACAAAGCTTACGGCCAAATTCATGTGCACGGCTGCGGTGAATTAATGCGCTTAAAGCATCTACTTTCTCATTGTTGAGTAATATGTCCATCTTGGCAATATCACTATCACGATATCCTATCGGGTGATAATCAAAAGAGGCATAACCTCTTGTTTGAGACTTCAATTTATCATAGAAATCAAATACGATCTCCGTTAAAGGCATCTCGAAAACCAGCTCTACACGGGTGGTGGTCAGATAGCTTTGATTAATGAGAAAGCCACGCTTACCCAGGCAAAGCGTCATAATATTACCGATATATTCCGGCTTGGTGATGATCTGTGCCTTGATAAACGGCTCTTCAATACGATCTGTTTTAACCGGATCAGGAAACTCCGACGGGTTATTCACAGTGATTTTCTCTCCTTTGGTTGTGTAAGCGATAAAACTTACGTTTGGCACCGTGGTGATTACGGTTTGATTGAACTCACGTTCCAGGCGCTCCTGGATGATCTCCATGTGCAGCATTCCTAAAAATCCGCACCGGAAACCGAAGCCCAGCGCCTGTGATGTTTCCAGCTCAAAAGTTAAAGAAGCATCGTTCAGCTGCAGTTTATCCATGCAGTCGCGCAGCTCCTCAAATTCGTCGGTGTTAACCGGGTAAATACCCGCAAATACCATGGGTTTTACCTCTTCAAAGCCTTTGATCTGTTCGGGATTAGCATTCGATGCCAAAGTAATGGTATCCCCTACCTTGACCTCTTTCGCATTTTTAATACCGGTAATAATATATCCTACATCACCGGCACGAACCTCTTTCTTCTCGGTCATCTTCAATTTTAAGATACCGATCTCATCCGCCTCATACTCCTGCCCGGTGCTTACAAATTTTACTTTATCGCCCTTCTTAATAGTCCCGTTCAAAATACGGTAGTACACAATGATACCACGGAAACTATTAAATACGCTGTCAAAGATCAATGCCTGTAAAGGCGCCGACTCATCTCCTTCAGGAGCCGGAATTCGATCAACAATAGCCTCCAGCACTTCCTCAATTCCCAAACCGGTGCGTCCGCTGGCCAGCAAAATATCTTCAGGTTTACAGCCGATCAGCTCAATGATCTGGTCTTTCACCTCTTCGATCATGGCGCCGTCCATATCGATTTTATTGATCACCGGGATTATCTCCAGGTCGTTATCAATAGCCAGATACAGGTTGCTAATGGTTTGAGCCTGAATGCCCTGTGTTGCATCAACCAGCAGCAAAGCACCTTCACAGGCTGCCAGTGCCCTACTCACTTCGTAGCTAAAATCTACGTGGCCGGGTGTATCAATGAGGTTCAGCGTGTAATCTTCACCCGCTTGGGATTTGTAATTAATCTGTATGGCTTTACTTTTTATAGTAATACCTTTTTCGCGCTCCAGGTCCATATCGTCCAATACCTGGTCCATCATCTCCCGGTCGCTGATGGTATTGGTTTGCTGTAAAAGCCTGTCCGCCAGGGTACTTTTACCATGGTCGATATGTGCAATAATGCAGAAATTCCTAATATGCTTCATATTCTAAAACCTCTTTGGAGGCGTGCAAAGGTACGATAAAATACGATGCCCGGAACGGGTGTTCATTTAGTGTTTTAAGGTTGATTAGTACCTCAGCCGTATTTTCCGGCGCGCTTTAAACCAGTTACAGAACGGCTCATCTGCGTCATGGTTTTCAACATCGTACATTGACGGGTGTGATAGTAGTTTCAGAAACCTGTCCGTCCACCAGGTAACTTCTCTCCCTTTCCTTCCCAACATTTCTTTACCTTGCAGCCCTTTAAATTGATCACATGCAGTATTTCGAAGGAAGTTCCATCACCCATATCGCCGTGCACAATGTTGGTAACGAATCGGAGGGTGAATATTTAACCCTGTCTAAAAAAGAACTGGTGCTCGATCCGGAAGTAAAAGATTTGCTGATCAAGTACTTTTTAACGCCTTTCAAATCTGAAGAATATTTTCAATTCTTCAGCGAGGGCCACATCAGTAATAATGATGTATGGAAATCGGTTTGCGCTATATTCGACAATCCGGAGCAAACGCTTTTGCAATCCAAACAGCTGGCCCAGCATTTATACAACCTGGGTAATCATCCGAATGTCAAAGGTGGCGAACTATATGTGGTTTACTTTAGAGAAGGTTTGCTGAACGGCGAAACGGTGGATGCCATTGGTATTTTTAAATCAGAGCAGAAAGAGCCCTTTTTAAAAGTGGTTCCGGTTGAAGATGCATTCGAGATGGAAAGCGAGCAAGGGATTAATATCAATAAACTCGATAAAGGCTGCATGATCTATAATACCGACAGGGAAAATGGCTTCGTTGTTTCTGTGGTAGATACCAAGAGTAAATCGGCTGAGGCCCGGTACTGGACCGATAGTTTCCTGCGCATCCAGCAAAGGCAGGACCAGTATTTCAATACGGAAAGCACGATGTCGCTCTACAAAACTTATGTAGTAGAGCATCTGCCCGAGCAATACAATGTAACCAAGGCCGACCAGGCGGATATGCTGAACCGCAGCATGGCGTTCTTTAAAGAAAAACAACATTTCGACCAGGAAACCTTCAATAATGAAGTGTTGCATCACCAGGACTTTATTGAAAGCTTTGATAAATACAAACAACACTATGCAGCTGAGAGGGATATTGAAATAGCCGACAACTTTTCCATTTCACCCGCCGCTGTAAAAAGCCAGAACCGCGCTTATAAAAGCGTGATCAAGCTCGATAAAAATTTTCACATTTATATTCACGGCAACCGCGATATGATCGAGCATGGAGAAGATACTAAAGGTCGCTTCTATAAGCTCTACTTCAATAACGAAGAGTAAACCGATGCCGGTTTATGGCAGGTGCTCCAGATTTATCTCCGGCCTTTTACCTGTGGGTTTTCGTTCGAATGGTTGGTTGAAATGGGTATAATCGTTAAAGAACCCGCAGTTTCTCAGAAAGAACTGCTGGTCGCGGGCTCCGCCACTGTAATCTTTACGATATCCAATCCGTGCCGTATTATCAGCTGTAAAAGTAGCATTGGTTAGCTCATGCCACCCGCCTTTGGTATCGCGCACCCACTGGTTGCCAAAATACACTTCGCGTTCTATATCACCCATATCCGGGTTAAAGTTCTCCAGGAAGGAATGAGGTCTCTTTAAATAAGTGGCTAATTTAGGTCTTCTGAAACTGGCTACCAGTCTCCAACTCTCTTTTTCATGATCAAAAAAATAAGCGGTGTAAACAGTATGTGATGCTCCATCAGGCACTACATGCAGTAAAAATTTTTGCGTTTCTTCGGCCTTCCAATTATATTTTAAAAAACTTTGCCCGCCGGCTCCTTCATTTCCAAACTCGCCGCTATATACATCGGCTCCTTTTTTCAACATTATAATTTTCTGATCCTCAGGTATCGCTTTGGGATCATCCGTATGAAAAGGGCTCCAAACCGAAAATAATACCCGCCTTTCTGAAGGTCCGTTTACCTGCAT
>JBQGCI010000024.1:0-3991 GCA_052038405.1 Acinetobacter pittii
GATTTTTATCATTTAAAGAAGCATTACCTTGCTTAAAAAGTCCTAAAAAGTATTTACAATTTAGATAGGATGACAAATTAAATGCCTAAGTTGCACGATCGAACAGGGTATTCACGGCGAAAACGAACTAAAGGCCCAAATGCCAGGCGCAATATATTACCTTTTAAAAAATTATACATTAAAAAATATATAATAAAAGATTAAAATTGGAAATCAAAAAAATCATAATTGTCGGACAGGGTGTATCGGGCACCCTTTTCTCCTGGTTCTGCGAGCAACGCAATTTAGATTTTATTGTTGTAGACAATACGCTATCTAACAGTCCTTCCAAAACTGCAGCAGGACTGATCAATCCGGTAACAGGAAGGCGGGTCGTTACTGTTTGGATGGATGATATCATTCTGCCTTTTGCTGAAAAAACGTACCGGAAAATAGGCGCCCAACTGGGTATAGAAGCTATCTCAAAAATGGACATTATAGACTTCTTCCCGAACCCTTTTATGAAAGAAAGCTTCCTTAAAAAAATGAGCCAGCAAGCGCCTTACATTAACCTGGCAGAGGATGAGCAATACTTAAACGGTTATTTTAACTATGAGTTCGGCACAGGTATTATCGAGCCTGCCTATATTGTGAACCTGCAGGGGCTGTTGCCTGCCTGGCGGGAGCATCTTTTACATCACAACAGGTTTTTGGACCAGGCCTTCGATTTTAATCAGCTTCATATATCCGATAAAAATGTGCAGTACGGCGATATTACAGCTGATGCTATTATCTTCTGCGATGGTGTTAAAGGCAGTGAAAACCCCTATTTCAGGCTACTTCCTTTTGCATTAAATAAAGGAGAGGCCATCATTATAGAAGCACCTGACCTTCCACCCGGGCACATTTATAAAAAATCGATGACACTGGCGCCGTTTGGCCAGCCGGGCATTTTTTGGGCCGGTACCAATTACCTTTGGAACTTTGATAATGACCTGCCTACGGAAGATTTCAAAAAATCAACCGAACTAAATTTAAACAGCTGGCTAAAGGTACCCTATAAAATCATTGATCACAAAGCCGCCATACGTCCGGCCACCGTGGAACGCCGTCCCTTCGTAGGCTTACATCCGGTTTATAAAAACGCGGGCATTTTAAACGGCATGGGTACTAAAGGTTGCTCACTGGCTCCTTATTTTGCCTGGCAATTAGTGCAACACCTGGCGGAACAAGCACCTATAGAACAAGAAGCCGATGTTGCCAGGCATGCGCGCATCTTGTCGAGAAGCCACTTGTAAAAAATGGTAGTAGGCCTCAGTTCTGTCAGGAATGTAAACCGGGCGCTGTAAAAGCAACCGGCATACGACACTCCCATCTTCAACTGACAAAGACAAAAAAGAAATAGGATATTACATTAGAGTTTTAGGGATAGCAGACCCAAACATCCATATCGACGACCTTACCAGCGGACTTGCTGAGGACGACCTGACAGCAAAATTTTCACTTGCTAAAAATGAAACTGCTGACAACTGGACGGATCTTCACGTAGCAAATGCTGACGGCGACCACTTAATTCAAATAGAACGCGATCCTGTTGTTGACGATAACTTGGCAAAGAAGAGCTTGAAAAATTTGGAGAGGATATTAAAAATTACAAACCGGCTTCGGCTGTAAAGTGGCTGCATAAGTATTTCGACAATGTAAAAGTGATTGATGCTTTTCAACTGCTCAACGCTTCGTTCGAAGACAATAATTCCCCAATTGTTGGTTCTATTAAGTCAACTATTTGGAACAAGACAGGCGGTATTTTCAAGCGGATAACGAAGGCTTCTCAAACGAAAAGGGGTATCATATTCTTTGGCAGTTTGCAGACAATGTAACAGGCTACCGGAATATGGCATTAAAAGGCTTCTTTGGTAATTGGACCAACTTTACCATGGACTTAAGCAACCAAAAACAAAGAGAAGAATTTTGGAAAGGCAATCTTCCAAAAGGAGCGACCAAGCTATGACAACAATCAACAAACTGACCCGTATCAGACAGACAATTTTACGGCTTTAAAAGCAAAAGAGAAACTGCAAGTAGCATTAGCTAAACTAAATATAAGCACTGGACCATAATCTTTAGCTGGTAGCACCCGCTGTTATTCCCCACTTACTTATTGTCTTCAAACCACTGAACGATGGAAGGCATATTCCTTTCAAAACCGCCTGGTGTGAAAAAGTTCAGCACACCTGCTTTCTTGTTGGTTCTGTTGGCAAAGTCGTGCATCATTTTAGCCGGTATCCGGATGAAGGTTCCCTTATTCGCATCCATCCAGCTGTCGCTGATAAGAAAAGATACGGTTCCTTCCAATACATAAAAAACTTCATCATTATCATCATGCGAATGCGCACCGGGCCCCTCCGATGAGGGCTCCAGCCACCATTCAGAAACACTGTACTTTTCATTGGTTTCATTTTCATCTGCCTTAAAAATTGCAGTCATGCTGCCGCAGTGATAAGTTCTGCCCTGACCTGCCGTTAATACCAGCGCGTCGGTATGATTATTATTGTGCTTCATAATTCAATGCATTTTCATAAAAGTACTCAAATTTTGCATTTTTGAATATCCCTCTTAGGTTGCCTGGCATATAGAAGCAACAGTATATACTTTCGTGCAGTCTGGTAGTATTTCTTAGATACGGAGTAAGCGGTTAAGGTTGGGCCAGGAAATGCAGGATGGCCTGTACGGCCTGCCGGGGTCCATCTTCCTGTATGCAGGTCTTGGAATTAAGAATACTTTGCCATTTTGCATGGGGAAATATCTGCAGCAATTTTTCCATCTGCGTCCGGGGAAACAGGAGGTCATCTTTTTCTCCCCAGAGCACCAGCACCGGTTTTTTAAAATACCGCAATTGCCTGGCGGCAGCAACGGTATACCTGGGATGCCATTGCCGGCAGGCGTTCGCAAAATCTTTCCGGATCCTTTTGTTATTTACAAACGAACCGATATACCCCTCAGCCAGTTCATCGCATGTCACCGCCAGGGAAAGTGCGCCCATCACCAACGGATGTTTCAGCCATGATTTGACGCTAAATAGCTTTGCCATTAAAAAAGTAAAACCTGGCACCCTCACCGCATACCTGAGGTATACCAACCTTGGTGGCGGAAAAACGTTATCAACTTCGCAGTTGGAAAGTATCAATGAAAGCACTTTTTCGGGATAGGCTGTTGCAAACACCTGTGCATAAGCCCCTCCGGTATCGTTAGCTAAGAAATGCGCCTCCTTTATCCCAGTGAACTCCATGAAAGCAGCCATCAGTTCAGCTATTCCTTTGGGAGAAAGATCGGCATCTCTGCCCAATGGAATATGATGTCCTCCCAATGGCAGATGCAATGCAATGCAACGAAAAGACCGGGTCAGGTCAGCAAGCATCTTCCGAAACGTAAAGCCGTTTGCCAGGGCACCATGAAGCAGCATCAGAACCGGGCCGTTACCACCTTCCCAATATTGCAGCTTCTTGCCTGCCGGAGCTATTTTCAATTGTACTGCATATTCGTCAAATGTCATGGTCACAAAATAAAGCAGTTTTCCAGGCATAAGAGGCAGACAAATGTCCTGTTTTACTTCGATTGGCTTCGTGTATCGCTACCTGGCAATTGTTTTTCGCATCCGCGTAAGATGACGACTACTTATTCCCAAATAAGAAGCGATGTAATGCAGGGGCACCCTTTGTAAAAGGTCTGGCTGCAGCTCCAGCATTTTGCAGTATTTTGTTTTAGCGGCGTCCGTTCTGCTTTCATCGGCCTGCCGCGTCATTTTCATGTATTCACGCTCTATAAGAATGCGGGCAAATTGATTCCAGAACAAATACTTATCCAGCAGATCATCGAGGCTGCTTTTGCCGATCTCCAGCAGTTGTGTATCTTCCATAGCAACAATGGAAAAAGTTGATGGGCTTCCGGAAATAAAACTTTGAAAAGAAGTTTCCATATCGCCTTCTTTTGCAAAACACCTTGTCACTTCCTC
>JBQGCI010000025.1:0-18430 GCA_052038405.1 Acinetobacter pittii
ATATTGTGCTACAAAATCAGCCGGTTATAACGAATGGATATGTGTCTATGGGACCTTTCCGCAGCGAACTGTATACCAGCCCTTCTCCTGATAATTATGATCCAAGCAGTCTTTCCTGGCTCACCCAGCTTACCGTACACGAATACCGGCATGTGCAGCAGTATAACAATTTTAATAATGGCCTGAGCGCTGTGATGCGCAAGCTATTCGGACAGGAAGGGTATGCCTTAGCCGTTAATGCAGCAGTGCCCAACTGGTTTTTCGAGGGCGATGCCGTTTATAGCGAAAGCTTGCTGGCACCCCATGGCCGCGGAACCCTGCCCTTTTTCCTGAAAGCTTTTCCTGCTCTATGGCAATCAGGTAAAAATTACAGCTGGATGACAATCAGGAACGGCTCTTTAAAAAGCTATGTGCCTAATCATTACGACCTGGGCTACCTGCTCGTGAATTATGGGTCCCTGCAATACGGCTATGATTTTTGGCGGAAAGTAACCCGGGATGCCAGCGCCTATAAAGGCTTGTTCTATCCCATGCAAAATGCGGTTCAGAAACATGCCGGAATTTCTTACAAAGACTTCAGAAAAAACGCTTTTGACTATTATAAGACCCAATACCGGTTAGCAGCTACTCCCGGGCCGGCAGACAGTTTGAATGTATACCCCGTTAACAGGAAAATACTCACCCAATACACCTTCCCTTACCAGGTGTCAGCAACTGATCTGTTATATCAAAAAAATTCAAACAACCGTAGAACCGGTTTTTTTATAAAAGGTGCTGAAGGCGAGCGCCTGATTCGTTTGCGAGATATTAGTATTGAAGAACAATATAGTTACCGCAACGGGAAGATTGTGTACGCCGCTTACGAATCACACCCCCGCTGGCGCTGGGTCAGCTATCATGTCATCAAAATTCTGGATATCGCAAGCGGGCAACAGCGAACGATCACCCACCAGTCAAGGTATTTCTCTCCCGATATTTCGGCTGACGGAAAAACCATTGTAGCCAATAATGTGGCTTTGGACGGACGGTCGGCTCTCACATTATTGTCTGCTGTTGATGGTACTCCTTTCAAGTCTATTTTTAAGGACAGCATTACCTATTTTTCTAATCCGAAGTTTTTGAATGACAGTACTGTCATTACCGTAGTACGCAACAAAAATGCTACGACGGCTATTGCTGCCGTCGATATGTTTAGTGGGAACATCAGAAATATCACGCCGCCCTCCTCTGCCGTTATAGGCAACATTGCAGTCAATAACGGCAAGATATATTTTACCGCTTCCAGGCATTTAAAGGATGAATTATTTTATTACGACCTGGCGCGCCAACAACTTTTTGAATTACCTACTCCCGGCGTAGGCAGCTATTTTGCCAGCAACGATTTTAACAAGCTCAACTGGAGTATGTTTACGGCAGATGGGTACCAATTACAACAGGCAGACGGAAGCCAGGTAAAATGGCAGCCGGTACCTGTAGCGTCGTTGGTAAATAATAAAACCGGCCTCGTAACCGATAGCCTCGGGGTATCGGGACAACTCATTACAACTCAACCGGAAAATACGGTTTCAAAACCCTATAGAAAACTCACCCACCCTTTTAACTTTCATAGCTGGCGTCCTAATTATTCGGATCCTGAATTTAGTTTTACGGTTTATGGTAATAATATTCTAAATACCATCGAAACACAATTATACTATGTATACAATGAGAACGACAGAACCCATACCGCGGGCGGAGCCATTACCTATGGAGGCTTGTTCCCTTTTATAAGCCTGGGATCCAATTATACTTTCGACCGCCGGGCTGTGGCGTCGAACCGATTAAGGCGATGGGATGAATGGAATAATTATATAGGACTCAGCGTTCCTTTAAGCTGGACGAGCAACCGCACTTACAAATCACTTAACATCGGAAGTAATTATTACTATCGTACTGATTTTAATAAAGGTCCGGCGAAAAATGAATTTAAAGAATTACAGTTCAGCTACCTTGCCCATGGTATCAGCTGGACACAGCAGGTGCAAACTACAGCCCAGGATATTTATCCCAGATGGGGTTATAGCGTTAATACCCAGTTCAGACATGCGTTGAACCTTTACGACAGCTGGCAGGGCTACGTGGGTTCAGCTTTTTATATACCTGGTTTTCTGCGTGCACATAGCCTCGTGTTGAACGGAAGCGTTCAGTACGCCGGCTCCGAGCAAAGGGTATTTGGCAACCGCACTGCCTTTTCCAGGGGCTATGCGGGGCGGGACTCTGCCGGCATTTATACAGCAAGGGCCAATTATCATTTTCCTGTATTTTATCCAGACTGGGGATTTGCCGATATACTATACCTGCAGCGGGTAAGAGCCAATGCTTTTTACGATTATACGCAGGTTTTCAATAAAAACAATACGCGTCATGTTGCCTTACAAAGCGCCGGTGCAGAAATTTACCTGGATACCAAATGGTGGAATCAACATCCCGTAACGCTCGGGTTCAGAGCGGGCTGTCTGCTTACGGCTATACCCGCACAGGACAGAAAGCTCTTTTTTGAGTTTATATTACCAACCGGCCTCATACCCCGGTAAATGGGCCTGATAACAATGCCTGATTCCTACATCTTGAGAAAAATATAACACCAGTAGAAGCACATTTCCGAAACCCGGCGCCTGCTGCCTGGCTGTTCTTAATCTCCGACAATAACACCACTTACATTCCAGGCACTGAAGCTGCTGCCCTCCCGGGGGCCCTGTGGTATCTGAACCTGTATGGTATGCTTTCCGGCTGACAAAGTTCCCAGCTGTACGATAAAGGGGTTGGTGACGGTACCCGGGCACCAGTTGGAGCGGCTCAAATCGGAAGAAGACAAACCTGTTGCAAAATTCCCGGAAGCGGGATTAAACAGCCGGTAAGATCCGCAATCTTCTCTCCAGGGAACCATCTTAAAAATGGTCTTTTCATCTAATAAGATCGTATTTTCCCTGGGCACAAATTCGTCACCGTTGCCCCAGCCCCCATGTCCGGTAGTAGTATAGCGGAGCACCGCATTACCTATGGCTTCCTTTAATTCGAACGTAACCGTTAATCCCTCAGGCTTATCGAACATAGTAGCATATTCCTGCCCGGCCATTTCCATAATGTTAAGGGTATTAAATAGCGGCACTACCTTTTTGGGCGGCTCCTCTCCTCCTGCATGAATGGTAATAGCGGCGTTTATTTTGTGTCCTCCTTTATCATAGTTGCCGATAAATACACCCATATATACCTCCTGGCTGTCCAGCAGGGAAGCATAGGCCGTAATATCCTGCCTGTAGGGAACTACCTCGTGCCACTCCTTACCTTTCAGTTGAATATGATTATACTGCTTTATACCGAAAGGTGTGAAAAAGCGCATCAGTTCAATGGCCGGGTTATAATCCGCCGTGGCTGATATGCCCTGGTATTTTTTGCCGTTACCGTTCTCGAAAACGGGCAAAGCAGATACCCCGTTTTTCAGGCCATCCAGGAAGGACTGCTTTTTATCAACGGGGATCAGAAATACTGTACCGGTTCGATCATAGGCGTCTCCGTTAGACTGCTCCTGCAAATCGAGGAAAACGGTCTTTGCATTACCGAGAGAAGGAAACTTCACTTTCTTCACGACAATGGTCCCATTCGCAAACCGCATCACATCCGGCTTTACGGTAGCCGTGTCTGAGAAATGGATCACCTGGTCTTTGAACAATTCTATAGTGGTAAAGCGATTGCGCCAGATCTCATCGCGATAGCTTAAAAGGTCGAGCAGCCTGGGCTTAATAGAAGCAAACTGGGGTGGATTTACATAAGCAGCTTTCTTTACTTCATCAGCGCTGAGTACAAAATTACCGTTCCGGATCATTTCCAATACCAGCCCGAGGTTTTGACCCAATACCGTTGGAGCACCCTTTACAGGCAGATCGCTTGTGTACCAGAATTCAATTGTGTTGGAGTTAACAACTGTTTTTGCCTTTTTACAGTTGTATCCCAATATTTTTTTGCTTCCCTCATGTAGTTCAAATTGCTGGTTTTTTATAGCACTGGAATCGAGCGTGGAAATACAATTTGCCTGATCGAGTAAAGTGTACAACTGCTGTGAAAGATTCATTCTGTTAATCAGTGAAACTTCCAAGGGGTATTTGCCCTCCCCCTTAAAATCTTTTTCATTGGTAATAAGCGTGTGCCGGGCATTTGTAAATACTACAATCCTGTTCTGGTTGGACGACGGCTTCCCATTGGCTGACGAAGCATAGGTTATCCGGTAGGTATTATTGTCTGATTGAAAAGGTATTTGCCCTACGGCTAATGATGTATATAAAGCAAAACATACAATACCCATTATTAAACGTAGCGGCTTCATATTTTTTTGATCAAATGTAATGTACCGGAAGGAAATTTCAACCGGAGAACTTTTTAAAATAATGAGCGGAAAGTGAAACCTCCGGTACGGCGCGTGAGGACACGCGCAGTGGCTACAACGATTGAAAAGGTATTTGCCCTACGGCTAATGATGTATATAAAGAAAACATACAATACCCCTTATTAAACGTAGCGGCTTCATATTTTTTAAATCAAATGTAATGTACCGGATGGAAATTTCAACCGGACAGCTTTTTAAAATAATGAGCGGAAAGTGAAACCTTCGGTACAGCACGTGAGGACGCGCGCAGTGGCAGCAATGGTATTTGAAGCCTATCCGTTGAAATATCAATCCCGCCAGACAAATAACTAGCTGGGTTGCTTAAAGAGCCGGGACGCGTGTATTCAAATGAGCGGCAATGAAATTCTGCGTGAGGCACTCGCATGGCTGCTTAATAAAAATGCGGCAGAGGGATGATATAGCCGGATCGCGTGTCTTCAGGCGGCCCAACAACGCTCATCTTCTATTCACCTAAAATTCATCACGGATATCTCTCAGAAAGCTAAAGTCCTTAACACCCTTTTCATAAAAAGCCGCGGACGAAAAATAATAATCACATGGATCTTCCACTAATTTCCATTTACCTGCACAGGGATTAAAATGTATATAATCCAATTTTTGAAAAGCTACTTTACGGGTATACAAAATAATGGCCAACGGGTCCTTCTGCCAGAATTCGTAATGCTTATTATGTGCATTGATCTTAAAAAAAGACAACGGTATCAACGGATCAAAAGACAACAGCCTCTTAAATTCATGTGCAGTATATTTCAGGAAAGATCCTTTAGGGTGTTCTTTCCCGTTTAACGACCTTGCCCTCCAGATAAAATGAATGTGAGTAGGCATTATTACAAATGCGAAAACATCCATTTTATTTTGTTTGGTTAAATAGTCAAGAGCCGAAACAATAATCTGCTTAGTGGTGTCCGGCACCAGCAAAGGCATCCAATGGTTAATACTTGCAGTGAAGAAATAAATATCGTCCAGCTCCATATGGCTTTTACTAGGGTGGCATAGGTTGGTGTGGCTCATAGTTGTAGGTTTGCTTGTTAACGCTACATGATTATTTTTGAACTCCTGGCGCGTAAGTATACGCGCCTGCCGCGCGCGTGAGGACACGCGCGATGCCCATAGTTACTATTGGAAGCCTATCCATTAAAATAAAAATCCCAGCAGACTAACTACTACCAGGGTAACTAAAAATCCGGGCAGCTGAATCCCTCCCGGGGCTGATTGGGCGCCAGGCAGCGTGCCCCCCCACGCGGCTCAAATGCCCGGTACAGCGCGTGAGGACACGCGCTGCGGCTTCCATCACTATTTGAACTTACCCATTAAAATAAAATCCCGGCAGACCAACTACTAGCAGGATCAATTATAGGCGACCTAATATAATACAGCGACGCCAACGCATCTTTCCACGTAGCTATCTTCTCTTTGTGAGGACAGGTGCAAAGGCTATGGCCCGCTCATAAATATGGAATAGCTTATGCATATCTGCATCATTATTCAAAACTCTGAGGGTCCGATATACCTACAAAAACCCCACGCGTGAGGACACACGCGATGGCAGCATTTAAGTAATTATCATTGGGATTAATACAGCGTCATCCAATAAAAATCCCGGCAGACTAACTACTACCAGGATCAACTAAAAATCCGGGCAGCTGAATCCCTACCAGGGCTGATTGGGCCAGGCAGCGTGCCCCCACGCGGCTCAAATGTCCGGTACAGCGCGTGAGGACACGCGCTGCGGCTTCCATCACTATTTGAAGCTTACCCATTAAAATAAAATCCCGGCAGATTAACTACTACCGGGATTGATTATAGGTGACTTAATATCATTACAGCGATGCCAATGCATCTTTCAACGCAGCTATCTTCTCTTCTGCATCGGCCTTTTTCTTTCTCTCAACATCTACTACTTCAGGCTTTGCATTCTGCACAAAACGTTCATTACCTAACTTTTTCTCCACTGAAGCCAGGAAACCCTCCAGGTAAACGATATCTTTTTCCAATTGCTCTTTTTGCGCGGTTGTATCTAACTCAGTTTGAGTTTCGATATACAGCTTATCTTTTTGAACCAGAACGTTGATACATTTTTCCACTGTCGCGTCTGTAAAGGCTATTTCCTCAGCATTTACCTGCCTTTCTAAAATATTAAATAATGCTTCGTAATCGCCACGGTTCTCTGCCTGTATATACAGTTTAATAGATTCTTTATTCTTGATACTATTCTTCACCCGTGCATCTCTTACAGCGCTGATCACATTTTTCAATAGCTCTCCCTGCGCAATGATCCTGCTGTCAACTGCGCCGGCTTCATCTGCCTGCTTAACCGATAAGTCATCGCTTTGCGCTTTTAATTGATGGTAGATCTCCTCCGTGATAAACGGCATATAAGGATGCAATAACTGAAGGAGCTCTTCAAAAAACCCAATAGTTGCCTGTAATTTACTGCTCATGGTTGCTCCGCCAAATTCCGGCTTTTGCCATTCCAGGTACCAGCTGCAGAAATCATCCCATATCAGCGAATAGATAGTTTTCAGCGCTTCGCTTAGCTTGAACTCTTTTAATAACCGTTCTACTTCTGTACTTGCCTCATTGATACGGTTACGCATCCATTTTGCTGCGAAATCATCATCCGCATCTTTATCATCCGGCAGCACACCATTAGGATTCTCTTCCCACATTTTCACCAGCTTCAGCGCATTCCATATCTTGTTATTGAAATTACGGCCTTGTTCCAGTGAGGCTTCATCAAAGAGCAGGTCGTTACCCGCTGGTGCAGCAATCATGATCCCGAAACGAACGGCATCTGCGCCATACTTATCAATGAGCTCCAGCAGGTCCGGCGAGTTACCCAATGACTTAGACATTTTACGTCCCAGCTTGTCACGCACCATACCCGTGAAATACACATCCTTAAAAGGGATCTCCTTTTCATACTCCAAACCGGCCATCACCATCCTGGCTACCCAGAAGAAAATAATATCCTGCCCGGTTACGAGTACCGAGGTCGGATAATAATATTTCAACTCTTCGTTTCCGGGTTCCGTAATGCCTTTAAACACCTGTGAAGGCCACAACCACGAAGAAAACCAGGTATCCAATACATCGTTATCCTGGCGCAGGTCATCAATGGTCCATTGGCTGCCCGATAAATTACTAAAAGCCTCTTCTTTGGTTTCGCCAACAACACAGGCACCATCCGGTGTATACCAGGCCGGTATTTGCTGTCCCCACCATAACTGGCGGCTGATACACCAGTCTTTTACGTTTTCCAGCCAATGCTTATAGGTGGCTAAAAAGCGATCACCCGGATGTATTTTAATATCGCCCTCTACCACCGCTTTCAATGCCGGCTCAGCCAGCTCCTGCATTTTCAAAAACCACTGGGTTGATATTTTGGGTTCCACAACGGCATTACTCCTTTGAGAGAAACCATTCTTATTAGTGATATCTTCTGTTTTCACCAGGTTCCCCGATGCTTCCAGATCCGTAGCGATCTTTTTACGAACATCAAACCGGTCTTCTCCTATATAAAGCTGCGCTGCTTCGCTTAAAGTGCCGTCATCATTTAAGGTATCTATCACTTCCAGGTTATGCTTCAGGCCCAGGTTATAGTCATTGATATCGTGTGCCGGTGTAATTTTTAAAGCGCCCGTTCCAAATTCCATATCTACATATTCATCAAAAATGACAGGAATACGACGATTAATTAATGGCACCAAAGCATAAGCACCCCTCAAATGCTGGTAGCGCTCATCATTAGGATTGACACAGATAGCAGTATCTCCCAAAATAGTCTCAGGTCTTGTAGTAGCGATAGTTATATAGCCTTCTTGTCCGTCGAGCTTATATTGTACATAATATAATTTGCTCTGCACTTCACGATACTCCACCTCTTCATCGCTTAAGGCCGTTTTTGCAACCGGATCCCAGTTGATCATGCGGGCGCCTCGGTATATCATACCTTTTTTATACAGGTCTACGAATACCTTTATTACTGCTTCATAGTAATGGTCATCCATCGTAAAGGTAACACGGCTCCAATCTACGCTACAACCCAGGCGTTCTATCTGGTTGTAAATAATACCACCGTATTTATCCTTCCATTCAAATGCATATTTCAGAAATACTTCCCGGGTCAGCGTATTTTTATCAATACCTTTCTCACGCAGCATTTGTACCACTTTAGCTTCTGTAGCAATAGAGGCATGGTCGCTGCCTGGCACCCAGCAGGCGTTGTAACCGGTCATTCTTGCCCTGCGCACTAAAATGTCCTGAACGGTTTCGTTCAAGGTATGTCCCATGTGCAAAACACCGGTAACATTGGGAGGCGGTATGACCACCGTAAAAGCAGGTCTGCCGTCCGGCTTACTTTCAAAATACTTTTGCTCTTTCCAGCGATTGGTCCAAAACTGTTCTACCTGTGCGGGTTCAAAATTCTTCGATAATTGCATAAGGGTGCAAATTTACTGCTTTTATACTTGTTGCAAAACGAGAAAACGGGGATTTCAGCCATTCGGGGAGTTACAGGAAACACGCCAATAGCTCCCGGCTTCCAGCCGCGTAGCTTCCATATCATCACCTGAATAGGCGGCTATCCAGGCCCCAAAAAATCCTTAATTTCATGGAGGTTATTATTCAGATATACCCAACAGCTCAAAAACCAAATATGTCTAAACCAGTACTAAATGAAAAAGATTTCCGGGACGCGGCACGGCGCCTGAATTGTGAAGTAGCGGCCATTAAAGCAGTAGCCGAAGTGGAAAGCAAAGGTGATGGCTTTCTGCCTACGGGTGAGCCTAAGATTCTGTTTGAGAGACATATTTTTTCTAAGCGCACCAATGGCTTTTTTGACCAAACCAACCCGGGTATATCCAACCCTGTGGCAGGAGGCTACGGCAGCCCGGCATCGCAACATAAGAGGCTACAGGAGGCGGTAACACTTAACCGGAATGCGGCACTCATGTCGGCCTCCTGGGGACGCTTTCAGATAATGGGGTTCAATTATACGCTGGCAGGTTTCAATTCTTTACAAGAGTTCGTAACCGCTATGTATAAGGGGGAAAGGGAACATCTATTTGCCTTCGTGAACTATATTGTGAACACGGCGCTGGATGATGAGCTGCGTGAAAAACGCTGGCGTGACTTTGCCCGTAAATATAATGGACCAGATTACCAGAAAAACAACTACGATGTGAAGATGGCAGATGCTTATAAAAAACTCAGCGGTAAAAAACGGATTGTACAGTAGCTCACCTTTCTGCAAATTACTGACGGGGCGTATCTGTTGGCAGGGAATTTATTGCCAAAACGAGGACACGCTGAAATGCACCAATGCCGGCACTTTCCCCATTACTTTTTAAATAAAAAGGCCACCGGAAATCCGATGGCGCTGTTGGAATTATTTATGAGGCTACATTTACCCCTTAACATCTGCCGCCAGACCTGCCGTGGTAAAATCCCTGTTCAGCCGGGCAATATTTGTAATTTCTATTTCTTTCGGACAAACTGCTTCGCAGGCACCTGTATTGGTACAGCTACCAAAGCCCTCTTTATCCATTTGCGCCACCATGGCCAGTGCACGTTTGTTTCTTTCTGTTTGCCCCTGCGGTAATAAAGCCAGGTGAGATGTCTTTGCCGAAAGGAATAACAAAGCTGAAGAATTTTTACAAGCCGCTACACAAGCTCCGCAACCGATGCAGGCAGCTGCAGCAAATGCCTTATCTGCATGATCCTTATTAATAGGAATAGCGTTACCATCTACCGTTACACCGGTATTGACAGAAACATAGCCTCCGGCCTGTATGATGCGATCAAAAGAAGAACGATCTACCACCAGGTCTTTCACAACCGGGAAGGCATTGGCTCTCCAGGGCTCTACCACAATAGTGTCGCCATCTTTAAAAGCGCGCATGTGCAGCTGGCAGGTGGTAGTACCCTGCCACGGACCATGCGGGCGGCCATTAATATACATGGAACACATACCGCAAATACCCTCGCGGCAATCGTGATCAAACGCGATAGGCTCTTTTCCCTCGTGTATCAGCTGTTCGTTCAACACATCAAACATTTCCAAAAAAGACATTTCGGAAGAAATATTCTTTACCTGGTAAGTTTCAAAACCACCTTTACTTTTCCCGTCTTTTTGTTTCCACACCTTTAAGGTGAGGTTCATATTGTAATGTTCCATATTAATACTAATGAATCAGTTTATAATTTTTGTAAGAAAATGGTCTCCACCCAAATCTCTTATGCAAAAAGTAATAAAGCCGGTGCTTTATGTTTTTAAAATTCTTCTTATTTACATCTCTGTTCAATGTCCAGTCTTCACGCGCCACTATATCTTTCATAACATCAGGATGTGATCCTTCAAATAAAGTAATAGAATCAACTTTACTGTAATCGAAAGCTATTCCTTCTTTTTGATCCACAATCTGGCCATCATTATATAAACTACCAAATACAGCTTGCTTTCGGTTCATAATGATGGGATTTCTAGCCCATCCATAATGATAAATATGGGCATTAATCAATTTAACCTGCAGTTTTTTACCATCTTGCCATCTAAACCCTTGAGCATCTTTATAAGAACGTATTTTTTTGTTATTCCTGATAATCCGGATCTCGAAGGGGTACCAACTTCGCCCATCTCCCAAGAACCTATAACTCCCATAAAAGTGATAATAACGAAATAACAAACCATCAACCTCCCTGTCATCCTTATACTTCACCATCTGGTTGCGTATTTCTTCATAATCATTTTCATGGATTACTTCATCACCCTGTATGTAAAAGAGCCAATCGGCATCAGCTGCTGTAGCATCCAAAGCCTTGTTTGTTTCCACAGCTAAAACCTTTCCACCGGTTTTTAATGACTCATCCCAGATACTATCAATCTTTTTTATCTTTTCCTTCGGCAACCTACCTGCAACATCATTCGTTTCATCGTCGCTATTGCCAAGGTTTATTACAAACTCGTCTACCAAAGGTAGTACAGACTTTATGGACTCCACAAAAGGATAGCCGTATTTCACCCCATTTCTTACAAATGAAAAGCCAACGACCTTCATATAACCTTAACTACTTATAGTTTCTTTGGGAAGGTTGGATCACCTCGTAATGAAGCGGCTCTTTCACCAACTCCCAGTTGCTTTCGCCGTTGTATTTCCACGCGGCCACATGCATAAAAGCTTCGTCATTACGCAATGCCTCTCCGTCTTCCGTCTGGCTCTCTTCGCGGAAATGACCACCACAACTTTCTTTACGCTCTAATGCATCTTTACACATCAGCTCTCCCAGCTCAATAAAATCGGCCACTCGATTGGCTTTATCCAATTCAGGATTCATTTCGTGAATACCGCCGGGTATGCGCACATTGCTCCAGAACTCTTTTTTAAGCGCCTGTATCTCCGCAATAGCTTCTGTTAACCCCTGCTCATTACGCGCCATTCCGCATTTCTCCCACATGATCTTGCCCAAACGCTTGTGGAAGCTTTCAACAGACTGGGTTCCTTTAATATTCATCAGCTGGGTGATGCGCGCATTCACCGCCGCCTCTGCTTCAACAAATGCTTTATCGGTCGTAGGTATCGGCTTTACTGCAATTTCATCAGCCAGATAGTTACCTATTGTATATGGTAAAACGAAATATCCGTCGGCCAATCCCTGCATCAGCGCAGAAGCACCTAAACGGTTGGCGCCATGGTCGCTGAAATTAGCTTCACCCAGGCAATACAAACCTTTTACCGAAGTCATCAGCTCATAGTCAACCCAGATACCTCCCATTGTGTAGTGTACCGCCGGATAAATACGCATAGGAACTTCGTAAGGGTTCTCTCCGGTAATTTTTTCGTACATATCAAACAGGTTACCATACTCTTCCTTCACTACTTCCTTACCCAAACGTACCAGCGTTTCCTGGTCAGGATTTTGAATGCCTTGTTTATTCGCTTCTGTTCTTCCGTATTTATTGATCAGGTTATACTTGAAATCGAGGTAAACCGCTTGTTTGGTAGTACCTACACCATAACCGGCATCACATCTTTCTTTAGCCGCACGGGAAGCCACATCACGGGGTACCAGGTTACCGAAGGCAGGATATCTTCGCTCCAGGAAATAATCTCTCTCTTCTTCGGGTATATCGTTGGCTTTGCGGTTGTCATTCTGCTTTTTAGGCACCCAGATACGGCCATCATTTCTCAGCGACTCTGACATCAGCGTGAGCTTACTTTGATGATCGCCCGAAACAGGGATGCAGGTTGGGTGAATCTGTGTAAAGCAAGGGTTGGCGAAGTGCGCTCCCTTTTTATGAGCTTTCCAGGCAGCTGTTACGTTGCTACCCATTGCGTTGGTAGACAGATAAAATACGTTACCATACCCGCCGGAAGCCAATATTACCGCATGTCCGAAATATCTTTCTAATTGTCCTGTAATCAGGTTGCGTACGATAATACCACGGGCCTTACCATCAACCATTACAATATCCAGCATTTCGTGTCGGGTATACTGCTGTACATTGCCCAAGGCCACCTGCCTTTCCAACGCCTGGTAAGCGCCTATTAGTAATTGCTGACCGGTTTGACCTGCAGCATAAAAAGTTCTTTTTACCTGTGTACCGCCAAAAGAACGGTTATTTAATAACCCCCCATACTCACGGGCAAAAGGTACGCCCTGCGCCACACACTGGTCAATAATATTTACGCTCACTTCGGCCAGGCGATGCACGTTGGCCTCCCGCGCACGGTAATCCCCACCTTTAATCGTATCATAAAACAAACGGAAAACAGAGTCTCCGTCGTTCTGGTAATTCTTTGCCGCATTGATACCTCCCTGCGCAGCAATAGAGTGCGCCCTGCGTGGAGAATCCTGGAAACAGAAAGCTTTTACCCTGTAGCCCAACTCACCTAAAGACGCCGCAGCAGATGCGCCGGCCAAACCGGTTCCTACCACAATGATCTCTAACTTTCTTTTGTTGGCCGGGTTCACCAGTTTACAATGACCTTTGTAATCGTTCCATTTGTCTTCCAACTTACCCGCAGGTATTCTTGAATCAAGCATATTATAAAACGTTTCTCGTTTAATTTTTATTATTTCTCATTCTACACCCTACCAACCGGCCATTAACTGATCCAGCCAGCCAGGAAGCTGATCGGCATCATAATAAATGCCCCGCAAACGATGATAGCAAAGCTCCAGCCTACCACCGTCAATATATTGATGTATTTGTGATTGGTTACCCCAAACGTACGGAAGGCGCTTTGGATACCATGCACCAGGTGCCAGAACAAGGCGATAACGCCTAAAATGTACACAACAGAAATCCAGGGATAACTGGTAAACTTGTACAACATTTCACCATACAGATCATGAAATTCTTTGGCGCCGGGGGTACCTGCCGCAACAATCTGATGGTTCGACATATCGATATACATTTGACCTAAACCTCCGAAACGCGAGGGGATCCAGAAATCGATCAGGTGTATCACCAAAAAGATCAGGATGATAGAGCCTAAAATGCCCATAGCGCGGCTATACCATTTGCTGCCCCTGTTGCCCATTGGAATGGCATATCCGACCTTACGTTTGCTGCGATTTTGTATTTCTAACGCCAAACCCTGGATGATGTGTAATAAGAAAAACACAAACAGGCCGATCTCTAACACCCGGGGTACCACATTTGCACCCATGAAATGTGCGGCTACATTAAACATTACGCCTCCGTCGTTGGCCCAGATACAAGCATTCAAACCGGCATGAACCAGTAAAAAAGCTACCAGGAAAAGACCGGAGAGCGCCATCGTTATTTTCTTTCCTACACTCGACGTAAATAGTTGAGACCAGTTCATATAAGCTAAATCTAATTAGTGAATGGCGCAAAAGTAACATAGAATTATTAATTCCATGACAAAAAAATGACGGAAACGATTGCGTTCGGATATTTCGACAGTAATAGGAACCTTCTTCAATTTCATATATCGCCAGCGCGCTGTAACAGCCAACCATTTATCTGCTGCATGTATTACAATAATCTTTTACTGATTTGCTCATCTATTTTCTTAAACAAATGATAAGGCTTGTAAGTTCGCCAATTATCCAGGTTCATCAATTCAATAAACTGGTTGAGTTTAGCACGTTTAAAATCATACTGGGTTTGCTCGGGCATATTTAAACATACAATCCAGCCATCTTCATCTGACAGTTCCTCGTGTAACTCTTCGTAATATTCTTTGTCACTGCTGTGAAAATTGAGCACATTTTCGGCTATCAGAATGATTTTATGGATATGCTCATGCATAAACACCTCTAATACATCGCGTTTAAGCGGCATGATATCATTTTCTACTGCGTCATTCCACTCGCCTATCAATTCAATAATGCAATAACCCTCCTCATAGTCAGCCATCAATACTTTTAAATAAAGCGTACGGCTGCCGAAATAATCCCATTGGGGATGGATATAATAGTTATATACGGTGTCAGTATACTCAAACTGGGAGTGCTCTGTACCAAAAAAAGGAGAACGTTCATCCTCCTCACTTACGTAAATATGTTGCCAGTTGTAAAAGGGTTCCAGCTCGTGCATACTCTGCGATTTTTGCTCCTGATGTATTCTATATACAAAGGGTTTGTAGACATTGTTTAAATCAGTTGCCCGAAAGTAAAATGATTTCGCTGAATCGCAAAGACAGGCCTGTAGTCTGTAAGCTTTTAGCCCGATGTTAACATTCTGCGTGAATGCATAGCTGTTCTTTATGATACAAAATAGCCATCGCCCTTTCTTTTTTCAACAATACCTTCGCGTCTCAGGTCGCGATAAGCGCGCTCTACCGTGGCCAGGGAAACCACATTGGTTTTACCGATTTCACGTGCCGAGGGGAGGCGTATCCCTTTTTCTATCCGCCCGCTGACAATAGCTTGCCTGATGACCTGTTTTACCTGGAGATACAGGAACAGTTTAGACGAAGTATCCACGTCAATATCTAATTGAACATCCAATATCTTTCTTCCGTTTTTAAAATTTGTATTCATCTGCTTATTTTTTTATTGGTTGAATAGCCGGATCTCATTCGCCGGAATCATTATTGTCTGACCAGACGAAGATTCAGGCTCATAGGCATCGCTTTATTAAGTATTGATTATTTAATTTCCATCGGGCCTGGTTGCCTCACGTCCGGGGCTCGCAGGCCAGTAAAAGCTGGCATAAGCATCGGGGTGCGCAGGATCAAATAAGGGCTCGGTGGTTTTGATTTCCCGGGCCAGATCCAGCCGGGCATCCCTTACACCTTTCAGCATCAATTTGGCTATTTCATAGGCTCCAAAAGGCCTGAAATGGGTATTGTCGGCTATGGCCTGAGGCTGGCCGGGAAAGGTCCCGGCCGGGAAATGGGCAAAAGCCAGCAAAGAAGCCCCTTCTCCCATTGATTCGAAAAGCGTTTTACTCATTTTATTCAGATCGATCAGCGGAACACCTTGCTCCCGGGCGGTTTGCCTTACAGCAGCCGGGTAATCGCCCAGGCTCTCTATAATTTTGCCCTGCTCAAATAGCCGGCGCTGCACAGAAGTCACTAAAACCGGGTGGCCCCCTTTCTTTTTCACTTCATTTATAAAGTATTCCAGATCTTTTTTATAGGTTGTAAAAGCCCCTACACCGGCACCTTTCTGCTTTTGATCGTTATGGCCAAATTCCACCAGGGCATAATCTCCCGGCTTCATGAGGCTGAGCATTTTGGCAAACCGGCGTGCGGCAATAAAACCGTTCAGGGTTTCGCCCGATTCAGCCAGATTGACGACAGCCACTTTGCCGGGTTTAAAAAAGCAGGGGAACATTTGGCCCCAGGCCGAAAAGGGTTCACTGGTGCCATCTACTACGGTTGAATTTCCTGCAAGAAAAACAGATGCCGCTTCTTTATTAGGTGTAATTGCTATAGCGTTGACCTTGGGTTGCGTGCTGTTAAATTCCAGGGTAAGCTTATTATCCCAGTGCAGATACCCATATTCTCTTGGCTTCAGGCGTACTTTACCCTTGCTGCCGGCAATCAGGCTGTCGCGGATATTTACAGTAAATTCTACCAGCTGATGTTTCCCTTTTACAGTTTGCAGGCGATTAACGAACATGCGCCGGTTCTCGGCGCGTATCGCCACATCAGCAACACCCAGGTCATCTCCTACCCATACTTTCACATTGTAATTGCCTTCGGGTAATTTCACGGAAAAATAAAAAGGCCGGTCGCTGGTAAGAAATCCGTCCGTAATCGCTGCTTTTCCAACAGAATGATTGGCCACCACTCTGGTCCCCAAATCGATCCCGTATCCCAATTCCTGGCTGAATAGGGTTTCAGGCAGTACTTTTAAAAAACCCTGTTCAGCTTTTCCCTTTCCAAAATCAAATTTGAAGGTTTGCGCATGGGCAGCAAACAGGCTGGCCCCTATGAATGCCGTTGTTACAATCGTCCGTTTCATATTTCTGGCTTCCGGCAACACCCTCATCCTGGATATGGTTCAATATGGATAGAGGGCCCCGGGATGTACAAGCAATTTATGGATCATCTCCTCAACGAAACTACTTTACAGAACAGTTTTGGGGTATTTGTATCGTACCAAAAAATCGGCATTTTGATACAACCGAAGATCAAACCACTTGATAATCAATAAGATTATAGTAAGAGCTAAAACCAGGGAACGAACGTAAATACAGGGGCCGGTAAACACAACGGAGACTCATTAATCTACTTTAGCGCTTTGGCTGTACTTTTTGGGGGTCGTACCGTATTGTTTTTGGAATATCCGGGTAAAGCTGGTAGCGTCAGCATACCCCACCATATAAGCAATTTCTGAAACCGAAAGCTGCCCCTGCAACAGCATTTCTGCGGCTTTACTCAAACGAATCCCGGTTACGAATTCGTGAACCGACTGGTTGGTTACTGCCTTTATTTTACGGTACAACTGCGTGCGGCTCATGAACAGCTGACCCGCCAGCCATTCTACGTTTACCCCGGCGTCAGACATATGTTCCTCTACCAGCCGGGCGGCTTTAGCCAGAAATGATTTATCAGCCGCGTTTAGCCCTACCGGGTTGGTATAGGACTCGGGAGATTGGACAAATAACTGTCGCAGCCGGGCACGGCTGGCGATCAGGCTACGCACCCGCACCTGTAACAACAGCATACTGAATGGTTTTACAATATAGGCATCGGCCCCCATTTCATATCCTTCGGTCTCATACTGGTCAGACTGCCGGGCAGTTAGCAACATTACGGGGATATGGCTGGTTTTTTCGTTAGATTTCAGCTGCTTACACATTTCCAACCCATCCATACCCGGCATCATAATATCACTGATCACCAGGTCAGGAATAGCAGACAACGCTTTTTCCACCCCTTCAATACCATTCGGTGCTTCCAGAATCGTGTATTCACCGGCCAGATTTTTCCGGATATAGTTGCGGATATCATCATTATCTTCCACTACCAGTATAACAGAACGCGCTGCCGAGCCTGCAACCTCGGCGGTAGCTTGCTCCTCCATAGGGCTCCATTCTGCCTGAAAAGGAGTGTCGGGCAGAACCGGCACCTTTGCATCTGCCTCCAGGTTCGGGAGCAAAACCGTAAACAGCGTTCCCTCTTCCAAGGTACTGTTCACGCTCATCATTCCCTTATGCAATACAACCAGCTCCCGGGTAAGAGACAATCCGACTCCCGTACCTGCATGCTGCTTTGCGCCCTCCACCTGGAAAAAAGGATCGAATATTTTATCCAGTTTATCCGCCGGTATACCCAGACCGGTGTCGGCCACTGTTATTTCAACTGATTCAGGCGCATCACTACCGGCCTTAACCTGCACGGAGATTGTTCCTCCGGCAGGCGTAAATTTAAATGCGTTAGATACCAGGTTGTACAATATCTTACCCATTATATCCTGATCGACGCCAAACTGAATGCTATCGGGCACGGCGGTTACTTCACAGCGTATACGCTGCCGCGGAGCGTTACAGCTAAATGCGGC
>JBQGCI010000026.1:0-21819 GCA_052038405.1 Acinetobacter pittii
TCCAGAGGCTTATTGAAGATCCGTCTTCATTATTGGTTAAGTTGTGGTAGCTGGTACGTAACCGACTATGATTATACGTTCCGCTATCAGAACAAAAAATTTGAACTGATTGGTCTGGATGTATCATCCTTTCATCGGGCATCCGGAGCTTCATCCATCACCAGCTATAATTTTTCTACACGTAAAAAACAAACCATTACCGGTATGAATGAGTTTGAAGAAACTGAAGATAAACCGGTTGAGAAGTGGGAGAGAATTATCAATACCCGTATATGGGAGCTCAGTAAAATGACCCAAGAAACAGCGATGGAAGAAATTATTAACAGGCATATATAGCGCTTGTAAGCCGAATGGCCTCCGCTGCCTGCTTTACGTCATGTACTCTTAAAATGTGAGCGCCATTGATCAGCCCTACTGTATTTAAAACGGTGGTTCCGTTAAGCGCCTGCTCCGCATCGGTAGCCAGGGTACGATAAATAAATCCTTTCCGGCTCACACCCAACAGGAGCGGCAGATCCAGCATCTTAAAAAGTTCCAGGTTTTTCAATAACGTGAAGTTATGAGCGGCGGTTTTCCCGAAGCCAAATCCCGGATCAGCAATAATATCTTTAACTCCCTTACTTTTTAGCAAAGCGATCTTTTGAATTAAAAAATCCAAAACTTCCCTGCAAATATCTTCGTAATAAGGGTGGTTTTGCATGGTTTGCGGCGTGCCCTGCATATGCATCAAAACATACGGTACATTCAACGACGCTACCTCATCGATCAACGCTTCATCCAGGCTGCCGGCACTGATATCGTTGACAATAGACGCACCTGCCTGTACTGCCGCCCTGGCCACTTCTGCATAGAACGTATCCACAGAAATGATCATTTCAGGGAAAGCTTCATGTATAGATGCTATAGCCGGTATCACCCGGGTTAATTCTTCATCAGCCGAAATGAGGGCACTACCCGGACGGGTACTTTGACCTCCTATATCCAGTATTCGGGCTCCGTCTGCGATCATTTGCTGTGCTCTGAGTAATAGCGCGTCGTTGACTGTATAGCGATTACCACTGTAAAAAGAATCTTCGTTGATGTTCAGGACGCCCATAATAATGGGTTGATCGATAGTGAGTACCTGGCCTTTACAATTAAGTGTGAACATCAATATTTGTTTTGCTATTTTTGTCGGAGTTGCTTCTTTGGAAGCTAAGGTAGGGATTGGTTGAAATGTTGACAAGTTTATTGGTTGAAAATTTGACTGGTGTAAATTTCCAGCTGACAGGCTCAACCTTTTGATCAGGCACCCTCCTTTATATCAAACAAATTACATGACAAAAACAAATGAGCAATATGATGCGGTGATCGCGTCCTGTCAAAACGTATTTCTTAAAAAAAATCAAGATTACGGAACTGCCTGGCGTGTGCTGCGTACGATCTCCATTGTTGACCAGATCTATATTAAAGCGCAACGTATCAGAACCATCCAGGAAAAAAAGCAGCAGCTGGTTGCCGATGATATCGCTGGCGAGTTCGTGGGTATGATCAATTACTCCGTTATAGGACTCATTCAGCTCGAACTACCCGCAGATGCCTCCTGGGATTTACCTGAAGAGCAGGTGGCAGCAGCTTATAAAAAACATATAGCGGCCACCAAAGAGCTGATGCAAAGCAAAAATCATGATTATGGTGAGGCCTGGCGCAGTATGAGCCAGGAAGGTCTTACAGACCTCATACTGATGAAACTGTTTCGTATCCGGCAGATCATCAGCAACGACGGCAAGACATTGATCAGTGAAGGCATTGACGCCAATTATCACGATATTATTAACTATTCGGTATTCGCGTTGATACTTGATGGCGAAACCGCACATAAATAAATGCCATGAAGGTAGTTGTGAACGTTGCCCGCGTTATAGTGGGTATTCTTTTTATTTTCTCAGGGCTGGTGAAGGCCAATGACCCGATAGGGCTTAGCTATAAAATGCAGGAATTTTTCCTGGTATGGGGTACCAGTTTCCTGGATGGTATATCGCTTGCCCTCTCAGTTATTATGATCGCTTTTGAGATCATTGCCGGCGCTGCCTTGCTGTTGGGCTGGCGCATTAAAACGATCAGTTGGCTATTATTGTTGCTGATCGTTTTCTTTACCTTTTTAACGGGTTATGCCTACCTCTCTGGTAAATTTAAAAACTGTGGTTGCTTCGGCGATTGCATCCCGATTACAGCACAAACATCTTTTATCAAGGATATTATTTTACTGGTGCTGATATTGCTGATCTTTTTTAATACAAAGTATATTAAACCGGTATTTGCCAGGGGAGCTACCACCATCTTGTTACTGTTAGCAACAATATTCAGCTTTGGAGCGCAGTGGTATACCCTGAAATATTTGCCCGTGGCCGATTGCCTGCCTTTTAAAACAGGTAATAACATTCCTCAGCAAATGCAAATGCCTGCCAATGCGATACCTGATAGTACTATTATCACATTTGTGTACGAAAAGGCCGGTAAAAGGGTTGAGTTTACAGCCGAAACATTCCCCGACGATTTCGATGACAGTACTTATACATTTGTTGATCGTTATGATAAAGTGATCAGGCCAGGAGTGAACAATGAACCGCCTATTAAAGCCTTTGGCCTCACTGCACCAGGCGGAAACGATGTGACCCGGGAAATACTTGATACCGAAAAACTAGTATTGCTATTTGTAGAAGGTGCCGAAACTTCGCTGGAAAAATGGCAGGAAGGATTTGCAAAGATTGTGACTGAAGCGCATAAAAAGGGTGTGCCTGTATATATCGTAAGCAGTGCGGCGGCGCGTTTGAAGCCAGCCATTGAAAAAACGCCTTTTCAGAATGTGGATATATTGAGCGGTGATAATACGATGATCCGTACAGCAGCGCGTACCAATCCTACCATTTATGTGTTGAGCAAAGGAACAATAGAAGGTAAATGGAGTTATAAGAACTTTGATAAAGTAAGTTTGTAAGTATGCGATGTGGGAGTGTTTGATGTGCGATTGGCGAGGAAAAAATGCTATCGTACACCATACATCGTATATCGCACACTATAAAATCATACATTACAATGGTGCAATATCTCATTAAAAAGATCCTTTACAGTATACTGGTTTTAGCCGGTGTAGTAGTACTGGTATTCTTTTTATTCCAGGGTTTCGGAGATCCGGCGCGCCTTGTGATGGGGCAGACAGGTGATGCTAAAACACAGGAAAATATCCGCAAAGAATTGTACCTGGATCAACCCAAGTGGAAGCAGTTTCTTTTATATGTAAATGATGTATCTCCAATAGCTATTCACTCAAAAGAGGAGATCAATGCCAAACAACTCAAAGGCGTTTTTATAGGAGGCGGGCACAAAGTAGGTATCAAGCTTCCTTACCTTCGGAGATCATATCAAAGTAAAAGGGAAGTGGGTGCTATCTTGATGCAGGCCTTACCCGGAACCATGATGCTCACTGTTGCAGCTATGGCCATTGCGGTTGTAATCGGTATTCCGCTGGGTGTGGTAGCAGCAGTTAAACAAAATACCTGGCTCGATACCAGTGCTATTTTTTCGAGTATAGTAGGCATATCGGCACCCTCCTTTTTTATGGGAATCGTCATTGCTTATCTTTTCGGATTTGTATGGACTCAATACACAGGGCTCCAGATCAGCGGTAACTGGTTTGATATTGATGAAGTGACCGGTGAACGCATTTTCAGTTTTAAAAATTTATTACTTCCGGCTATTACATTGGGCATCCGCCCCCTGGCTATTATTACTCAGCTTACCCGCAGCGCCATGTTGGATGTACTCGACCAGGATTATATAAGAACCGCTTACGCGAAAGGTTTAAGCAAACAGAAAGTAGTATGGCGGCATGCTCTCAAAAATGCATTGAATCCGGTTATTACGGCAATTACCGGTTGGTTTGCTGAACTGCTGGCCGGGGCCTTTTTTGTGGAGTACATTTTTGGCTGGCAGGGCATTGGTAAGGTAACTGTAGATGCTTTGGAAAAATTAGACTACCCCGTAGTAATGGGTTCTGTATTAATATCTGCTACCTTTTTTGTATTGATGAACATTATCGCCGATCTGTTGTATGGTGTGTTCGATCCGAGGGTGCGAAAATAGAGAACGGAAAGGAGAAAATAGGGAATAACGGGCGGGAGATGGCAAGCAGGGGTTCTGAGAGTCAATGTTCAATATTAAAGGTTTAAATCCATGCTCCATATTTAATCGATATTCTGCACTTTCGCATCCCCGAGCGCTTTGCTTGAAACCGTATCCCGGAGTTAGGAATAGCAGGTAGCTGGTGGGAACGGGAGGTTCAATTTCAGTATCCGGTAACAAGCATCCGGTAGCCTACTTCACAATCACTTCTTTGATCACTTTTCCGCCCAAAGCCTCATTTACGCGCTCTATGATCTTGGATCGCTGGTAAACGAGCTCATGTTTTAGAGGAGCTACAGATGTATAAACAAATAGTTTGTCGCCAATAATTTGTAGCTTGTCGGTGTAACGGGCTACTGTTTTACCCATAATATTTTCCCACACAGCGTCAATCTCTAATGCCTGTATATCGCCGCGAATACGACTTTTTTTCAAAAACTCTTTTAAGGCTTCACCTAAAGAATACTCGCCCATATCTTACATTTTAATCAACTGCTATAATCAGCTTACAAAGATATTAAATCAAAGTCGGCATTTAAGATTTCGAGGTGTTTTATTAAACGTTCGGGGTTAGTGTCAGTAATAAAAACCTGTCCGTCATTCTCTATACAAACTTTATGCAACAGGTTGCTGATGCGTTCTTCGTCCAGTTTTTCAAAAACATCATCCAGCAATAAAAAAGGAGTCACTTTCTTTTCTTGTGTAATTACCTGGAGCTCCGTTAGTTTTAAAGCAAAAAGCAGGCTTTTGCGCTGTCCCTGGGAAGCAATGTTTTTAAAAGGTTGTTGGTTGAGCTGCAGTATAATATCATCTCTGTGTATGCCTGCTGTTGTACGTTGAAGTATCCGGTCCTTGCTCAGCGTAGCAGATAATAATTCTTCAAATGATGTTTCCAACAACCGGCTATCGTAAAGAATAGATAAGTTTTCTTCTTTTCGGGCGATCTCGGTATACAGCCTTTTTACTTTGGGCAGGAAAGATACCAGAAACTGGCTTCTTTGTTCAAATACATAATTACCCGGTGCTATTAATTGCTCCGTTAATATCTGCAGCAATGCTTCGTCCAGCCTGCCGGTATCGGCGGCCGACTTTAAAAGGGAATTACGTTGTTGCAGAACCTTATTATACTGAATAAGCTTCTGCAGATATTCGGGGTTGAGCTGCGATAGCAGGGAATCGAGGAAACTACGTCTCTCTTCGCTTCCACCGGTGATCAATACCGCATCGTCAGGCGCGATAACTACACAGGGATACCGCCCTATATGCTGTGAGAACTTTTCGTAGGCGGTACCATTGATCAGGAACTCTTTCTTATTGTTTTCTCTCAGGATGCAGGTAGCCGTTTCTTCTGTATGGTCTTTGGTTAACCGGCCTTCCAGCCTGAAGCCCTTCGAACCCTGATGTACGTTAACGGCGTCAGTCGTACTAAAATAACTCCTGGTAAAGCAGAGATAGTGAATCGCATCCAGTATATTCGTTTTACCCACACCGTTCCTGCCACATATACCAATTATATTTTTATCAAATTCAAAAACCTTATTGGTATAGTTCTTAAACTGGAACAATGATATGGAATTCAGCCTCAGCATTTACACAAAAATAGGCTTTGGAAGGTACAAAATACTATTACCAGGCGCCGTACATAGTCTGTGTTTTTGCTTTAACACTTCAAAATAGTATTTTGGAGGCGCAAATGGCGGTAATTAAATAATCAATACAGTGGAATACAGCAGGACCATAACATGGACAGATGTTCCGGGTCTCTTAAATGGCCAGGTGCATATATATGCCTGCGATATCACGATACTGGGTATTCAAGACCTGTTGCCGTTACTAACAAAAGAAGAAATGACCAGGGCAGGCTCTTTCCGCCAACAGGCAGATGCAACCCGCTTCCTTACCGGCCGTCTTATCACTAAAAAACTGCTGGGGTATTATGGGTTGATCAGGCCCTCCTCGATTGTGATCCAATCCGGAGCGAAGGGTAAACCGGTAGCTTATTCAAATATGCAGGCCGTATTGCCGTCGTTTAATATCAGCCACTCGGGTAATAAGGTACTAGTGGCCGTCAGTAATGATCCTGTTGGGATCGATATAGAGCAGGTTAAAAATACAGAGCTGGAAATGCTGGCAGCAGCTGTGTTTTCTTCGCAGGAACTGCATCTGTTCAGAACGGCCGGTAACAGCAGCCACATGTTTTACCAGTTATGGACCCGCAAGGAAGCATTGCTTAAGAACGTAGGAGTGGGACTGCTGGATGATCTTCGCTCCATTGATGTCAGCCGAAAGGTTGATACCGGTTTCGCGCAGGCTTTTACTCACGAAGAACTGGCGTTGCTAGGTTTTACCCTGCATGAAGAAGATGAGCTGTATTTTGCCAGTGTTTGTTATTCAAAAAAGAAGCCGCTCCGGTTTATTGAATTAACCAATGAATTATTAAGGCAATTATAAGTTAGCCGGTTTTAATTGGCTTCTCATCGTCATCTTCAGGAAAATATTAAAATTCATAAAGCAGCAGGTATGCCAATCGCTGGAGAAATGAGCACGCCAGGATAATGAAGAGATATCGTCCGGGACGGGCGAAGTAGAACCCGGAGAAAGGAATGTAACTACTTTACGTTAGCTCTGTTCCTCTTGTTCTCAGCGTTGAATATTTAAGCCCCGGAGAAATAAATACGCAGGGACTTAGGTGGGGCTGGTAATAATTAATAATGATCTTAAGTAAAGCCAGCTATATATGCAACAATTTATTTTCTTTTCGATTTTTCCCATGCAGCGCTTTGAGATTTTTTAAAGTACCGGTTAATACCGGCAATCACTGCATAATTCATCAGGCAGAAATAATAAGGAATAAAAAAGGCCTTTACTTTGAGGTTTCTCTTTTCGAGGAAATAGCCCACCAGGCCTAAGCTGTAAAAGAGAATTTGCCCGGTCAGTAATGCAATATACAGCGGGTGTTGAGTGTTCAGGGCAATGAAAATATTCAGAATAAAAACCAGTATCATTAAAAAAGGTGTAACCGTCCAGCGCAAAACGCGGTGACTGATATACTGGAAGGTAAGTACGGGATTAAGAAAGGGGTTAGCCGCTTTTTTCAGCCGGAATATCGACTGTATGCCGCCCGCAGCAATTCGGATCTTCCTCTTCAATTCTTCCTTTGAATCGGCAGTTGCCGTTTCCATGGCATAAGCCTTCGGTTCGTAGGCAATTACAAATCCTTTTTCTGCAATGCGCATTGCAATCATATGATCATCGATAATGGTGTCGGTTTCAACCGGTTGATACAAAGACCTCCGGATGCTGAACAGTTCTCCCGCAGCGCCTACATTGCTGTACAGCTCGTAATCCCATTTTTTTAAAGCAGATTCATATTTCCAATAGAAACCTTCTCCTGCCGAGCTGGCATCGGCGCTATCGGCAACCATTATCTTTTTCTCACCTGCCACGGCACCTACTCTGGCATCCTGGTAATGTTTAACCAACTCTTTAATGGCCTCCTTGTTCAGAAAAGTGTTGGCGTCTGTAAACACTATAATATCGCTGGTTAGTTCAGGCATTACTCTTTTAATAGCAGCCATTTTACCGCCCCGCTCGTTTTTATGATATAATCGTACCTGTGGGCAATTTTGGATTTTTTGCGGAGTTTGGTCATTAGAGCCATCTGTCACAAAAACGATATCAAAAAGGGTAGCGGGGTAATCCAGCTCAAGGCAGTTCTGGATTTTTTCTTCTATATATGCCTCTTCGTTGTAAGCTGCAATAAGTAAAGCTACCGTTGGTAACTGTTGCTCATTCAGGATAATGGGCTGTTTCTTTTTGCCAGTGATCCGTTTCAGCTTTATCAAGGTATATAAAAAAATGCCATAACCGGCAAACGCATAAAAGACAATAAAAAGGCTGATCCAAAAAAGAATAATCATGGTATAAAATATCCTAATGAACTGCTGTTAGCAGAATGGGTTAAATTCCACCAAATGCCTTTAAACGTTTGAGTTGCCAGGTCGGTCCTCCCGTTTTTTAAATGTATCAAAAGCTGTTTTGGTGTGGCTATAAACAGGTAATATGCTGAAAATAACACGGTGTTGGGAAGGTTGGTGTTTTTCCTGATATACAACATGCGGTTGCGCGTCATAAAAAAAGCCTTGATAGGACTGGCTTTCCCCACACTTATCGACTCTTTATGATAAATAACGGCTTTACCTGTAAACCATATTTTTTTCCCGATTCTTTTAAACTTCTCGCACCAATCGAGTTCTTCATAATACAAAAAATACCGTTCATCCATCAGTCCTGCCCGGTCCAGGTCTGTTCTGCGACACATCACAGCAGCACCGTGACAAAAACCGGTTTCGCGGCTATCATTACTGTATTGCCCGGTATCGGTTTCTTTATCTCCTATGGCCCCATTTCTGGCAGTAATATAATTCATGTGTGTAAAACCTGCGTATTGAATGAGTCGCTTGTTTTCATGAAATTTAATAAGGGGCGATAACAGACCTATGGAAGGATTCTGTTCCATTTCCTCAACCAACGCTTCCAGGAAACCTGCGGTTATTTCGGTGTCGTTATTAAGCAGTAAAAGATAGTAACCTTTGGCATTTTTAATGCCCAGGTTATTGCCGCCTGCATATCCCAGGTTTTTAGACGAATGGATATAGATAAGCCCCGGGTATGCAGCTGCAAAATCTGTCATCCTGTTCTCTACAGGAGCATTATCCACCAGTATTACTTCAACCTCGTCACTACGGGTAAATCGTTTTACCGATTTTAAAAAATCCATAGTAACGGCTGGTTGGTTGTAGTTTACCGTTATTATTGAAGTAAGGGGCATTAGTTACGAAGATAGAATCTTTTGGTAATCAAGCACTGGCCAAATTTAGTAAAGTCTGGTGTATTTTGTATACCTGCATGACCACAGATGTTTTACCGTTATTGTCTATAACGAAATTGCAACGCTTCATTTTTTCAGACTCCTCCATTTGTTTGTCCATCCGCGCTACAATGGCAGCCCGATCCATACCGCCATCTCGTTGGAGTACCCTTTCAATTCGTAAGGCTTTCTCTGCCCATACACCTATCGTATAGTCCAGATGTTTTTCACTCCCGCTTTCAAATATCAATGCAGCTTCCTTTATAGCATAAGGTCCCTGCTGATGTGAAAACCAGTCTATAGAGTCCTGTATGGTCAATGGGTGAATAATCGCATTAAGCCGGGCCAGCAGGTCCGTATTATTGAAAACCTTAGCGGAAAGATAGGGTCGGTTCAACAGCCCGTCTTTATAGGTATCGGGACCTAACAGGGCTGTTAACTGCTGCTTTATTTGCGGGCTGGTGTTCATTAAGTTTTTAGCAGCGCTGTCGGCATCGTAAATGGCTACACCAAGGGTAGAAAAAATATTGGCAATGGTTGTTTTACCACTGCCAATACCGCCTGTAAGGCCAATTTGTAACATAGTATATGTTTAAAGTTTGATATTCAATGTTTAAACCTCAAACCTTGAACCTTAAACACTGATTATTTAGCCGGCGTAGCAGCAGCAGGTTTATTGATCTGCGCTGTCCAATCCATGCTGATAGCCGATTTTTCAATTTTGATATAATTGCCCGGGCTGATTTCAATATTCAGGGTACCATCTTCATTTACCTGTTGAATTTTACCATGAATACCTGCTATGGTAACTATTTTATCACCCTTTTGTAAATCTTCAATAAACTTTTTCTGATTTTTTGCTTTTTTGGCCTGAGGACGGATGAAAAACAACCAGAATACGAGAACCATACCTACTAAAAAAATCAATTGGAAAGATCCGCCACCTTGCCCCTGCGCTTGTAAAATGTAATGCATCATTATTTATTAACTGTAAAAAAATTATTTGGTAACATTCACCTGGAATGTCAGTGTGTGCTGTGTGAATGGTTTGGTGTTGGCAGTTACCGTCACTGTTTTAGTGTGTGTACCTTCACTTTGCCCCTCGCTGTTAAACTTCGCCACAATTTTTTCTTCTTTTCCGGGAAGAACAGGTTTTTCGGGCTTTTCTGCTACGGTGCACCCACAACCCGGCTGAATGCTCGAAATAATCAAAGGTTTGTCTCCCGTATTTTTCACCAGGAACGGAATTTCTACCACCTGTCCCAGTTTAACGTCTCCCAGGTCTTTATAGGTAGAATCTACCCAGCTTATAGTTGTGAAATTAGAAGAGTCTTTTAAAGCTTCCTGTTTCAGAGAATCCGTTAAAGGTGCATCAGCGTTTGTTTTGTTTTCTCCATTACTATTGCAGGCAACGAGCGCCGCAGCGGCAGAAATAATCAGTACGAAACGTTTCATTTTATCCAGATTGATTGTTAATTAATTTTTGCAGTGCGAATGTAGATCAATATTCAAACCCAGCGAAAAATATTGCTCCCGAAATCAGGATTTTCTAAAATCCTTCTTTTTCAATTTACCTTCCTCAACCAGTTCTTTATGAATATTATCAAGAATACCATTTACAAAGTGCCCGCTTTGAGGTGTACTGTAGTCCTTTGCCAGATCAATATACTCATTAATCGTTACCTTGGGGGGAATGGTTTCGAAGTATAGGAACTCGGCCACGCCCAATTTCATCAGCACCATATCCAGCAACGCAATACGTTCGGGATCCCAGTTCTTCAACTTGGGGGTAATTAACGTAAGCAGGTAGTCTTCCTTCTCAATAGCCGTTTTCAGCAGGTTAACTGCAAATTGCTCTTTATCGGATGTAATAATTTGCTGGAAGCCGGTTGCCTGTGGCTTGCGTATAAATGCAGCAATAGTTTGTACAATCATTTCTCCGTCATCGTCCCAATTACTGAATATTTCTTCAATATGCGCTACAAACTCTTCATTGTTGAGCATCAGGTCGTTGAAAATATATTCAAAAATTTTGCGGTCCTCCTGCAAACTTTGTTGCTGAATTCCGGTATAATGTATATACTGTTGAGAGGTGGTGAGCTGCATATAGATCTTCCTCACCAGTTCTTCATCGATCAGGTGTTCGGTTTTTTCATTCTTAAAAGCTATTTTAACTTCATTGAGATCGAGTATTTGCCAAAGCAGGTTACTGCCTGCAAGTTTGGTGTTTACATTCAGATCTTTTTCGCTGGGTCTGTATTTATTCGATTTTCGAAAGGCATCTTTTTCGGCATAGCGGGCTACTTCGGTTAAAAAATGAACCACATATACCATTAAAGATCGCGTTTGGCTGAAATGTTGTCTAAGCGTTTTTTGCGGATCAAGAGGTTTGTCGGTATCCAGGCTGGACGTGTACGAATAAAGGGTTTGCATCACTTTTACCCTTATGTTTCTTCTGCTAATCATTGAATCAAGAACTATTTTGAACCGGCGAAGATAAGGCTTTTATTAGTTGACAGGGTGAAAAGTTGACAGCCGGCGTAGACTTATGGCGTAGTGTGCTAATGAGTGTACGAACTGGCGGAACAGAAGGGGAAGTTGCAATTATTGAATGATGCCGCATACCGTTCGCAGCGGTATATTTGCCGCGAACGGTTTAGCGAAACAAAGTTTACCCTGTTAAGCAAAACATGAACAACTTGTCGGCTCCGATTTGCCAACTTGGCATTCAAAATTCCTGTGTCGCATTAATGCGTGTTTAACCTGAAAAAATTTCATGTTTCTGAACCGTGGCATATTATTTAGGGTACTTTGTCAACCATAAAAAGTGTTTTCTTAAACACTATTAATAATCAAATTTTTTAAAAAGATAAACATGGCTAAAAAATCGACTGTTACCCCTTTACACGACAGGGTAATTGTAAAACCAGCAGCAGCTGAAGAAAAAACAGCAGGCGGTATCATCATCCCTGATACAGCAAAAGAAAAACCACAACGCGGTACTGTAGTTGCAGCCGGTCCTGGAAAAAAAGATGAACCAGTGACTGTTAAAACCGGTGACACAGTTTTGTACGGTAAATACGCAGGTACTGAAATCCAGATCGATGGACAGGATCTTTTAATTATGCGTGAAAGTGATATTCTCGCTATCGTATAATGTAAAATAATAAATGTAAAATGACGAATACAAAACTGCGGACCATTTTACATTTAATATTTAATATTCAATACTTTAAATTCTAAATAGAAATGGCAAAACAATTACACTTCAATATTGAAGCTAGAAATAAAATGAAAAAAGGCGTTGATGTTTTAGCAAACGCCGTAAAAGTAACCCTGGGTCCTAAAGGCCGTAATGTGGTAATTGAGAAAAAATTCGGAGCTCCTGCTGTAACGAAAGATGGTGTTACCGTGGCAAAAGAGATCGAACTGGAGGATGCCATTGAGAACATGGGTGCTCAAATGGTAAAAGAAGTAGCTTCTAAAACTGCAGATATCGCAGGTGATGGCACTACAACTGCAACGGTGTTGGCTCAGGCTATCATCAGCGAAGGTTTGAAAATGGTAGCTGCGGGTGCTAACCCAATGGACCTGAAACGTGGTATTGATAAGGCTGTTTCATTAGTAGTGGAGAACCTGAAAGCGCAAAGCCAGACTGTAGGCAGCGATAGCAAGAAAATCAAACAGGTTGCTTCTATTTCAGCAAACAACGACGACCAGATCGGGGATTTGATTGCTCAGGCCTTTGGTAAAGTAGGTAAAGAAGGGGTGATCACTGTTGAAGAAGCAAAAGGTACAGATACTACTGTAGATGTAGTGGAAGGTATGCAGTTTGATCGGGGTTACATCTCTCCATACTTCGTTACCAACAGCGAAAAAATGGAAGCTGAACTACAAAGCCCTTATATCCTGATCTACGACAAGAAGATCAGTGCCATGAAAGATATTTTATCTATCCTGGAAAAAGTAGCGCAAAGCGGCCGTCCTTTGGTTATTATTGCTGAAGATCTGGAAGGGGAGGCACTGGCTACCCTGGTGGTGAATAAATTACGTGGTACTTTGAAAGTAGCTGCTGTTAAAGCTCCCGGCTTTGGCGACAGAAGAAAAGAAATGTTACAGGACATCGCTATCTTAACCGGTGGTACGGTGATTTCTGAAGACATGGGCCATAAATTAGAAGGGGCTGATATTTCGGCTTTAGGCCAGGCGGCTTCTATTACCATTGATAAAGACAATACTATTGTCGTAGGTGGTAAAGGTAAAAAAGCTGATATCGTGGGTCGTGTAAACCAGATCAAAGCGCAGATCGAGTCTACTACATCTGATTACGATAAAGAAAAATTACAGGAGCGTTTAGCTAAATTAAGTGGTGGTGTTGCTGTATTATACGTAGGCGCTGCTACAGAGGTTGAGATGAAAGAGAAAAAAGACCGTGTAGATGATGCTTTACATGCAACCCGTGCGGCTGTTGAAGAAGGTATCGTACCTGGCGGTGGTGTAGCTTACATCCGTGCCGTAGCATCTCTGGATGCTAAAGTAAAAGGCCAGATCGAAGATGAGCAAACCGGTATGGCTATTGTAAAACGTGCTTTGGAGGCGCCTATCCGCACTTTAACTGACAACGCAGGAATCGATGGTTCTATCGTTGTTCAGAAAATTAAAGATGGTACTGGTGATTTCGGTTTCAATGCAAGAACAGAATCTTACGAAAATCTGTTCAAAGCCGGTGTTATCGATCCAACTAAAGTTAGTCGTGTAGCATTGGAAAATGCAGCTTCTATCGCTGGTATGTTGTTGACTACCGAGTGTGTAATTGCTGACAAACCCGAACCTAAATCCGCTGCTCCTGCAATGCCAGGTGGTCCGGATATGGGTGGCATGGGCTATTAATATAGCTGATGGTTTAAAGATGACGGTCGACAACTGTTGGCCGTTTCCATATAAAAGTCCCGCTTCCATTTCGAAGCGGGACTTTTTGCTGCTGAACAGTTAATAGTCAACCGGCATCCATTTATTGAATGCATCCAACTGGTTGTGGAAATAAAACCCGGGCATAGCCCCCCTGCATATCTCTACTTGCTGGAAGGAGGAAGGTTCCCTGTGTAATAATAATTATGACACCTGTTACGGGTTTTGGCCGTAGCAGCTCTTGTTTCAATAGTATTATCTTCCGAATAACGACGAATAACCTATTGAAGGCGGTCAACAGATTACAATCAGATATTTTAATTGAAGCATTCATCTAAGAAAAAGAGGCATTCGTCTAAAAAACAAAGGCATTCGTCGAATGGGTGATGGGTGCAGGAATTTATCTGTCTACTTTTATGATGGTTTAGAGGGCTAGAGTGGGCGACGACACCTTTCCAGGTATGGTTGGCCCCTCTTTTTTTTGCTGTATGCAATAACGGCTGGCAACCCTGCTGTAAAATGATACTAATATTTGTTGAGCCTAGGTTCTCCAGGAGAGACTTCCAGGCCTGAGCATTCAACTTTACAACTTTTAACTATAATCGGATATAAGTTATTGGTACTGTAAATAGCAGCGATCGGCCTTTTCCTGCACTACAAATAGTACCAGGGATTACGCTTGGACGAAGAAATGTAGTTTTTCATATTCTTCCAAAAGGCCAATACCATGTAAGCGATAATGGGGGAGCCCATGGTTAATACAGACGAATAAATAAAATATTGCCTGATACGGCAGGGAGAAATGTGTAATCTTTCACCAATAGAAGAGCAAACACCAAAAGCATTCCACTCGACAAAATTTTTTAGGCGATTCATACTAATTATAGTTGGTTTACATTACAAAATTACCAAATCCGGTGATAATTTCAATAACTTCTGCAGATTAGAACTCTTATTTTTTGTAAATTCGCGCCACTGCCAACGAAGGTATTATTAATATTAAAATATATTAAAATGGCAGTTGATAACGAACCGGTTAGGAAATTGAATTAGGAACTGAACAAAATCTGGCCGTGTCCGTTAATCATTAAAACACCTTCTGATAAGAAAAGCGAAAACTTTGCACCTCTCTTTTGAAAAGGATAACTCCGAGGTTATCAGGCTACAATTGTGGTTGAAGTGATGTAGGTATATTGTTCCGTGGAAGTGATCCGGAACTAGAACGATATAAATGACACAGGCTGGCAAGAAATGGCAGCGCCGGAAACTGTTTTAAATCTGCCTTCATATTGAAAAAGACTTCTGTTATGAACATGTATAAGGATTACATTAAGGAAATTGAGGAAAGAAAGGCCCTGGGACTTCATCCCAAGCCTATTGATGGCGCTGAATTGCTGAGCGAAATTATTGAGCAAATAAAGGACGTCTCTAACGAGTATAGAGCAGATTCTCTTAACTTTTTCATTTATAATACTTTACCGGGTACCACGAGTGCTGCCGGAGTGAAAGCTAAGTTTTTAAAGGAAATCATACTGGGAATAGCTCTTGTTGAAGAAATTACACCTGCTTTTGCGTTTGAACTACTGTCGCATATGAAGGGTGGGCCTTCTATCGAAGTATTGCTGGATCTGGCGCTTGGCAATGATCCCGCAATTGCTCAACAGGCAGCCGATGTTCTTAAAACACAGGTTTTTCTTTATGATGCAGATACCGATCGTTTAAAGGAAGCATTTAAAAATGATGATGCAGTAGCAAAGGATATCCTGGAAAGCTACGCAAAGGCAGAGTTCTTTACGAAACTTCCGGAAGTTCCTGAAGAAATTCAAATTGTAACTTTTATTGCCGGTGAGGGAGATATTTCTACTGATTTACTGTCTCCGGGTAACCAGGCGCACTCGCGTTCTGACCGTGAGTTGCATGGCAAATGTATGATCACCCCCGAAGCGCAGGAAGCAATCAGGGCTTTGCAGGCGCAGCACCCTGATAAGAGTGTGATGTTGGTTGCCGAGAAGGGAACTATGGGTGTAGGTTCATCGAGGATGTCGGGTGTGAACAACGTGGCGCTCTGGACAGGTAAGCAAGCCAGCCCTTACGTTCCCTTTGTTAATATTGCCCCCATTGTTGGCGGTACCAATGGCATTTCCCCCATCTTCCTCACTACGGTTGATGTAACGGGAGGAATTGGTATTGATCTTAAGAACTGGGTAAAAAAGACTGATGCTGCAGGTAATGCGGTTCGCGACGAAAATGGTGATCCTGTTTTGGAAGAAGTATACTCTGTAGCAACAGGTACGGTTTTGACCATTAATACCAAAACAAAGAAATTATACAATGGAGAACAGGAACTGATAGATATCTCAAAGGCATTAACACCGCAGAAAAAGGAATTCATCAGGGCCGGAGGTTCTTACGCTATCGTGTTTGGTAAAAAAATACAGACAGTTGCTGCCAAGATTTTGGGTATTGAACCAACGCCGGTATTTGCCCCTTCCAAAGAAATTTCCAACGAAGGCCAGGGGTTAACCGCAGTAGAAAAAATATTCAACAGGAATGCGGTAGGCATTACACCCGGCAAAATTTTGCATGCGGGATCCGATGTTCGGGTAGAAGTGAACATTGTTGGTTCGCAGGATACCACCGGGCTGATGACAGCGCAGGAACTGGAAGCGATGGCGGCTACCGTTATTTCGCCAATAGTGGACGGCGCTTACCAATCGGGTTGCCATACTGCTTCCGTGTGGGATAAGAAAGCGCAGGCTAATATTCCTAAGCTCATGAAGTTTATGAACGAATTTGGCCTGATCACCGCCCGCGATCCCAAGGGTGAGTACCACTCTATGACAGATGTTATTCATAAAGTATTAAATGATATTACGGTGGATGAGTGGGCCATCATCATTGGCGGCGACTCTCATACCCGGATGTCTAAAGGTGTGGCTTTTGGAGCCGATTCGGGAACAGTAGCGCTGGCGCTGGCTACGGGTGAAGCATCTATGCCTATCCCAGAGTCAGTAAAAGTAACCTTTAAAGGCGAAATGAAAGAGCACATGGACTTCCGCGATGTGGTACACGCTACCCAGGCGCAAATGCTGCAGCAATTTGGCGGAGAAAATGTGTTCCAGGGTAGAATTATTGAGGTGCATATTGGTACGCTTCCTGCAGACCAGGCGTTTACTTTTACTGACTGGACGGCGGAGATGAAAGCAAAAGCGTCTATCAATATTTCTGAAGATGATACGTTGATCGAATCGCTGGAAATTGCCAAAGCCAGGATACAGATCATGATCGATAAGGGTATGGATAACAGCAGGCAGGTATTGCAGGGTTTGATTAATAAAGCAGATAAGCGTATCGCTGAAATTAAATCGGGTGAAAAGCCAGCGCTCACACCGGATGTTAATGCCAAATACTATGCAGAAGTAGTAGTGGATCTGGATGCTATTGTAGAGCCTATGATCGCAGATCCTGATGTAAATAATAAGGATGTATCTAAGCGTTATACGCACGATACAATCCGCGCTTTATCCCATTACGGTGGGGATAAAAAGGTGGATCTGGGTTTCGTAGGTTCTTGTATGGTGCACAAAGGCGATCTGAAAATAGTATCCCAAATGCTAAAGAACCTGGAAGCGCAACAGGGAAAAGTGGAGTTTCATGCGCCACTGGTGGTAGCGGCCCCCACTTATAATATAATTGATGAACTGAAAGAAGAAGGCGACTGGGATTTGCTGCAAAAATATTCGGGTTTTGAGTTCAACGACCTGTTGCCCAAAAGTACTGCCCGTACCGAATATGAAAATATGATGTACCTGGAACGTCCCGGCTGTAATCTTTGCATGGGTAACCAGGAAAAAGCAGCTAAGGGTGATACCGTTATGGCCACTTCAACCCGTTTATTCCAGGGACGTGTGGTAGAAGATTCGGAGCGTAAGAAAGGAGAGTCCTTACTGGCATCAACCCCGGTAGTGGTATTATCTGCTATTCTGGGCAGAATTCCCAGCATAGCAGAATATAAATCCGCTGTAGAAGGTATCAATCTCACCAAGTTTGTTCCTTCGGTTAAGGAATTAACAGCCTAGCAGATATCCTTTCACCGGGATATTTAAATTTTACTCACCCCCCGTTCTGTTTCGGCAGAGCGGGGGTTTTCTTTGGTGAATATGTTGAGTTTGACTGCTTTTGGCCCTATTTCTGTAACATTGAAGCAGGATTGTTTTAGTGCGGTAATATGCAATCGCGGGCAACAACCCCTAACTTTGTATTCTCTCTCAAATCTTAATTTTTTAGTACAAAAAAATTAGTAACATGGCATTCGATCTCGATCTGATTAAGAAAGTTTATGCTGAATTTGAACAAAAAGTAAATAACGCGCGCCAGTTGCTGGGCCGTCCTTTAACTTTTACAGAAAAAATATTATACACCCATTTGACGAATCCTGCTGCCAGGGCTTATAACAGAGGTGTTGACTATGTAGATTTTGCCCCTGACAGGGTTGCCTGCCAGGATGCTACCGCACAAATGGCGCTGTTGCAGTTTATGCAGGCGGGCCGGTCTAAAGTAGCCGTGCCATCCACCGTGCACTGCGATCACCTTATCATGGCTGAAACCGGAGCTGAGGCCGATTTGAAGCATGCCAATACGGAAAGTAAGGAAGTGTTTGACTTTCTCGCCTCTGTGTCGAACAAGTACGGAATAGGCTTCTGGAAGCCGGGCGCAGGCATCATACATCAGGTAGTATTAGAAAACTATGCGTTCCCCGGTGGTATGATGATAGGTACTGACAGCCATACTGTAAACGCAGGCGGGTTAGGAATGGTGGCTATTGGTGTTGGTGGTGCTGACGCCTGCGATGTGATGGCTGGTTTGCCCTGGGAGCTGAAAATGCCTAAACTGATCGGAGTTAAGTTAACCGGTAGGCTAAATGGCTGGACGGCGCCTAAAGACGTAATCTTAAAAGTAGCCGGTATCTTAACCGTTAAAGGCGGTACCGGTTGTATTGTTGAGTACTTTGGAGAAGGGGCCATATCTATGAGCTGTACCGGTAAGGGTACTATTTGTAATATGGGTGCAGAAATAGGCGCAACCACTTCAACATTTGGTTATGATGACAGCATGAGCCGCTATCTGAAAGCAACCGGCCGGGAAGAAATTGCTGTTGCAGCAGATGCCATAGCTGCACATTTAACGGCCGACCCGGAAGTATATGCTAACCCGGAGCAATATTTTGACCAATTAATTGAAATTAACCTGGATGAACTGGAACCTCACCTGAATGGTCCTTTCACGCCGGACCTGGCTACCCCGATCTCTAAAATGAAAGAAGTAGCGGCGGCCAACGAATGGCCAACAAAAGTAGAAGTAGGGTTAATCGGCAGCTGTACCAATTCGTCTTATGAAGATATCAGCCGGGCTGTTTCGCTGGCTAAACAGGTGAACGAAAAGGGGCTCAAAACAAAAGCTGAATTTACGATCACGCCGGGTTCCGAACAGGTGCGTTATACCATCGAAAGGGATGGTTTCCTGGATACTTTTAATAAAATCGGGGCTACCGTATTTGCTAACGCATGCGGGCCCTGCATTGGTATGTGGAACAGGGTAGGCGCCGAAAAAAAGGAAAAGAATACCATCGTTCACTCTTTCAACCGCAATTTTGCCAAACGCGCAGATGGTAATCCCAATACCTATGCGTTCGTGGCCTCTCCCGAAGTCGTGACTGCTCTGGCCATTGCAGGTGACTTAACATTCAATCCGCTTACCGACACATTAATTAATGAAAATGGCGAGGCGGTAAAACTTGATCCGCCAGCGGGTGAAGAATTGCCGGCAAGAGGCTTCGCGGTAGACGATCCGGGGTACCAGGCTCCGGCCGCTGACGGCAGCGGGGTTCAGGTAATTGTTGATCCGGCCAGCAAACGTTTGCAGCTATTAGATCCGTTTACTCCCTGGGAAGGCACTGATCTGAAAGGTTTGAAACTGCTGATCAAGGCCAAGGGCAAATGCACGACAGATCACATCTCTATGGCTGGCCCCTGGCTTAAGTTTCGGGGGCACCTCGACAATATCTCCAATAACATGTTGATTGGAGCTGTAAATTTCTTTAATGATAAAACCGATACCATCAAAAACCAGCTCACTGGTGCATCCGGACCGGTACCCGATACACAGCGGGCATATAAGGCGGCAGGTATCGGTAGCATTGTTGTGGGGGATGAAAATTATGGTGAAGGCAGTAGCCGGGAGCACGCGGCAATGGAACCAAGACATTTGGGTGTTCGGGCAGTATTGGTAAAATCGTTTGCGCGTATTCACGAAACGAACCTGAAGAAACAGGGAATGCTGGCATTGACTTTTACCGATAAGGATGATTATGACAAAATACTGGAAGATGATGTAATAGATATTACCGGTTTAACGGATTTTGCACCAGGCGAGCCATTAACACTGGTATTACATCATGCGGATGGTAGCAGCGAAAACATCCAGGTAAATCATACGTACAATAACCAGCAGATTGAATGGTTTAAAGCCGGAGCGGCGCTCAATATTATCAGGAAGGAATTTGCCGCTGATCACTAGCACTTAAGCATAAAAATTTAAAGGTGTCATTTTCTTTGAAAGATGACACCTTTTTTGTTGCGTTATATAAAAACCGCACGTTTCAGGTATAAAACCAACCTGTAAATGAAACAAAAGATTGCCGGGACCTGCTTTTTATTAAGTATAGTCTGTTTATTATTCATCAGCTCCTGTACAAAGGAAAGTGACGACAAACAAGGGTATTATATGACCACTGCTTATAAAAATAGGTTGAGTGTACCGGTTACTATTCAATACGGGTTGCGATTGAAACGACAGCCGGCCCAGGAAGATACTACGGGCTTCATTGGTCAGGGATTTACGATTGAACCCGGAAAAGCTTATGAGGCGTCAGTTTTTATATGTACAGCTAATTGTGGGCCTGCGATTTTGAATGAGTCCGATCCGCGCTATCAAAAGAACCTGGTAAAGGTCACAATAGGGAGTAAAGAAAAAATAGATACGTTGTGCAATGTTTATTTTTGGCTTTTTCCCTCCGCAGGGCAAAAGGTTACTTGTGAAACGGATGCAGCCAATCTTTTTAATGAAGAACAATGGGCTAAAACGAAGGATGCCGCCGGAAACATTATACGAAGAGAGTATGTAATAGATGAGTCTGATATGGCGGAAACGAAATAGCTTTTTTGAAAATAGCGCCTCTGTTTATTGATTGGTTAGTTGTTGCGAAGTAGTACTTACCTGCGTCTTGGATAACATATTTTTAATTCATACTGCGATGAGGTTTTCAATTATTAGTATACTTTTTATTGGCCTGATGATAGGGGCATGTAATAAAAACTCCCGGGTTGGTGATGATTGCGGGGCCGGGTGTAGGCCGAACCGTGTATGTACCAATGATTTCAGGAGTTTGATCGTGCAGGTTGTTGACCGCTCTGGTACGGGAATAGAGTTGGATAGCTTTAAAGTGATAAGAAAGAGGGATGAGAAAGTAATACTCGATAACCTTAAATGGCAACAACCGGCCGGTGTGTCTTATATGCCAGGCTTTTATTTAGTCTGTTCCGACTCCTATATGAAAGAGACTTCTGTATGCGGGGATGACTTTGTGTTTAAAGGATATTTGGACAACAAGACGGTTGCCAATCGGACATATAAAATAGCACACGACTGTTGCCATATTAGGCTGGTGTCGGGCAATATTAAAATCGTTATAGATAAATAAAAACCGCTGACTTGTTCAGCGGTTCAATTAGTCGTCATCCTGTGTAAACCGGTGGGCTTCGGCAAGAATAATTCACAAGGATTTAGCGAATTTCTTTTGTCCTATCGGAAACACAAGATGA
>JBQGCI010000027.1:0-3728 GCA_052038405.1 Acinetobacter pittii
GCTGTAATATCCCTGATCTCACCATCAACACGAACTTTTAAAAATCCTTTTTTGCGTACATCTTCAAACAGTTCCCTGTAATGGCCTTTGCGCCCTCTTACCAACGGAGCCAGCAGGTTTATTTTTTGGCCGTTGAAACGATCGAAAATGTTCTCTACAATTTCTTCCTCGCTCCACTTCACCATTTTTTTGCCCGTATTGTAGGAGTAGGCTTCACCTACACGCGCATAAAACAAACGGAAAAAATCGTACACCTCGGTAACGGTGCCCACCGTTGACCGGGGGTTTTTATTGGTGGTTTTTTGTTCTATGGAGATCACCGGAGAAAGACCGGTTATCTGGTCTACATCCGGGCGTTCCATATCACCTATAAACTGGCGGGCATAAGCTCCGAATGTCTCCATATAGCGACGCTGGCCTTCAGAATAAATGGTGTCAAATGCCAGGGAGGATTTCCCGCTGCCACTAATACCGGTTATCACCACCAATTCATTCTTGGGTATAGATATATCGATGTTTTTCAGATTATGCACCCGGGCACCGGTTACATCAATAGTATTTAAGTCTTTATTTTTCAATTTATTCTCCCTGTTTTGAGGATAGATACGTGCAAATTTCGTGCGGAACTAAATCATAACTAAAATCTAAAATAAAGGTTTAATCAACGACAAATAAATTTTGGCATAATAATTTCTTTTTGCAACCATTGATCTGTGAGGTACTTCAGCGCTATGCTTACCCCGGATCCATTTATCCCGCCGGGTTATTCTCTATAGCAGTACATCCTGGTATGATCATTAAAAACGTTAAAAATCGACAAATGAAAAAGAACTTTTTTTTAGGGGTGGTGCTCTCTTTATCCATAGCTACCACTGCTTTTGCCCAGACGTCTGCCACGCCAGAAGTTCCCAGAAACTATAAGCCCCAGCCTAAGGAATTAGCGCCTATGCCCGGGGAGTTAACTGATGAAATGATTTTTCCGGTATTGGGAAAGTATGAGTACGAAAATAAAGATGGCGAAATAGCCAGCGTTACAGTGACAAGGGATGCTGAAAATAAGGGTGTTGTTTGGATAAATGGCATGCCGCAGGGTAAGTTTAAGGCGGACTTGAAGCAGTCTCCCTGTACCTACAAAATTCCGGTGCAGAAAACTTTACAGAATGACGTAGCAGAGGTGGTAGCTACCGATGAAGCCGGGGCTGACGCCACAGAAAAGCCGGCTCCGAGATATTCGGGTAAGTCACTAAAAGAAGGTACCATCATTTTTGATACCGCCAGCCATAAGTTATATGTAAATGTAGGCGCAAAATTTGATGAAGAAAATCCAGCCGCTATATTCCCTGAATTAACAGCAGCCGAAAGTGAGACAGTAGCCGCTACTGAAGAAGTGGATACTACGCAGGAAACTGCAAAAAAGACCGACAAAAAAGATAAAAAGAAAGCAGCTTCTTTAGCTAAGGGTACCAATTATGTGTTAACAAAAGTGGTAGAGGTTGCAGCGGCGCCTGTCAGTGAACAGCAGTAAAAAAATGTTATATAAATTTATGTGAAAGGTTGCCCACAAGGCAACCTTTTTATATGTTCATTTGTCTATATTTAAAATTCGCTGGCACGTAGTTTGTTAACTGCCTGTTAGAGATAGATAAAAGATTAGGGGTGGATAAAATAAAGGCATATATGTTTGATGTCAGCATTATTTTTGCGGCCTTAAAATTGTAAATCATTAAAACTTATTCGATGAAAATTGTTAAAACAACATTATTCGCTACTGCTTTTGCAGGTTTAACTTTAGCAGGTTGCGAAAGTGCAACCAGAACTCAAAAGGGTGCAGCCATTGGTGTGGGTGGTGGTGCCGCCGTTGGTGCGGTAATCGGTAAAGCAGCAGGAAATACAGCTTTAGGTGCTATCATCGGCGCTGCTGTAGGCGGTACAGCCGGGGCCATTATCGGTAAAAAAATGGACAAGCAGGCGGAAGAGATCAAGCAGGAGGTGCCCGGAGCCAAGGTTGAAAGGGTGGAGGAAGGAATTGTAGTAGAGTTTAGCAGTGCGGTTTTATTTGGCTTTGACCAGGCTGCGCTTACCACAGCGTCTAAAGCTACTTTGGATGACCTGATTACTATTTTGAATAAATATCCTGATACCGACGTAGAAATACAGGGGCATACTGATAATACGGGGACTGAGAAATACAATCAGTCGCTGTCAGAAAGAAGGGCCTCTGTAGTATCGAACTACCTGGCAGATAAAGGAATTGCCCTGCAAAGACTAAGTACTATTGGCTACGGCCTGAGAAATCCTAAATATTCCAACGATACACCGGACGGCCGCTCTAAGAACCGTCGTGTTGAATTCCTGATCACTGCGAACGACAAGATGAAATCTGATGCCGCTAAAGAAGCAGGTACAAAATAATTATTAAAATTGTAAGGTAAAAGTTCTTATGGTCCGTTTACCTGCTAAACAGATCGTATTTTTTAATCCGTATCTTATGGAACTATCATAACAGCAGTGTTATAATGTTCCGTCATAACCATTTATTATATAAAAATTATACTGATGAAACTCAAAAAACTATTATTTGGAGGTTTGTTGTTCACCGCGTTTAGCTTAACAGCCCTTCAATCGAATGCACAGTCAGGCCGTTTTGGTGTAAATGCCGGGGTTAACTTTTCGAATATCACAGGAAAAGATGCAGAGAGCGCCTTGGGTAAGGGTTCTCTCAAGACGGGCTTTCAGGCCGGTGTTACTTATGATATAGGCATTGCTGATGATTTCGTGATACAGCCGGGTTTGAGCTATGTTCAAAACGGAGCCAGGTATGATGGACCGCTTGAGGATTTTGCAGGCAACCCCAAAATTCATTTGAACTACCTGCAGTTGCCTGTTACATTCCAGTATCAGCCTGAATTAGGTAACGGCCACCTGTTGTTAGGTGTAGGACCATACGTAGGCATGGGCATTGGTCAGGTTAAATATAGTTCTGACAATGCTGATGTAAAAAGAGATTGGGATGAGGCTAATCTGAGAAAATTCGATGCGGGTGGTAAATTACTCGCCGGTTACCAGTTAAGCAATGGTTTGTCTTTAAACTTAAACGCCAACCTGGGACTGGTAAAATTACCTGATACCGACGACCCTGCAAAGATCAACAATACTTCCTTCGGAGTAACCGTAGGATATAAATTCTAGTGAAGTACCGGCAGCATTTAATGGAAAGTCTTTGGTTGCGGCCAGAGACTTTCTTGCTTTTGGGGTAATCGTTTATGATCTTAATGTTTGTAATCCATACTTGCTGAACTGAACGGGAAAAATTGGAGATTTGCCCGGGAATTTCCGTGGGGAATATATTTTAATTCGTTTATCGAGCGGGTCCATTTCTTCCTGCCACATGATGTAATTCGTGTTTTCTCTGCCGTAACAAACATCAAAATTTTAAAAATGTTGTTTACACACCATGCAGCGCAGTTTTTTATTTGATATTTCTGCTTTATATTTGCGCCTCGTTCTTTTATATACTTATCAAGAAAGGCAGAGGGTATGGCCCTGTGAAGCCTTGGCAACCTGTTCGTGGTTCATCGGAACAAGGTGCCAATTCCAACTCCGGATTTTGTTCGGAGAAAGATAAGCCGGTAGTTTCCAATTCAACATCTCATTTATATGTGAAGCCCGCCTGCTTATCTGGCGGGCTTTTTTATTGCCTTTTTTGCCGGGTGTATTACATGAATCGA
>JBQGCI010000028.1:0-2303 GCA_052038405.1 Acinetobacter pittii
ATAGCAGTCGATAAGGCGCTGTAACTATTGATACAACCGCCTGAGTAAATGCACCCTTCTTTAACCACCCGCTTCACTAACAGGGCATAGCTTTTGCTTGGGTGGGTTGGTACCCGTAACCATTATAAGGTCCGCACATGAAGATCGCTACTTTTAATATCAATGGTATTAACGGCAGGCTGCCGGTATTGCTGAAATGGCTGAAAAAGTCTGGCCCCGACGTGGTGTGCCTGCAGGAGCTGAAAGCGCCGCAGCAAAAGTTCCCGGAAGAAGCATTGAAGAAAGCGGGCTACCATGCCGTATGGCTGGGGCAGAAATCGTGGAACGGGGTAGCCATACTATCCAAACAGCCTATACAGGAGCTCCGCAGCAGGCTTCCCGGCGACCGTGCCGATATCCATAGCCGCTACCTCGAAGTGATTACGGGTCAAAAAGTGATCGCCTGCATCTACCTGCCCAATGGTAACCCCTGGCCCGGTCCTAAATTTGACTATAAGCAGGCCTGGTTCAAAAGGCTCATCCGCCATGCCAAAAAGCTTTATGCCACAGGGCTACCCGTTATACTGGCGGGCGACTATAATGTGATGCCCACCGAGCTGGATGTATACAAACCTGAAAAATACCAGGACAATGCATTATTCAGGAAAGAGATAAGGGGAGCTTATCAACACCTGTTGAAGCAGGGCTGGACGGATGCCCTGCGCAGCTTATACCCCGACCAGCCGGTTTACACTTTCTGGGATTACCTGCGCCATGCCTGGGAACGCAATGCCGGCCTGCGGCTCGACCATTTTTTATTAAGCCCCGTGGTGGCCGATGATCTTCAATCCGGCGGTGTTGACGCCGAAGTGCGGGGCTGGCCCAAAGCCAGCGATCATGCACCGGCCTGGATCGAAGTCAGAGCATAAAATACGTCGATTACCGGACAGAATCGCCAGGCATAAGATAACGGTGGTATATGTAAATAATGTATTTTTACGGATCGGCTGAATTGCCATAAATGGAAATTCGATCACAATTAAATGTCCATTCAATGAGGAAGCTGGTTTTAACTGTATTAAATTGAGGCGTTATTAAATAAAAAATCAGAACCTCCATTAAGGTGGCATACTTTACCTGTCAATCAATGCTACTATTGAACGCACAGCACGTACGGCTCTTTACCCTGTTGTCCTGCTTTCTAATAACGGGTGGACACCTCGCCGCTTCAAATGTTTCCGACACACTCCCCTGTAAACACCATCTCGCCAAAAACGTGAAATGGCCCGGCTTGTCCATAAGCATCCACTTACCCTGCGACTGGGTGGTTAATACCAACTACAAACCTGAAATTTTAGCAGTTATTACAGGCGCTCTTCAAAAGGGCTCGGTGGTAGTGGGCACGTTAAGTTTCATACCTTCAGAAATAGTTCTTGAAGAGGAAGCTATTGATTTTCTTTTAAGCGACGGGGAATTACGGGCGGCCACCCGTCATAGCGGCACCTATCTTGAGAGCAGGCGCCTTACTATTGATGGTAATAAAACAGGAGAAGTACAGGTAAAAGCGCAAAACGAGGTGAACGGCGTTACCTTGTATAGTTATAAAGTGTACAACTATATTTACTCACCACGCGGAACGGTTTTACTGCATTTTTCTGTTCAAAGCACCTCTGAAAAGCGTGCTGTCACTGAATTCTACCGCAGGCTGGAATGGTTGAGGCTAATTGCTCTGCAAACTGCTATTTGCTGGCCCTAGCTGGCAGCAAACGCATTTTAGGGCTTAGCGTACGGGCGCTGTCTTTAAAAAGCCCACAACAGAACTCTCATCAAGTTACAACATACGGGAAAAATACCCGGTTTTCGCAGCTATCCGGCTCTTACCTTAGGCATGTCAAAAAAAGATAGGATTTAAAAACCCACTACTATGCCCAACCGCCAATACCTGATCTGTTATGATTTAAACGAAGCCATGGAAAACCAGGTATTAGAATCGCCCGCTGTCTTTTTAAAAAAAATGGGGATTGTCTTTCAGTCTTTTTCCTGGGACTGTGTCCTTAACCAATGCATTTTCAAAGGATGTTCCAATATGCCTGCCCAGGCGCCCTCTCACCTTTCAGTGCTGAAATATTATGAATACTAATGAACACGGCCCTGGCTATCGCCCGACGATTAAGCCCCGCCTTACCCAGGTGTATTATTTTCAACACCTGGGCATTGCTGCCTACCGGGTTACCAACGAAGAAACCGACTGGGTTTTGATGAAGATACAAGATCCGAAAACGAGGCGAAGGCGGTTTACTTCGCAGGCAGCTTTTGAGCAGGAG
>JBQGCI010000029.1:0-7181 GCA_052038405.1 Acinetobacter pittii
ACATTACCAACATAGCTGATTTCTGCTTTTTTCTCATCTTCATCAGCTGCAAACGCAGGCGCAGTGAAAGATGTTGTCAAAAGCGTAACCAAAGCGAAAGCGAAAGTTTTTGTTTTAGAAATATATGTTTTCATTGTATAAAGTTTTATATGTTTTAAAAATTAATTATTGTTTGAAAATGGTTTGCCATTATCTGGGAAGCCATTTACTTTGTTTGTGCGACACCGTTCCGGTTGTCAGCGTGTTGGCAAATAATACCCCCAATTGAAAGGCTATTTGTTTTGCTTTTAAAAGAACTGGTTTCATAATTGTCTCCTTTTTTTAAAGTCTTCAAAATTATTTCTCGTCAATATGGACCTTAATCGCCGGGCGGCAAACAAAACGAGACAAGCGAAAGTTGGTTATGAGCTCTTATAATCTATACCGGTATTTTGTATTCGATTATGTAATGATGACACAAAGATAGAACGCTCAGTAAGCGGTTACAAACCAATGTTTAGTGGTTTTTAGGAGGCTGAAATTTGGTGTAAATATTACAATTATTTGAATTTCAATATTTTATATTGTAAAATTGAATGATGTCCAAGGGTTCGAAAATAGTCGCTAAATACAGTAGATTATCGCCTGAGAAGCGCCTGAACTGGTATTGCCAGGCTAGCTACCGACTGGTTAAAAGAGGAGGGGCCGATCAGCTGGTATGCCGCATCGTATTTAGTAATAACTGCTCCTGCTTAAACTAAATAGTGACGGTTTTCGTACGGAGTTGCAGAGGTTTCAATGCAAAAAATTGGCCCCATCTATCCAAAAAATATTATCTTAACGGCTTTATTGCCTGCTGTTGAAGATTAAAAGGAAAAATATAACTTAAGAATAATGGATATTGCTGTTAGCAGGAGCTTGCATCATTTCAGGACAGAGGTTGGAACGAGGTTCCAGCTTTACAACAGTCTCTTTACCTCTTTGCCGTTTCATAAAATGGAAAAGACCGGTATACTGTTGTCGCTTTTTTCAAGTATTTGTGAAGAAGGTTATGGGAAAGCTCAAAGCCCTATAGATATTATCAATAATTTTTTTAATAAGCATACAAGCTTAACCAGCGAAAAGGAAAAGCTCGACCTCTTGTTTCGATTTACACAATACGTGGAGCGCCAGGTGGTATTATTTGATGCGCTCGAAGATGCTGCTTATAAAAATACGCATGACCTGAGTGGTGCCGGTACCTTAAAGCAGGTAATGAACGATGTGGTACAAAACAACAATGAAGGCTCACTGGCCGAAATACTTAAAACATTTTGTGTTCGGTTGGTACTAACCGCGCACCCTACCCAGTTTTATCCCGGCTCTGTGCTAGGCATTATACACGATCTTAGCAGTGCGCTTATTAAGAACGATTCGATTGAGATCAATACTTATTTACAACAGCTGGGTAAAACGCCTTTCTTAAATAAAAAAAAGCCAACACCTTATGATGAAGCTATCAGCCTGGTTTGGTTTTTAGAAAATGTGTTTTATACGGCAGCAGGAAGAATTGTGAATGAACTTAAGAGCCAGTTTCCTAAGGCAGTGACAGATCAAAACCCTGTTTTGCAAATGGGGTTCTGGCCGGGCGGCGACCGCGATGGCAATCCGTTTGTAAAATGTGATACCACGTTAAAAGTAGCAGATGCTTTACGGGGAGCTATTTTGAAATGCTATTACCTGGATATCCGGCGGCTGAAACGCAGGCTCACTTTTCCGGGTGTGGAAGAGCCCATAGCTGCGCTGGAATTGAAGTTATACGATAATGTATTTGTCCCTGGCTTTAAGATAAATGTTACGCCCCATGAAATTAAAGACACGCTTGTAAACGTAAAAGCGATACTTGAAGAAAAACACAACTCGCTGTTTACTTCGCAGGTGCAGAGCCTGATTAACAAAATCGACCTGTTTGGCCTGTACTTTGCCTCGCTGGATATCAGGCAGGAGAGCACTGTACATCAAAAATTATTTGAAACAGTTGCCAGCAGGTCCAATGGAATGATACCGGGTAATTATAAAGAAATGTCGGAGGCAGAGAAAATAAAAGCGTTGCTTCAGATAAATGGGGTAGTAGATGCGGGAATTTTCGAAGATGAAGTAGCGGCTGATACCGCCCGGATACCAACGGCAGTTAAAACAATCCAGGAATACAACGGAGAGGCCGGCTGTAACCGTTATATCATCAGCCAGTGTAAGAGCACTTTAAATATTATCGAGGTATTTGCCCTGTTTAAGATGCAGGGTTTTGCCAATGAAGATATTAATGTAGACATTGTCCCTTTATTTGAAACCATAGATGACCTTAGCAATGCAGGCGAAATTATGAAAACCCTGTATAGTATTCCTGCTTATAAAGAACATTTGGCGCGTAGAAAGCATACCCAGACTATTATGCTGGGCTTTAGCGATGGCACCAAGGATGGTGGTTATTTAATGGCGAACTGGAGTATTTACCGGGCAAAAGAAGAACTGACCCGTATCACCCGCTATTACGGTTTCGAAGTTATTTTCTTCGATGGCAGGGGAGGTCCTCCGTCAAGAGGTGGGGGTAAAACCCACAAATTTTATGCATCCATGGGTAACAATATTTCCAACAGGGAGATCCAGTTAACGATCCAGGGGCAAACCATCAGTTCCAATTTCGGTATCATCGATTCTGCACAGTACAATCTGGAGCAGTTGCTGAATGCAGGGATCACTAATAATATACATACAGACCGTCACGCACCTTTAACCGGCAAGCAGGAAGAGCTGCTGCAGGAACTTTCGTCTTACGGTTTTGATGAGTACAAGAAGCTGAAAGAGCATCCTTTGCTGGCCAGCTATTTATACGAAATAAGCCCGTTGCGGTTTTATAGTGAAACCAATATCGGAAGCCGGCCGGCCAAACGTGGCAAAACGCAGGGCGGTATATCTTTGAAAGATCTCCGGGCCATACCGTTTGCAGGTGCCTGGAGCCAGCTGAAGCAGAATGTGCCGGGCTTCTTTGGCGTAGGTTCTGCACTTAAAAAAATGGAATACATCGGTCGCTTCGACGATGTAAAGAAATTGTACCACGAGTCATTGTTCTTCAAAACCCTGATCGACAATTGCGAGATGGCTATGTCCAAGTCTTATTTCCCCCTGACGGCTTACATAGCGCAGGATGAAACTTATGGCGAGCTCTGGAATATGATTTATGAAGAGTATCAGCTTACCTTCAACTATATTGTTAAGCTTTCAGGCAATGAGGAGTTGATGGGCAACTACCCGGTTGATAAGCTTTCCATTTCTATGCGGGAAAGGATCGTATTGCCGCTTTTGACCATTCAACAGTATGCTATGTCTAAAATACGTGCTTTAGAGGCTAATGGCGATGATGCCGAGGGTATAAAAGACATCTACGGAAAGCTGGTAATGCGTTGCTCTTTCGGGATTATTAATGCCGGAAGAAATTCAGCTTAAAAATATTATTGATCATATAACCGGGGTTTATACAAGCCCCGGTTTTTTTATTAATCTTTTATATAGAAACACATGCTTACATTTGTTTCCAAAAAGATACTATGAGAAATATAATAAAGACAGTAGCCGGTAGCCTGGTAGCTGCCATTTTACTGATATCCTGTAGCAGTGTAACCAGTAATGATCCTAACGCAGTCTTGAAGGAGTTTTTTGAGCATCTGGCCAAGAAAGATATCGACGGCGCCGGCAAATATGTAACCTCTGATAGTAAGCCTACCATGCAAATGATGAAGAAAGGGTTGGATATGGCCGAAAAAATGAAAGATTCGCTGCCTCCGTCAGATCCTATGAAAGACTTCGAGGATGTAGTTATGGAACCGGCACGCATAATGGGGGACTCTGCACTCGTTTTGGTTAAAAGTAAAACCGGGCAAAGACCCGATGCCGAATTTAAATTACTGAAAGAAAGTAATGGCTGGAAGGTGGATTTTACGATGGGAACGCTTATGCGCATGGGCATGAAGAGTGTGCAAGGTCAGGGTAATGAAATAAGAGACTCGATTAATGTGAACAGCGAAGAAATACAGCAGGGTATGAAGATGGCGGATAGCGTTTTAAAGAATATGGATCCTAAAATGCTGGACGAGCTTCAGAAAAAATTAGACAATTTAAAATAGTAATTATGAAATGGATGGGATTAAGCATCATGGTGCTGCTGTTACTTGCCCGCTGTAAAGGAGGTAGCGAGCAAAACGAAGCCGATACGGATTTGACTGCAGCCAAAGGTTTTGTTCAGGCAGCATTAAAAGGGAAATATGACAGGGCCGCAGACTTTATGCTGCATGACTCATTGAACGACGAACGGTTGGATGCGGTATCGCGTATGGAGTTGTCTTCCGATGAAAAACAGGGGCTCTGGGATGCCAGTATTAATATACATAGCCGAAATTTGGTTAACGATTCTACAAGTATTATTGTATATTCCAATTCATTTCATAAAGAAAACCAGGATACCTTAAAAGTGGTCAAAAAAGATGGTAAATGGCTGGTAGATTTTAAATACCTGTTCGACCATGAATAGAACTACTGCTAAAAGCATATTTTTGCAGACTTTCAAATAATTTAAAAAACCAATAGAACCTTATGTCAACTATACAACATCCGTGGCATGGTGTAAGTTACGGCGCAAATGCTCCCGAGTATGTAAATGCGATCATCGAAATTCCTGAAGGCTCAAGGTCGAAATACGAAATAGATAAAGAAACAGGATTATTGAAGTTAGACAGGGTTATTTATTCTTCCTTCCATTACCCCGTTAATTACGGTTTTATTCCCCAAACGCTGGGTCAGGATATGGATCCGCTCGATATCCTGGTTTTGTGTTCTCAAACGATCCGTTCTCTTTGCCTGGTACAGGCTAAGGTAATCGGCAACATGCAGATGATCGATAGCGGCGAACGTGATGATAAAATTATTGCTGTAGCGCTGAACGACCCATCTGTCAGGCAATATGATAATATTGATGAGCTTCCCCAGCATTTCTTACTGGAAATGCGCAACTTTTTTGAGCAGTACAAGGTGCTAGAAGATAAAAAGGTAGTGATAGATACCTTCCAGGACAAAGAAACGGCCTTGCCTATTGTTACGGAAGCCATAGACTACTACAAAGAAAAGTACAGAAAATAGTCAATAACAGACAGGACCTGCCGGCAGGTCCTTTTTTGTGTGTATACTTGCTGGTAGTGAATGGGAAGTATGCAACCTTTAAATTGGAACAGGCGTCTGTATCCAATAGCTAACAACCCAGATATGTGGAAGTATTTTTTTGCCATTACCCTTTCGTTGCTGTCAGTTTCTGTTACCCAGGCGCAGAGCAGTTTTGCGCGCACCGTAAAAGAATATTATCGTGTAAATCCTTTTCAGGGTAATTTTTCATCTTTTGTAGAGGCCTTAACCACCGATCCGTCTTTGCTGAAAAAGGAAATTTACCGGCAAACGGATACCACGGGTTATTTCGTAAAAGGAGAGTATGATGTTTTTAACCCTTATAGCATCAATGCTAACAAGGTCGATATGCTATTTTATGAAAATGCATACAAATCAAAAAGCAGTATTCTCTTTAGATTTTATACCTACCAGTTAACAGCCTATTTTCCGGATACGGAACTGGCGAGGCGGGCTGTAGAAAAAGACTACAAAAAACTGGTTAAAAGGGTCAGGCAGGACCTGTTCGATACGAAACGGCAAAGTTTAAAAGGGTATAATAATATTGAAGACGGAGAGATCACTACATTTAGCGACTCCGGCTCACCACTCGAACCGGTGATTGTTAGCTGGCAAACCCTGGCCAAGACAAAACAATTGGGCTTAACCATCATTTTACGGTTGGAACAGCTGAATAATTATGCTTATCCTGTTAGTTATAAGAACAGAGCCGGCTATGGCAGGTAGCACGATCTCTAATGGAATTGCCGTCCAGTTATCCAATAAACCGCCTTATACACTTTAACCGGTGCGTTCGTATCCCTGTTTTGCTATCGATAATACCTTCTTTATCTATTGGGTCTATACGTACTTTTCCAGCGGCGTGTATAATAGTTGTACTATTGAGTAAAATTCCTACATGAACCACTTTTCCCTGGTCCTCAAAAAACGCAAGATCGGAGGGGTGTGATTGCTTTAATGACGCTACAGGTCGTCCTTGCAGTGCTTGTTCCCATGCGTCTCTCAATATAGGCAGGCCTATGAGTTTGTACTGGGTTTGGGTAAAGCCGCTACAATCTACACCTAATATGGTTTTTCCGCCCCATAAATAGGGAGCGTTTAACCACAAATGCACGTTCTCGAGCAATTGAGCCTGCCTGTTGTTAATAGCCGCGGTGTTAACCGGCGGGGAGCTACAGCTATAGGGAATACCCGCTATTATTCCTTGCTTATTTCTGAAATCGGGAAGTGAGGATGCCAGCGGAATCAGCATGGGTTGATCGTCGATCTTTATTTTTGTTAAAAACTGCGACGCCAGGAAAGAAGTGGCCTGTATAGCAGTAGCGGCGTCAACTTGTGTCAGAAGATTTGGCGTCAGCCATCCTGTATATCTGTCGTACAGGCTTCTTACTTTCAGCCATTGATTATTCTTGTTGCCGGTAATTTGTACCGCTTCTCCGAACAACAACTGATTGCTCATCTCGTCCCGGTGGTTGGGTCTTTTACGTACCGGCGCAACCGGCACTGTGACTACAGCATATATTGCCTTCATACCTGTAAATATAAAATCTTACAGATATAATTGGCTGTTGGATAATATATGCCCGAAAAAGTATGGAATTACAATAGGTTTGCATCTTTTACATTATAACTTTAGCCGGTGGGGAAAGACAAATATCAGGATGTTAACGATAAGGAGCTGTTGCAGCGTTTCTGGCAAACTCAAAATAATGAGTGGCTGGGTATTCTGTTACAGCGCTATACCTTATTGTTGTTTGGTGTTTGTATGAAGTATTTAAAAGAGGAAAATGATGCCCGCGATTGTGTGCAACAAATTTTTTTAAAAGTAATTCAGGAAGCAGGAAAGTATAAGATCGATTATTTTAAAAGCTGGTTGTACATGGTTGCCAAAAATCAATGTCTCACTATATTACGGGATAAGAAGGGGAAGCTTTCGGTTGAGCTGGATGATGCGAACAGTTCTGTAGCCGCAGATGCCGGTGAACTATCAGAAG
>JBQGCI010000030.1:0-13737 GCA_052038405.1 Acinetobacter pittii
CCGCGTCCTCCTGGAGCTTTTTGGCTTTTAGATAGCCAATATGCTGTGCCCGGTCTGTACCAACAATTGAAAGTACAAGGTGGTGCCTGATGCCGGCGGCTTTTACCGCCTTGATCAGATTGTTCGCGGCTGTTCTAAAAAAGTCCAAAGCCATTTGCGACTCTGGTGACCGGGAGTTGGAAAGATCAACTACAACGTCAGTTCCAACTAAAGCATTCACCAGGCCTTCCCCTGTTACAATATTAACACCGCGTGAAGGCGCCCCTACCACTACTTTAATACCTTTTTCTTTCAGTTTTTTACATACGCCCCTACCTACCAGGCCGGTTCCTCCAATTACTAAGATCTGCATACCTCAAATATTTTAAGTAAAAAAAATCGTGCGATCAAAACAGACGCCATCCATAAGCAACGACTGTTTATTGCCGATATCAAAATAAGAGATAAAAACGGGGACCCAGACCATCCACCAACCAGATTTCCGGCAGTCCAGGCGGGGCTGAGCAGCAGCCGGGCGAGGCATCTGGTGAGAAACCACCTGTCTCAAGCATTCACTTTAATAAAAATAAACTATATGGTTCATAATTTACTGAACTAAAAAAACCTCGTTATCTTTGCACCAGATATATCCAAGCAGGCAATAATAATGGTCTTAACCGCTAAACAAAAAGAACTCATTGAACAATTTGGCGTACTCAATGAAAAGTACGGCCTTCCTCCCGCAGAGTGCCGGGTGTGGGGATTATTTCTGGTTGCCGATAAGGTTGAATTAACATTTGATGAGATCATGGAAACGCTGCATTTGAGTAAAGGCGGCACCAGCAATGCACTCAACAGGTTGATGATGACCCAGCATATAGAGTACATAACCAAACTGGGAGATAAAAAGCGATATTTCCGTTGCCGGATGAATAACTGGACGCAAATGACCCTATCCAACTTCCGGAAGTTTGATGAACTGAACAGGATCCTCAAAGACATACTCAAGGCAAGAACTTCTAAAACAACCACATTTAATAAAGACCTGAAAGAGGTAACGGAATTTTTAGATTTTATTCACAAAGAGATCATGACCGCCATAAAAAAATGGGAACATAGAAAGTAGCCTGTTTTGGCTCCGTAAGTTCACAATTAACTGAATGCATTAATAAATAATCAGCTATGGGCGAATTTTGGGAAGAAGCATTTAAGAGTAAGCAGCTGATGTGGGGCCTGGCCCCCGCCGCAGCCGCATTGATCGCAAGTGAAGTATTTTTTAAGAATAACTTCAAAGATATACTGATTCCCGGCATCGGTTACGGACGGAACGCAAAGCCGTTTGTAGATAAAGGTATGCGGGTAACCGGTATTGAAATCTCTGAAACTGCTATTCAATTGTCGCAACAGTGGTACGGCAGCTCCCTGACCATTTATCAGGGTTCGGTGGCAGATATGCCCTTCGACAACAATCAATATGATGCCATTTTTACTCATGCCTTAATTCATTTGCTGGATAAGGATGAAAGGGCTAAATTAATTGACGACTGCTATCATCAATTGAAGCAAAACGGCATCATGATGTTTACAGCCATCAGCAAACAAGCATCCACTTATGGACAGGGAAAACCTATGGGTCAGGATCGCTTTGAGCAATTTGGCGGAGTCAGGATGTTTTTCTATGATCCTGAATCTATCCGGCAGGAATTTGGTGCCTACGGCTTGCAGAAGGTAGATGATATCACGGAGAATTATCCTTTCCACATCATCTGTTGCAGGAAATAACACAGTGCAACCTTTAACAACCGTGATTCAGTAAACAAATAGATATACCACCCTGAAAAGGCCTTCTCACATGGATTTACGGTATGCTATCCTTGCAGAAATTGCGGGGACTGCTCACACAGTTTTAGAAAAACCAATGCCTGCTTTTACTACATTCGCTGTATTTTCCGGTAGTTTTTATATGAAACAGCTGATAGCTTACATCTTACAGTTTGGTCATCTCGGTAAAGAGCAAATAGCTTTGATAACCTCTTTGGCAACGGGGCAGACGCTCAAAAAGGGCGCGTACTTTTCTGAAGCAGGACGCATACCCCGGCATGTTGGATTTGTAGTAAAAGGTGTTATACGGGGCTTCTACCATAATAATAATGGCGAAGACATTACCAGGTGCTTTATCGCTGAAAACAGCCTGGTGGTGGATTACATTAACTTTGAAGCCAATACCCTATCGCCCGACAACCTGCAGGCCTGCACGCATTGCGAACTACTCACCTTTTCGAAACAAAACTGGGAAAATTTATCCAGCCAGGTGGAGGGATGGGAAGCTATAAAAAACAAAATGGTGCAAATGTGTATGTATCAAAAGTCGAGATCCGGACCTGTCATATCACAGGACGCCACCACCCGCTACCTCGAATTCTTAGAAAAACATCCCTCTCTTACTAATAGGGTTCCATTGGCTTATATTGCTTCCTACCTGGGTATTACCCAACAATCGCTGAGCAGGATACGAAAGAATATTAGCTGATTTTTTACCAAATGTTAAAAGTCTTTTTTTCTCCGTGATGCAGCTTTGTACGATAATTCTACAGATATGAAGCAAGCATTAATCACAGGAGCCAATAAAGGAATTGGCTTTGAAACAGCAAGACAGCTATTGAGGAAAGACATTTTCGTATTCCTGGGAAGCAGGAACCCGGAGAACGGGCTCAGAGCGGTAAAAAAACTCCAATCAGAAGGGCTTACCCATGTGGCCGCGATACAGCTAGATGTTACTGATGATGCATCAGTTAAAGCCGCCCGCAAAGCCATTGGAGCAAGAACCGGAACACTCGATATTCTGGTGAATAATGCCGGCATTAACGGCGGCAGTACCCCATACACCGCATTAGGCGCTACCCCGGCAGAGTTTGCTTCTGCATTCAACACAAACGTTATAGGCGTGGCCAGGGTAACCGGGGCATTTATAGACCTTTTGCGAAACTCACCAGAGCCGAGGATCGTTAATGTAAGTACCAGTGTTGGCTCGCTCAGTTTACAAAACGATCCTGCGTGGCCTGCTTATGATTACGCAAAGTACGCCGTTTACAGTGTATCGAAAGCCGCGTTGAATATGTACACGATCAACCTGGCTTACGAACTTCGAGGCTCGCGGTTCAAGGTCAACGCGGTCTGTCCGGGTTACACTGCCACCGACTTTACTTCCGGCCATGGGGGTGCAGTACAGGTGGCAGCCGGCCGGATTTCCAGGTATGCACTTATAGGTCAGGACGGACCCACCGGCAAATTTTTTAGTGAAGAAACAAATCCTGCCACCGCGGAGATCCCCTGGTAGGCTGCACGCTCACAACGGTAATAACAATTTCGGGAACCTGTTATCGGTCTTACTAAACGGGTATCACCATAGGATGCCACCTTCCCTTCCGCCCGGTAGCAGCACCGAGCAGGGACCTGCTGAAGTTTATGTCTTCGCCAACCCGCGAGATGCACCGCAATAAAGTGAATCCCGGTTTATCATGAATCACCGGTTCAGGTGAAGCAACTTCATTTATCTGCTATACTGACCCGAATTAACTAAAGGTCGCCTCAGAGCCGGTTGGATAACACGGCTCTTGAGCCGACTTCATGCTGCGGGATGCTGTGCGGGCCAGACGTAACCACTGGCTGGCCGGATATGCGGTGCCGGCCGCTGGTGTATTATTTTAAAACAATACTTGCCTTTTTACCCGAATACGTTACAGGCTTTTTCCTCCCATCGGGTAACACCACCATAAAAGTACGGTTCTGCAACATACCCTCATAGGCGCCCTTACGACCGCCTATTGTAAGCGTACGCGATTTCTCGTTCCAGGAAAAAGGTATTTCAGTATACTTACCTTTCTCATAATTGTAATTATCAAATTCATCTTCATACAACACAAATGAACCGTCCGCTCCCGGGTAAAGTCTGATATCAAGGTGATCCCATTTCCTTTCCTGTGCAAATTGCACATCCGGCCCCAACGGTATTATACTTCCTGCTCTTACATAAAGTGGCATGATATTGAGCTTCGTTTGTTTTTCTATTTCTTTTCCACCCGCAAATTTTTCATTGGTCCAGAAGTCATACCATTGCGCCCCTGCGGGCAAATATAATTTTACACTTTTAGCTGCGGAAAAATGTGCCGATCCGGAGTTTCCATCCTTGCTGCCCGGGTTGTTCTTATCCCAACCGGTTTCCTCGTTGGTCTGGATAATCCTTTCGGAAGTATATTGTGCGTTCAATACCGGCGCTACCAGAATAGATTTACCAAAAAGATATTGACTGTTTAAATTCCAGACTTTTTTATCCGAAGCAAAATCCATTACCAATGCCCGCATGAAGCTCGATTGATTTTTAGTAACATCCCATGATGTGGAATATATATAAGGCAGGAGACTATACCTTAATTTTATAAAAGACAGGATCGCATCATATACCGGTTCGCCTTTTTGACCGAAATGGTAAATTTCCCGTGGCACGTCTGTTCCATGTGAACGCATCATAGGAGTAAAAGCAGCATACTGCAGCCAACGCACATAAAGTTCCTGGAATTGGGGATTTTTTGTTCCCGACATATTGCTGCCGTTATTGTAGGCTCCTGCAAAGAACCCGCCTATATCTGAATTAAAATTCGGATTACCAGTTAACGAAAAATTCAAACCGGCCGGAACCTGGTTTCGCAATGACTCCCACGAAGAGCTCACATCCCCCGACCATACATTGGAGCCGTAACGCTGCTGGCCCGCAAAACCCGACCTGGTAAGGATAAAGACTCTTTTATCGGATGTAACTGCTCTTTGATGCGTATATACTCCTCCTACTGTCATTAAAGGGTACGCATTTCGAACTTTGCGAAAGGAACCCAGGTAGGTTTTAGTATCCAGATCATTGGGCTCAAAACTCAGATGATCCGGCTCGCTGGAGTCCATCCACCAGGCATCTACTCCAAGATTAAAAATCCCCTGATTTAAGTATTTCCAGTAAATGTCCCTTGCGTCCGGATTATAAGCATCATATACGCGCACGCCAGACGGGTATGATTTATCAGGAGGCCATAGATCGCGACCCGACTCGGGCCAGGTTTTAAAATTAAATAACATATCTTTTTGATCCATTTCCCGGTAAGGTTTAGTCATAGGACCAAAAGATGACCATATAGATACAGCAAGGTGGGCATTTAAATCGTGGATATCTTTCACCATTTTACCGGCATCCGGGAATTCAGGATTTATAAATTCCATGGCATTCCATTGGTAGTTGTTGCCCCAGTACTGCCAGTCCTGGATGATCCCATCAAGCGGTACTCCCGACTGCCGGTATTCTTTTACCACGTCTATTATTTCCTGCTGGCTCTTGTATCGTTCTTTGCTTTGCCAAAAGCCATAGGCCCAAAGCGGAAACATAGGTACCTGGCCAGTGAGATCCCTCATGCCTGCAATAACTCCATCTGCGTTTTTGCCATAAATAAAATAATAATCTACTGCGTCTCCTACTTCCGATTCGAACGATGTGCCGGCGCCGTTATCTATAAACTTTGTAGGGGAATAATTGTCCCAGTACAAACCGTAACCTTTTACAGACTGGAAAAAAGTAACGAAATCCCTGGTATTCTCCTGCACCATTCTTATTTCCTGGTTACGCTGCGACATTTTTCCGTTCTGCAGGATACCTAATCCGTAAATGGCTTCACCGGGCTCTAATGTAAAAGATTGCGTAACTTTATAAGTTGCTTCACCATTATCGTTAAAATCCGCAAAGGAAGCATCCCCCTCTTTCATCAAGCCGGTTCGGGTATTAGCTTCAAACCTGATTCGCCCGGTTTGTTTATCCAAAACCACTGTCATTTCCGCGGTTTTCAAAAAGAGTTCCTGCTTCTTGTCAGATACATCATACGACTGACCGGTTGGTTCTTTAATAACAGCAAGGCTTTGCTTCGAAAATTCTTTACCTGCCGGCCACCTGGTAACGCGTACAATACCTGCTCCATAAAACCGGATTGCTATGTTTACGTTGTTTATTATTGTTTTCACGCCCCCTTCCGTTGGCTCGAACGATTGAGCGATGCAGTTGGCAGCAATCAAACATGCTGTCCATACGAGAATGATAATACGATGCATTCCATTGATTTTTTAATAGTAAAGCTTTGGACGGTTAAAATATTAATCATTAAAACGAATGCATTAATGATGGTACCGCCCTGTCATGATAGGTAACTAATCCGATATTTACCGTGTTACAGCCGTAAGCTGATACGTTTGACCGGTCTTGGAGTTGATGCTGTAGATAAAGCCCGCCTCTGTTCTTTCAGCTTTATTTTCCATTCCGGAAATCCCAACCGGCGTCTTAGTTCTGATCCTGAATGGCTCTCCAGCAAGCGATTTGATCTCTGCATGGAGCAACCGGCCGTTTTTCCACCTGAGCGAGACTTCAAATCCGCCTCTGGCACGAAGTCCGGAAACCGATCCTTCAGGCCAGGCTGCCGGGAGTGCGGGTAATAAATCCAGGATATAAGAATCTTCACCCCAGTCATTCCTATACGCCTCCATACTTTGAAGTAACATTTCCGTCATGCCGGATACTGCGCCAAAATTCCCGTCGATCTGGAACGGTGGATGGGCATCGAAAAGATTGGCATAAGTACCGCCCCCGTTGGACATGTTGGTTTCTGTTTTGCCGGTAAACCTTAACTGCGCAGACAGGAGCTTATGTGCATGGTCGCCGTCGCGCAGCCGCGCCCAGAAGTTCTCCTTCCAGGCAATAGACCAACCCGTACCATCATCGCCCCTCAACTCCAGTGTTTTCTTTGCAGCCTCAGCCAGCCCGGGTGTACCCAACGCTGTGATCTGGCGTCCCGGGTGTAAGGCGAACAGATGCGATACATGCCGGTGATGCGGATCGCCGGAATTCAGATCCCAGTCTTCATTCCACTCCATGAGCTGACCGGCTTTTCCAATGCGTAAAGGGCTGATCTGGTCGCGGGCTTTTATAACTTTATTTTTAAAATCGCTATCCGTATCCAGTGCAATAGCCGCCTGCGCTACATTATTGAAGAGATCCCACACAATGGATTTTTCCATAGTGGCACCTTCGGTAACGTCGCCGCTCTTCCGGTCATCTGTTACAAAATAATTTTCAGGAGACGTAGATGGCGAGGTTACCAGGAAACCCTGCTGATCCCTGACAAGTGTAGCCAGGTAAAAAGCCGCAGCGCCTTTTAAAGTAGGGTAGATCTTTTTAAGATAAGCCTTATCCCGGGTAAAAGCATAGTGCTCCCACAAATGCTGACATGCCCAGCCGCTGCCCCCGGCAAAAACACCCCAGGGTAAATAAGCACCGGGACTGGTCCAACCCCAACCGTTGGTAGTATATCCATAAAACCAGCCGGGTGTCTGCGGACCGTAATAAGCCTTCGCGGTTTTAGTGCCCGGCTTCACCAGCTCCTGGGTTAGCCGGATCATGGGCAGGTGCATTTCTGATAAATTTGCCTGTTCGGCCATCCAGTAATTCATCTGGTAATTGATGTTGGACTTATAGTCACATTTCCAGGGCAGGTCTAAACCATCGCCCCATAATCCCTGTGAATTGGAGGGAAGCGGGTTATCCGGACGGCTGGAAGAAATTAACAGGTATCTCCCGTACTGGTAGAACAGTGTGGCAAAAGACGGATCTGCCATCCCATCCCCGTAAGCCTTCAGGCGTTCATCAGTAGGAACTTCGATCGCTTTGCCGTTACCTATTTCAAAACGGACGCTGCGGAAATACTTCTGGTATTCTTTGATGTGATTGGCTTTTAGCACCTGGTAGGATGCTTTGACAGCAGCAGCCATTCGCTTTTCAACGATATCATGTGGGTCAGCACCCTGGAATGAGCGTGAATAGTCGAGCACGTAAGATGTACCGGCAGCCAGCATGAGAATCAGCTCATCAGCGCCGGTTATCGTCAAACCGCCGTCAGCAGCAGCTTGCAGCGTGCCCCCACTGTTCAAAACGGTTAGTTGAACTTCGTAGGTAAGTTTACCGCCCGCATCTCCGGTCATGATCAGCCTGTTGGGTGCTACGAACCTGGTATGGGATCTTTCCACCCTGTTCAAACGAAGGGTTACCGTCAACGCTCCTTTTTTAGAGGCGCTTATTTTCTGCACCATTACGCCATCAGCCGCACTTGAAAAAAGCTCTCTTGTAAAAACATTACCGCCGGCTTCGAAAGACACGCCTGCTAAAGCCCTGTCAATATCTAACCAACGAACATAATTCTTTATCAATGGGTTTTCCGGAAGTTGGAACTTCATTGACAAATCGCCCAGGGTTTGGTAAGAGGAGGAATAGGGCGCAGAAGAAGTGAAATGCTCATTGGTTAAATCCCTGGCCTTTTTGAATTCCCTGGCCCTTATTGCCTTCCGTATCGTATCCAGGTAAAGGTACGCACCGGGACGGTCTGCATCGGGTTGGGGACTGCCCGACCAAAGGGTTACTTCATTTAACTGTAGCCGCTCGTTTACAGGATCGCCAAATATCATCGCTCCCAACCGGCCGTTTCCAATAGGCAGCGCTTCTTCCCAGGCCTTTGCAGGCGCAGTGTACCACAATGTTTTATTAACTGAGGTCTGGGGCAGCTCAGGCGGCTTCGGTTGTGCGGACGCCTGCATAATATTCAGGCCAGCCGCCAGTAAACCCGCTAACCGGACGATCTTTTTACTGCTCATAATAATAGTTATAAGTGAATACGATATTTAAAGAGGTCATCTGAAAAGCCGGTTTAATTGTCATATCGAGCTACGAATAGTCGCAATCCAACCAATAGCATTCGCCAGGCTCCTGACAGCACTTTCGAGATACCCCCGCCAGTGATCAGTTAGCCTTGTCACCACCGGTACGCAGCTGTGGAAAAATCTGCGGCGGATACCTCACAGGTTATCATTCAATCACCGCCACAAAACCGCCACGGGGTAAGCAGTTGATGTTGATCTTTTGCCCCTGCGTAACGGACCGAGCGCTGTTGCTGAAAGACTGGTCGCCGGATCCATCCTTTATGATGCTGATCTTTGCCTTCTTCTGTTTGATAAAATCTATCTTGAATGACAGTATCTGCGCCTGGTCGAGCCCGTTCAGCCCGCCGACATACCATCTATTCCCACGTTTCCTGGCTATCACAATATCCTTACCAGGGTAACCGCTTAATAACCGGGTTTCATCCCAGGCCGCAGGAACGGCTTTCAGGAAATCGCGGGGCGCGTCAGGCAAGGCTTCATAAGCTTCCGGCCTGTCTGCAAAATGCTGCAGCCCCGACTCAAATACAACCGACAGCGCCAGCTCGTGTCCGTAGCTGGTCATATGCGGATGCTGGCTGTTGGAGAAGGTAACCGGCGTATAATCCATCGGCCCGATAACATTCCTGGTAAAAGGCAAGGTGGTATTGTGCACACCGGCTTTATGGGTAAGTATGTCCCGGTTATTATACCACTCCGCTCCATACACTGCCTCAACCGACATTAAGTTGGGATAGGTTCTGGACCAGCCACGTGGTATGGTAGCTCCGTGAAAGTTGATCATTAACCGGTGGTCAGCAGCGTCTTTAAGTATATCCAGGTACAACTTCATCATATCCTGCTGGTCGCCGGCAAAAAAATCTACCTTCACCCCGTAAACACCTATTTTATGGAGCCACTCAAACTCTTTCACCCGTTTTTCTTTAGTCCGCATGCGGTCAACCGGCGTAGCATGAGACCAGTCGGTTGTACCGGAATTATACCAAAGCAACGGCTTGATACCTTTGGACTTGGCATAATTAACGGCATCTTCCACTTTGCCCCCATTTTCCATAACGTCCCACTCCCAGTCGATCAATACATAAGGCCATCCCATTTTCACAGCCAGGTCTACATAAGACACTACCGTTTTGTAATCTTTCGATCCGTGATTGTAAGCCCAGTAGATCCAGGAAACGGGACCGGGCCTGATCCAGTCGGTATTGGCAATACGGGCCGGTTCGCTTACATCCGTTACAAGGGTAGATTGTACGATCGTTCCCAGCGATCCGATAATTAACGTATGCCACTGTGAGGTCCATGGCAAAGGAGCTATGCTACCCTGCTGTTCAAAACCTTTACGGGGTGCGGCGTAGGTTACTTTGTAACTGTTCTCATCCGCTTTGTTAGTTAGCCTGGCTGCACAGTTCCATTCGCTGTTGGCAGCTTCTGATATCAAATACCATACGGGTGTGTTAATTGCATTAAACAATGCGGGGTAAGACCACTCCTGGTCCCTTACACCCTTACCGTTAGTGCTGTAAGGGTAAAAATCTTCATACCCCGGGTCGTAAGTCTGTACCCAGCGTGGCGTTTTAGATGGAATTTTATAGGAAGTGTATTCATCGGTTACATGGACCGACTCGCCAGACCATTTAGGGAATTGATACCTGAATGCAACACCATCATTATAAATACGGAACACAATATTCACTTGCTTGCCGCCTGCATTGGCAAAATTAAAGATACGCTCATTGGCTGTATTGATACAGTTACTTCGTTTGCCGGTAACCATGGCATATTGCGTATTTATTTTACTTGCCGCCCCGGCTTTAACCAGTTTCATGTTTTTAAATTGCCCGCTCGTAGTAGCGATACCCAGCTCACAACCAGACATCAGCACGGTGAACTTACCCTTCACTTTGTAATAAATACTGAACCGGGATGAAGTGGCTGTAGTATTACCGGTTTTATAATTATTTTCCAACACCACTTTGATCAATCCATTGGGGGAGGTCAGTTCATATAATTGCGCTGGAAGCGCCCGGGCTGCCTTACAAAGGAAAATTGCTAACAATACATAGGCCAGGTAGCCTATCTTTTTCGTACACATGTGCTTGCTTGTTAAAATATTTCAGTGATAGAATAAAGTGACGCTTTTAATCCTCAACCAGATGCCAGTTGAAAACAGTACCATCCATCCTGGTGGTTGATGTGCCCGGCCAATCTGCACCATACAGTTCTCCCGTAGCAGGGTCGAGCCCTACAAAGCGGTTGGTTTTTAAGGACAGCAGCATACACTGGCCCTTTAGCATATCCTGCCATACAAACAGGCTGCCTTCGCTTTCTTCTTTGATGAGCCTGACATCGGCAGACAAGCCCAGGCTGGTAACCGTAAGGAATCCGGTTCCATTCATTGCCTGCAGTGCCACCTTCCCCTTACCCCGGTCGTGCACCCTGAACATGTAAGCAGCGTCCGCTTCGGTTTGAGATGCTCCACGCCCGGGACAAAGCATGCCGTGCGGATTGGCCCAGAGCTGACGGGCATCGGCCCTGTTGATAAAGGTAACAATGCGACCCAGCGGCAGATTCTTCGAACGGTCTGCCAAAGGCTCTTTCAATACAAAATCGCTGAAAGCAGCATACCCCCCCTCCCTGTTTTTGGTATTGTAAGCAAACAGGGCAAACCGGGTACCCTGAAATGTTTTCAACTGGTACGGCAGCCGTATACTATCGCCGATATTCTCAAACCGGCTTCCGTCTGTACTATAACTGAGCTGGCCAATATCTTCATCGAAATCCCCAAAGGCGCGCAGATAAATACGGGAGGCGCCCAGCGGTTTGTCGATGGTTTTTTGTTGGTGTTGATCGAACATACGGAGTAGCAAGCGGTCTCCGTCCCGCATAATACCGATCCATGCATAAGGAATATTCATCAGGCCCAAACCGGCCAGGTCGCCGTCTTTGAGGTTCTTGGCGTCTAACGATACAACGGCATACGAGTGTGGACCAACACCCCGCTGGGTCAAAGTATTGGGAGCCCATAAAAAATCTTTCGCAGGCAGGGTATACAACCGGAGGGCTCCTGATTGAAGCTGCCATTTACCGTTAACGGGATTATGATTCCATTGCCAGGCATCAGAAAGACGGCCTGATTTAAAGTCATCGTTACGAACAAAGGGTGCTTCCGGCGCTGTCGCTTCAGTTACTTTGGGTTTAAACCAGGTGCGCGGTGAGCGCCCCAGGTTTCCTTCGATCCCAAAGAACGGCCACCCGTCTTTCCAGGTTACAGGCGACAGAAAAGTTGTTCGTCCTACTGCACGAAAGTCCATCATAGAAAAGCCCCACCAATCTCCGTTGGGCAGGTCTACAATTCCTCCCTGGTGCATCGGTACCGAAGCGAAGAACCGGTCATTCTGCTTAAAAACCGATAGTTGCTCAGTGGCGGCAGGCAGGGGTGTATCTAAGCCCATAGCCCTGGTCATCCATCCCATCGATGTACCCATCGTTTCTTTTGCGCTGACAACCGTAGTTTCGTAAGGTCCGTAGATATCAGATGCGCGCGCGCACTGCAAACGCCCGTTATCTGCATTAGTGATATAGTACTTGCCATTGATTTTGTAAAAATGATTCCCCTCTCCCATAGCATTACCCCGGGGTATGAGTACCCGATCGGTATTGGGTACAAAATCACTCAGATCCGGTTTTAATTCGATAAGCCTGATCTCGCCCACCCCATAAACGATATATATCTTATCCTTTTCAAACAAAGCCGACAAATCATAAATATGCCTTTTGAGCTGGTGATGCTTCCAGGGACCTGCAGGATTGGTAGCCGTGAATATTTGCAGACCATGATTGTTGACATTGGAAAAAATGTAAAAAATACCTCCATGATAACGGATACATGGCGCCCATATACCCTTACCGTACGCCTCCTTCCCCTGGGCCAGGTTAAACTCGTCACCTATAGTAAAACGGTCCATAGCATAACTGATCAGCCGCCAGTTTACCAGGTCTTTAGAATGCAATACAGGAAGGCCGGGAACACTGTGCATGGTAGTGCCCGTCATATAAAAGTCGTTACCGACACGAACTATATCCGGGTCAGAAAATTCATCATAAAAAAGAGGATTAGTATAGGTACCGTTCCCATTATCTGCCGTCCAGGATTGTGCAAGCAGAGCGTGCGAAAAGCATATTACGCCGAAAAGGAAAAAGACCAGGCTCTTTACAGATCGGGATGACCATTGATCCAACAACACTGTTTTACCGGCCGGCCGTAAGGGCCGGATTGTTTCATTTTGCATAATCATAATGAAAGTAATCTACGTCTATATGTCCGCTGTCATTTTTACTGTTATAGTTATAAATGGCCAGCCTGTCGCCCCGGTACGAGCCCCAGCTCATCTGGTAGGTTTGGCCGATAGGTTTAAAAAATTTACCGTCGGTACTGTAACTGTAAGAACTTTTACCGTCCAGTCCCCACGTAGAACTGAGCCAGAGATACCGCCCGGCTACTTCCGGTCCTGGTATGGACTGATCTTTGTTCGTAAATACCAGCTTCCTGATTTTACCGGCACATTCGATGCCTATTGTAGAATAATGCGGAACACCGAAATGGGATAAGCCCGCTTTCTGCCCGTCTTTCATCCCGGAGATATCGAGCTTAACCACCACATTGTTTTGGGTAGTCCGGTAAGAACGCTGGGTGATGGTGTTACCGGCATAGATGATGTTATCTTTTAAAGGCTGAAAAGCATAGAGACGCAACCAGCCTTTTCTTTCGGTTAAAGACCATTTGTCTTTACGTGGCTGATAGTTCCACTCCCATTGCGGCTGCATATGTTGGCTGCTAAAATCATCACTGCTTTGAGGACGCCATTTAGGTTTTCCTGTCACCGGCATCGGAGCGGACCAGACCATTTCACCAATGCCTGCTGCATTAGGTTTACCAATAACCGGCCATCCTTCGAGCCAGGTAACCGG
>JBQGCI010000031.1:0-3529 GCA_052038405.1 Acinetobacter pittii
CTGGGCATACCCTGGAAAACGCTACACCAGCGCTGAGCGTGGTGGAAGTAGACGAGAAATACAATCATCTGGCCAGGCATCTGCTGGGTAACGTATTTATCGCAGAAGGTGAAGAAGCTTTGGAAAATGCCAATGGCTTTACGGTAATTGAAAAGACCGGGCGTTATGTAAAAGGTAAGCATACACTTACGGGCGGTAGTGTGGGGTTGATTGAAGGCAAGAAGATCGGGCGTGCTAAAAACCTGGAAAAGCTACAGAAGGATATTGCAGGGCAGGATGCCGTGGTGCAAAACCTTCGATCGCAGATTCAGGCGAGACACAACGAGGTGATTGCTTTTAATGAAGACCTGAGAGAAAATGCCATCAAAGAAACAGAGCGAGCCATACAGGAACTGGCCAACCAGGTATTCTCTTTACAAAATAAACTGGAGAATATCCAGGGACAGCAAAGCACATCGCGCAACCGCCTGGAAGATCTCAACGAGCAATTGCAGCAAACTCAAGCTTCAGTGGAAGGCGTTCGCCGCGAATTGCTGGAATTTAATGAAGTGCTGCAACTCAATGCCAATAAACTGGCTGAAGCGGAAGAAACTTTTAAGGCGGCTCAAGGCGCGCACGAAGAGTCGCAGGGTTATTTTAACGAGTTTAACCTGAATGTTACGCGTCAGCAAAGCAAGATTAATGCATTAAAGCAGGAGTTGAACTTTAAGAACAACCAGCTGGATGCCCTGCAAAAGCAGGTAGAGCAGAGTACACAGCAATTGTCAAGTACCAGTGAAGATATTGCCCAGAACGCGGCCGCTTTGGTAGCGGTGGAAGAGGAATTATTGCAGTTGATGCACAGTCGTGAAGAAGATAAGAAGGTACTGGATGAAGCGGATCAGGCGTATTATAACCTGCGCAACCAGCTAAGTGAAAAGGAAAGCGAACTGCGCCATAAAACAAAAGAAAAAGAGCAGGCAGATCATTTGCTGGCGGCGATAAAGGATAAGCTGAACGAATTAAAGTTGCAGCTAGCCGGAACCAAAGAACGCCTGAACGTAGAGTTTAAGATACAATTGGAGGATATACTGGACGAAGAGCGTACCACGGAAACCAGTACTGAAGAGCTACAGGAAAAAACGGATCGTTTGAAAAAGCGTCTTGAAAACCTGGGCGAGGTGAACCCAACCGCTATTGAGGCTTATACCGAGATGCGCAAACGCTACGAGTTTATTGTGGAGCAAAAGAACGATCTGGTGAATGCCAAAGAGAGCTTGCTGAAAACGATTGAAGAAGTGGAATCCACGGCCAACCAGAAATTCCTGGAAACCTTTAACCAGGTACGGGAAAATTTCCAGAAGGTGTTTAAGTCTTTGTTTACCGAAGATGACCAGTGCGACCTGGTATTGGAAAATCCTGAAAACCTGGCTGAGACGGGTATCGATGTAATGGCGAGACCTAAGGGTAAAAGACCCACGTCTTTAACACAGCTGAGCGGCGGAGAAAGAACCCTGACGGCAACTGCGTTGTTATTCGCCATCTACCTGATCAAACCGGCGCCGTTCTGTATACTGGATGAGGTAGATGCTCCATTGGATGATGCGAATGTAGGCAAGTTTACCAACATGATCCGCGAGTTCAGTGATAACTCACAGTTTATCATTGTAACCCATAATAAAACAACTATGAGCACAGTGGATGTGATCTATGGCGTAACGATGCAGGAGCCTGGTGTAAGTAAACTGGTGAGCGTAGACTTTAGAAGTTTGGCAGCTGCCGGATAAAATCGTCTTAATAAGCAGCATTATAAAAGCCGCAGGTTATTCAACTTGCGGCTTTCTTGTACCAAAACCCGGTTATAAGTTGAATCCGATACCTATGTTTAAAGTTCTGTGCAGTCTTACTGCTTGTGGAGAAGTAGCATCCTGCAATTGTGCCAGGTGATAATAGCGCGTATAAACGCTCCATTTTTTATTGATGCGATACCCGGCTCCCAACGCTATGGTTGGGGTGATGCCGTTGAGCTTGAAAGATGTGGTGTTTATTTCCCCATCTTTTGTTTGTTGATCTTGCCCGTTTGTGAATGTTGTTGCCAGGTAGCCTGGGCCTATCAGCCCTTCTATATAAGCAGCCGCTATTTTTCGCCGGTAGCCGAGTGACGTATGGAGGGCCAATCCTTTTTCCTGTTGGGGATGCCAGTACTGCAAGATACCGGCGCTTTGAAAGAGCTGCCAGTTCTTATGATCAAGGTATAAGTATTCAGCACTCAATTGTACACCCTTGCCGTCTGACAATAGCCGTTTTATTCCGGGGATGCGAATCGATTCAGCATAGGCGCCTGTTGTCTGCGCCAGGCCTTCAATTTTCAGCGTCCAGCGGTTCCGCGGTTTTTCCTGCGCATGGGAGAGAAGCGGACATATGCTGATGATTGTTACTATTAATAGTTGTTTCATGGTGTCAATTTTATGGCCTGGTAAATGCCAGGGCTTTTTCTGCTACCTGGTAGCCCGTATTTAAAATAGATTCATCTGCTGCCGAAGACAGGAAAATGCTGGTAGAGTTGGTAGCAGGCAAGTGCATCACCACTACAGACCATCCGCCGGTGTGACCTGTCATTAATTGTCCGTCTTTATACTGAAAATGCCAGCCCAATGCAAAACCAGAAACACCTTCAATAGGCGTGTAAAGTCGCCTGAAACTTTGAGCGCTCAGCAACTCGTGTTTTTGGAGTGCACTCATGAAACGGATCATGTCCTTCATATTGGTACAAATACCCGCAGTTGCATAATCGGCATAAACATAAGGAGGGGTGACTTTTATAAAGCCATTGCCGGAAGGTTCAAAAATCTGTGGCGTATAGTTGCCGATAACATCGCTTGCTGTGAAGAAGTATGTTTGCTGCATACCTGAAGGAATAAAAATCTTTTGTGCGATCAATGTTTCGTAAGGCATTTCATAAACCACTTCGAGTATATTCGACAACAATACAAAACCAGTTTGACCATAACGGGTTTTTGTTCCGGCTTCAAAATGTACATCGATCGCTGCTGCATAATTTAAGTAATCCCAACGTTCCAAACCTTCTGCAACAGTCGGAGAAAGAGCCCTGTACCTTTCGTTGTCTGTTACATCGGCAATGCCGTCGGTATGGGATAGGAGTTGACTGATTGTAATATTTTCCCAGGCTGCGGGTAAATCGTACAAATAATCGGAAGCTTTTGCATTCAGCTGAAGCTTCCCCTCTTCAGCAGCTTTCATAACCATTACGCTTGTGATCATTTTGGAAGCAGATGCGAGTAAGAAAAGACTTTCGTCGGATACCGCTGTGGTACCGTCAGGTATTTCGAATCCCTGTTGGTAGGAGCTTGTAAGTTTTCCGTTCTGCACAAGAGCCCAGGCAATAGGGGCTTTGAAGGATAACTTTTGTGTACGGGCGCTGATTAGTCCTGCAACTGCCTCTTTTAATTGATTTTGATTTTTGACCGGTCGATCATGTTTCTCGCAGGATTGATGGCCCAGGCATATGGCTAAAGCCAGGATGGTACTT
>JBQGCI010000032.1:0-11988 GCA_052038405.1 Acinetobacter pittii
AACAGGGTACCTTACCTTAACACCATCCAGGACAATACACAATTAGGCCTGCTGTTTGCGTGTATGCTGATCCTGGGCATCCTTATTACCCTGGTGAGTACACACACCAGTGTTTTGAAATACCTGAAGAAAAAGCTGGATGACCTTTATTAACGGTTATTTTAAAAAAACAATACTAATATTGCAGTTCTAAATATATTATATGTCTGAAAATACAGTTACTACTTCTAAAAGCGGTTCCGCCCTTTTTGACAAAAGCAATTATATGTGGATGCTGCTGGGTGTAGTAGTTATTGCTTTAGGTATGTTTTTAATGGCGGGAGGCAGAAGTGAGAACCCTGCCGAATTTAAACCTGAAGAAGTGTACAGTACTACACGTATCACTGTAGCGCCTATATTGATCTTCATAGGCCTGGCTATAGAATGTTATGCCATTTTCAAAAAATCAAAATAACACCAGCATTTAAAGATATCCCAGGCGATGCAGCAGTATCGCCTTTTTTTATATAGTACCAACCCCGGATTATGAACCTCATTGAAGCTATTATTATCGCGATTGTAGAAGGCATTACTGAATACCTGCCTGTTTCCTCCACCGGCCACATGATCATTGCCAGCTCCTTTATGGGCATTGAAAAGGAGGAGTTCACCAAACTATTTGAGGTAGCTATTCAGTTGGGCGCCATTTTGGCGGTAGTAGTGTTGTACTGGAAAAAATTTATCGACCCGCTTAAAACGCGGAAGCTAACATTTTACTTTAAGCTTTTGGTGGGCGTTATACCTGCTTTACTGTTAGGCTTTTTATTTTCTGATAAGATAGATGAATTACTGGAAAGTCCTGCCACAGTAGCAATTTCATTATTAGCGGGTGGCGTGATTCTCTTGTTTATTGATAAGGCTTTTAAAAACCCGAAAATTCATTCAGAGAAAGAAATTACTTATGGTAAATCGTTTTTAACGGGTTTGTGGCAATGTATTGCGATGATACCAGGTGTAAGTCGCAGTGCCGCCTCTATTATCGGTGGTATGCAACAAGGCTTAAGCCGAAGCGCCGCTGCTGAGTTTTCTTTTTTCCTGGCAGTGCCTACTATGGCCGCTGCTACGCTTTACTCCCTGTTTCTTAAAAAATGGGATATCGGAGGGGTTGAACATAAAGGATATGAGCTGATCACCCAGTCGCCGGACAATATGATCGCCTTTGCGGTGGGCAATATCGTAGCTTTTGTTGTAGCCATCCTGGCGATTAAATTTTTCATTAATTACCTGAAGAAATATGGATTTAAGATCTTCGGATGGTATCGCATTATCGTGGGTATCATTTTGCTAATACTCTTATCGCAGGGAGTTATCGGGTAAGACGGTGTTCTTATAAACATTATAAGGCCATTAATAGCGTATATATGAAAATACTATATGTCATAGTTGTGCTGACTACTGCGATCGCTGGCTGCACCTCCGCTCCAAAGCAGCCGGCAGCAGTTACAAAAAGCACTTCAGTTATGGTAGGCGCCCCGGCGTCAGACACAGCCCTGGCTATTCAGCATATTAAAGAAGTATACGCTAATATAAATAGAGAACAGCTTACCCTAAAATCCTTTGAATGGGAAACGGATACCGCCTGCGAAGCCCCTCCTATGGGTGGCCGGCTCACTTATTTTTACAGGGGCAAAGAGCTGGTTAAAATGCTGAACGACGGCGGGGAAGACCACGGATCCTGGAAAGAGGAATATTATTTTGACAACAACCAACTGGTGTTTGTTTATCAAAACAATACCTATGGGGGAGCCGCCAACCCGGATGAGGTGAGCTATCAAAACCGCTACTATTTTTCCAATAATCAACTGGTTAAAAAAATAGAAAGCAACTCCGGAGTGCAGTTAGACACCCGTGCCATCCACGATCTTTCAAAAACCATCTACCGTTTAAAAGAAGCCGGTAACAGCGCCGCTATTTCAAGAATATTATCTTGTAACACCCAGGAATAAGTTGGTTATCGGCATTGGTAATCGGCTCGCCATTGAAAGGAAAAAATCATACGGCCAAAAACATCAAAAAGCGGTTGAATAGTTCGCCGGTTGTAAAGGCCGAAGCAATCCCTGCAGGCCCCGGCATGGCCAATCCCACGGTATAATATAATAGCAGGCAAGGTGTTTTGTTTTTATTAAACTAAACACCGAGAGGAGCCATCATGATAAAGCCAGATGCGGCCCCGCTACAATTTAAAACAGCCGGTGAAAAAACAGATCCTTTGAACGTCATTTTTAAAATTAATATAAAGCTGAGATTCTATCTTTGAAACAATTAAATTTAATATGACGCAAGAAACTGCTTCAAAAAAAGTAATTAATGGCTGGGCCATGTACGACTGGGCTAATAGCGTATACAACCTGGTCATTACCACCACCTTCTTCCCTATCTACTTCCTGGCGGTAACTAACAACGGGGCCGGCCATAAGGTAAACTTCCTGGGCAGGGAATTTGTCAACTCCTCGTTATACGACTATGTATTGGCGGCAGCCTATCTTCTTATAGCTTTGTTGTATCCCATACTCACCTCAATAGCCGACACCAGGGGCAATAAGAAGAACTTTATGCGCTTCTTTTGCTACATGGGAGCATTGGGTTGCAGTGCCCTTTTCTTTTTTAAAGCAGATACCCTGGGCCTGGGGGTATTCGCTTTTATGCTGGCCGCCATGGGCTATGTAGGCAGCCTGGTATTTTATAATGCGTATTTACCCGAGATTGCCGCGCCAAAGGACCGGGACAGGGTGAGCGCCCGCGGCTATTCTTTTGGTTATATAGGCAGCGTCATTATGCAGATCGTGGGCTTTGCACTGATATTGATCATGTCTGACCAGGGCCTGGCTACAAGACTCACCTTTCTGCTGGTAGGTATCTGGTGGTTTGTATTTGCACAGATCAGCTTTTCGCGCCTACCTGAATCGGATTCGAAGCCGGAGAAAAAAGGCAATGTGATAAAAGAAGGATTTGGCGAGATCAGTAAAGTATATGCTGAAATAAAAAAAATGCCCGTGTTAAAGAGATTTTTACGTGGCTTCTTTTTTTATAGTATGGGCGTACAAACCGTTATGCTGGCCGCAACTATATTTGGCAGTAAACTATTGAAACTACCCGACACCAACCTCATCATTACAGTGGTGATCATCCAGGTGGTAGCCATACTGGGTGCCTGGGGCATGTCGAAATTATCAGCCATATTTGGTAACCTGAAAGTGCTGTTGGCGGTAATCATCTTCTGGATTGCGATATGTGTACTGGCTTATTACACAGCGGTACTCGCAGAGGGCGGGCTGAATGCCGAATACCTGTTTTACGGGCTGGCAGTATTGGTAGGACTGGTAATGGGCGGCATACAGGCATTGAGCCGCAGCACCTACGCCAAACTAATGCCGCCAACAAAAGATACCGCCTCTTTTTTCAGCTATTATGATCTTACTGAAAAACTGGCCATAGTCGTCGGTATTTTCACTTTTGGACGCATTGAAGAGGTCACCGGAAGCATGAAGAACTCGGTGCTGTCGTTGATCGTATTTTTTGCTATTGGCTTCTTATGGCTATACGCGGCTTTGCATAAAGAAAAACAAAATCATTTAGCATTATGAACCTGTATTCTGTTAATCACGGCCATTTTAAACTAGACGGAGGCGCCATGTTTGGCGTTGTTCCCAAAAGCATCTGGAACGAGCTCAACCCTGCCGATGAAAACAATATGTGCAGCTGGGCTTTGCGATCCTTATTAATCGAAGATGATAACCGCCTGATATTAGTAGATACGGGTATGGGGGATAAGCAAAGTGAAAAATTTTTCGGGTATTATTACCTGCATGGCAATGATAACCTGGATAAAAACCTGGCGGCGTTGGGCTTTCACCGGGATGACATTACTGATGTATTTTTAACGCATCTTCATTTTGATCATTGCGGCGGCGCCATTATACAATCGGGTGAGCGGCTAGCACCTGCTTTTAAAAATGCCGTTTACTGGAGCAATGCCGATCATTGGAAATGGGCCACTGAGCCTAACCCCAGAGAAAAAGCGTCTTTCCTGAAAGAAAATATTGCACCGATACAGCAAAGCGGTCAACTGCAAATGATCAGCAACCGCATCAGTAACAAAGACTCGCTGGATACCGCCTTCTTTTCTGCGTATATGCAGATCCGTTTTGCAGACGGGCATACCGATGCCATGATGCTGCCACAGATACGGTACAAAGGAAGAACTATTGTATATATGGCTGATCTGCTACCGTCTGTGGGGCATTTGCCGCTACCTTATGTGATGGCTTACGATACAAGGCCGCTCATAACCATGACAGAAAAGCAGCGCTTCCTTGGGGAGGCGCTTGAAAATGAATATATCCTTTTTTTTGAGCACGACCCTATAAATGAGTGTTGCACTTTAAAGCAAACCGAAAGAGGCATACGGGTCAATGAAATTTTTAAGTTGTCAGACCTGTAAAATAAAGAGCCCGCGATTGTAAACCACGGGCTCTTTGTTTATGCTGTTATGTGCTTTTTACTTAACCGTAAAGTTAACTTTATTATCGCCCCACAGAAGCGTAACAACACCGTCTTTGCCGGCTGTAATGTTCAGTTGTTCCGAAAAAGCAGGAGCTTTCTCCGATTTTACAGTAATCCTAAGCGCATCGTCGGCTTCTTTATACTTAAAAGCGCCGAATTGATCCCATTTTTTACTGAATATAACGGTCCAGTAATCTCCATCTACCAAAGTAAACATCGCATACTTCCCGGCAGCTAAAGGCTTACCCTCTATCGTTACGTCCTTGCTTACCTCAAATACCGTTGCCTTATTAGCGCCTGTGCGCCAAACCTGTCCGGGTAATGGCTCGAGGTCTTTACCAATCGTTCTTCCCTTTACCGACGGCTGACTGTAGTTAATAGTAACTGCAGCTCCACTGCTTAACTCGGCCTTAGCCGTAGCCGGCGGACTTTTAGGGGCTGGTTTGTCCTGTGCATTTACCAGCACAACAGCCATCAAACTTAATGTCAACAGTAAAAACTTCTTCATTGTATAAATTTTATTAATAACGCTTACAATTTTACAAATAACCTGCCAATTACAAACGCAAAAAGCTGTCATTTAGTATAATCCTTGTACAGCAATTATTTATTAGCCGTAATAGAAAAGCTGATGTTCACTTCCGGCCTGATGAATTTATCACCCAAAGACTGATCATTTCCGTAAACCAGTCCCCAGTCTGTACGGTTGACATTGAAATTAGCCCTTGCTGTAACGGTAGTGGGCGTTACCGTAATGGCCGCAGGGAAGGTTACATTTTTGGTAACACCTTTTAAAGTAAGGTTACCTTTTACCGTATTGGTAGCTCCATCTAAAACGATCTTACTGGTGCTATCGGGTGTATAGGGCTCCACACTGGTAATTTCGAATGTAGCCGTTCCATTATTGGCTGCATCAAAAAAATCAGGTGACAACAGGTGTCCTTTTAATTTGTATGCTCCGGAAGTATCTTTGTCGGTTACCTGCAAGCTATTGATATCAAATACCAGTTTACCGCCCGTTACAAGCGCATCATTTTTTACAAAGAATTCGCCTTCTTTGATATTAAAAGTACCCTGGTGCTGACCAACAGGTTTGGTACCAATAAATTGTACGGTTTGTGTAGTGTCTACTTTATAAGAGGAACCTTCTGCCGCGGCCACTTCCTGCTGATCTTCAGTCTTTGCCTCATCAGCCTTTGGAGCAGAATTGCAGGACACAAAAGTAAGGGCAGCCACTACGAATGATAAGGATAGTATTCTCTTCATAATTTGATTTTAAGTAGTTTAAGATTCAGTTTACAACAAAGAGTATTTTAAAAGGTTTAAAAAAAACAGCAAATTTTACGCCGGGAATCTCGGTGTTAATGGAACCGTCATCAGTTTTCCTCAAACCATCCCAAATTACAATACAACCGGGCATGGCGGCTGATCATCCATCGCCAGCTGAAAAACTGCTCCTCCGTCAAATCCAGCCCGGCGACACTTTCGGTAGAAGTAGGTTAACTTTACAACGATTCACGGAAACCACCTTCGTAGCTATCGCGTCGGAATGATAGCAACAACCATACAACGCAAAACTGTAACCTGTATATTATGAAATGGATAACCCGAGAGCGGCCTAAAATTGACCGGTTGGCTTGCCCCTGGCTGATCAGGAAATTTGTAGATATCAATGCGGAGTTTTTATATGTGCCTTTTGATGAGGTACTGCACAGGTCGAAAGAGCTGAACGCCATCCCTTTTGACGTTCCCGACGTAGAATACACTCATTATGCGGACGAATGCACGTTTGATTATATTATTAAAAAGCATGCAATAAAGGATCCTGCCATTGCATTGCTGGCACCCATTGTTCGGGGTGCTGATACAGACAGGCACGATATTGCAGCGGAAGCAGCCGGGCTACTGGCTATATCATCGGGCTTGGCGTATAATATAACTGACGACTATGAACTGCTTGAAACAGGAATGAAGATTTACGACGGGCTTTACAGCTGGGCCACGCATTTGTACCGGCAAAGACACTTGCAAAACAGCCCGTTCGAGCACCTGCTTCATGAAGTATATCTCAAATTTCTCAAAACCAAAACCACTACGCGGCAACCCAAATGGGTCAAGGAATTAAAAGAGATGATACAAGATCAGGTAGACGCCCAGCTAGCTGTTGATATCAGGCAGGTATCATCGGAGCTGGAGCTCAACCCATCCTACCTGTCGAGAGAGTTCTCCAAATATTTCGACGACCTCAACTTTGGAGACTACGTAAGAAAAAGGCGTATTGAAAAAGCTATAGAACTAATGAGTAAGCCAGCATATTCACTTACCGCTATCGCCTACCTTACCGGATTTTCCGATCAAAGCCATTTTACCCGAACATTTAAAAAATTTACCGGCGAAAGTCCTTCTCAATATAAAAAAAATCTGAAAAAAGTAAATCCTGTTCAAAAAGGTAAATAAGGTTCTATTTGGTAAAATGATGCAGTACTAGGTTTGCTGCATTATGCAAAAGCATTATTTAATAATAGCTGTTCTGTGTTTATTTTTAACACAGCCTGTTTTTACGCAAAATCCGCCGCAATATCCCAGGATCACCGGATATGCCGGCATCATGCACCCACTTATTACCATTAATAAAAATCATATTACAGCCAATTTCGATGATTACTACCAGGTTTTCCTTCCGTTTGGCATCAACATATGGAAGTCTTCCCGTATAAGCTTCTCCCTTGAACTGGCACCCGGCATCAGGCTTGAAAACGGGAGCAGCAAAATGAATAATCTGCTCATTCATCCCGGTGTTCTGGTCAATTTAGGGAAGGGATATGGATTTGCCGGCAGGCTTGCCTTTGAAACCTCAGGCAGGTATGGCCTTACGCCCATATTCAGTAAAGTAGTCAAGAAAAATAAAAATTCGGCGTTGTATGTAGCTACCCCCTTACCCGTAAGATTTGGTATTAATTTACCCTCGTCCTTTTCAGCCGGGTTACTGCTGGGGGTATCATTCTGATGTATTTTATGAAAACAACGCCAACATATACATTAAGCCATCTCGGTTGCTACTTCTTAAAATTGGGAACCATTGGATTCGGAGGGCCGGTTGCGCTGGTAGCGGCTATGCATAAAGACCTGGTTGAAAACCGCAAGTGGATCTCGGAAGAAGAATATAAAGAAGGAATTGCCCTGGCCCAATTAGCTCCTGGCCCTTTAGCCGCACAGCTGGGTATTTACCTCGGTTTTGTACACTACGGCTTATGGGGCGCCACATTGGCGGGCATTGCATTTGTATTGCCTTCCTTTATCATGGTTGTATTAATAGGTATGACCTATCAACTTTTTGGAGGCCTGAGCTGGATGCAGTCGGTTTTTTATGGGGTGGGCGCTGCAGTGGTAGCCATCATACTCAAAAGCACATATAAACTTACGGCAAAAACTGTCGGTGCGTTTAACAGCGTGTCACTCCGGCAAAACTGGTTATTATGGCTGCTTTATTTAAGCGCGGCTATCACCACATTTATTACGCGCGAAGAAAACATGTTGCTTTTTATAGCCGCCGGGGCAGCGTATATGCTTGCGAAAGCCCCGCCTAAAACTTTATTGAAAAAGACCCTGATGCCCCTGGCATTGCTGCAGACAGGATTTCTCCATTACGACAACCCTACGCTGGTTAAAATAGCAGTTTTCTTTTTGAAAGCGGGCGCCTTTGTATTGGGCAGCGGATTAGCCATTGTACCTTTTTTACACGCAGGTGTAGTAACAGAGCATCGATGGCTTACCGAAAACCAGTTTGTAGACGCGGTGGCAGTAGCCATGATCACGCCAGGTCCGGTGGTAATAACTGTTGGTTTTATAGGATACTTGGTAGCCGGATTTCCCGGAGCGTCGGTTGCGGCATTATCAACGTTTTTACCTTGTTACCTGTTTACGGTACTGCCCGCACCCTATTTCAAAAAAATAAGCAAAAATCAATCGGTAAAAGCGTTTGTAGACGGCATTACTGCTTCAGTTGTTGGAGCACTGGCAGGTACCGTGACCGTTATCGGTATGCGAAGCATTTCCGATCTTACCTCGGCCGTTATCGCGGTATCAGCGTTGCTCGCTCTGGGTTATATTCAAAACATAAAGGAACCCGCAGTGATACTGGCCGCAGCACTGATAGGGCTATTACTCAAGCTTTGATCGTACCGGCATATATTATAAGTTGCAACCTGACATCGGCCCTGCTGTTCTCCAACAATCGTAAGCCGGCGTGGCGTCAACTGCAATAAAAAATATTCGTTACTTAAAAAAACCTCACGGCAAATCCATGAGGTTTATCGCAATTTATGTCGGGCGAACTACGCCTTTTCCATCTCTTCTTTTACAAATTCCATCAGGCCCTTAATGTGCGCAGGCGAAAGATCAAATTTCAAACCCGCGGCCTCAAACAGTTGAGGCAAAGTACGGGTGCCTCCCAGGCTTAAGGCATTAATATAATTATTTAAAGCCTGCTCCCTGTTCTTTTGAAATTGTTGCCAGAGGCCGATAGCTCCTAATTGAGCAATGCCATATTCGATATAATAAAAAGGGACTTCAAAAAGATGCAACTGGCGTTGCCAGCTGTGATTACGATAAGCTTCCAATCCGCTAACATCCAGCGATGCAGGCGTAAACTCACTTAGTATTCTTTGCCAGTTCTGCAAACGCTCCTCATGCGTGTGGCTGGGATTTTCATACACCCAATGCTGAAACTTATCGATAGTAGCGATCCATGGGAAAATGGTTAATACCCTTTCCAGCTGCAGCTCCTTTGCTCTTCTCAGCTCCTCTTCTTTCTCAAAGAATACGCCCCATTCGTTCATGCTAAACAACTCCATACTCATACTGGCTACTTCAGCAAATTCAGTAGGGTATTCTTTAAACCCGGTTAACGGTAAAGGGTGCGACAAAAACGAGTGAATAGCATGCCCACCTTCGTGTACCATGGTAATCACATCATTCAATGTACCTGCGGCGTTCATAAAAATAAAAGGAGCGCCTGTTTCAGCCAGCGGGCAGTTATAGCCTCCGGGGGCTTTTCCTTTCCGGCTTTCCAGGTCGAAGCGTTTTAGCTGGCTCATCTTTTCCAGGCAGGCTGCAAAAAACGGGTTCAGCGCCTCAAAGCAGGTTACTGTTTTTTGAAGCAGGTCTCCGCCGGTTTTAAAAGGCTTCAGCGGCTCGATGCCTACAGGCTCTGCATCTGTATCCCAGGGGCATAAGCTATCCAGGCCCAGCTTCGCCTGTTTCTTTTTATAGATTTCATCAACAATAGGTAATACATATTGCTTCACCGCATCCTGGAACTGGAAGGAATCTTCTTTGGTGTAATCAAACCGGCCCAGTTCTGCAAAACGATAGTCCCGGTAATTTTCATAGCCGGCATTTAGCGCTACCTGATTCCTCTTTTTTAAAAGCCCGTCATACAGCTCATTTAAGGCATCTTTATCCTCTAAGCGTCTTTCTGCAATTTTGCGGTACACTTCTTCCCTTACACTACGATCGGGGTCTTCTAAGAATTTGGCGGCCTGTTGTAAAGTGTATTCTTTTCCATCTACTTCAACAGCCATTTTTCCGCTGATCACACCAAATTGCTGCGCTTCTACTGCCAGCTCCGACTGCAGGGGAATATTTTCTTCTCTGAAGAGATCTATATTCTTCTTTACATTTCTTAAATAAGTAAAATAAGCCGGCTCTTTTAATTCCTGTGTGAAAGGACTCTCCAATAACTTCCTGTTCAACAAATCCGAGTAAGGTTGAATTTTTGGCTGAATTTCCATCATAAAATAATTGAATGATTCGGCCAGTTGTGGATGCTCCGTATCGCAGGTCATCTTTATTTGCCGCCAGCAGGCATCTTCACTGATGACAGCTTCCAGCTCGCTCAGGTCTTTAAGCCATTGCTCTAACTCTTGCAGTGAGCTGATATTACGCTCTAACAACTCCTTAAAATAGGGTTCCAGCTTTAGCCAGTCCGTTACCTGGAAATCAGCAGGTAATAATTGCCTTGGGGTAGGTTGAATATCTGCGGTCATACGTTTTCGATGGTTAAGTCTGTAAGTCGGAAAGTCCGCGAGACCGGAAGATCAATTGCTTAAATGCATTAACCTGCCGACTTCCGGACTTCCCTGAATTTAGATGCTGTGTTAAATATTATTCCTCTGCTTTTTTCTTAGCAGGAGCTTTCTTTTTTGCTGCTGCTTTCTTAGGAGCCGCTTTTGGCGCTTCCCCGTCAGCACCCTCTTCAGTTGCTCTCTCTGAAGAAGTCGCTTTGGCCTTTTTGGTGGCTGCTTTCTTAGGCTTTTCTTCGGCAACTACTTCTTCTTTTGGAGCTTCTGCTTCAACGGCCACTTCAGTTGTTTCCGAAGCCGCTTCAGGTTCTGCTTCAGACAATTTCAGCTCTATTTCATTCTTCTTCAATATATCAAACCATTTTACAATTTTTTTCATATCGCTATTGTAAACACGGTCGAAGTCCATAACGGGGAACACTTCCTGGAAATAAGCCTTTACCGCTTTGCCGTCTTTAGCATCCGGTAAGGCGGCAGTACCTTTCTCCATTGCCTGAAACACCTCTACAAGGTTTACATTTTCTCCGGTAGTGTAAATTTCAATACTTTCCAAATGCGAAAACTGGTGAATACGAGTTGACGCAAATTTGGTTGTTTTATCCTGTAAAGAACGCACAATCGCACCATCCTTTTTGCTGCTTACCAATTCATACAGGCCAGGTAATCCTGTAACCGCAACTAATTTATAATATTCCATAACAAAAATATGGTGTAATATATACTTAAGCATGATAGAAATAAACAGAGGATATGGTAAAATAGTGTTAAGAGTATCATGTACTCCATTGATATTTTCTTAATTTATTAGAGTGCTAATATAACACTCGTAAATTGTTGAGGTTTCTAAAGTTGCAGTACTTCCTCAATGTTAATATTTTTTATAACTGTAACTTTTTACTAACTGTTGTTGAAATTTAACGTTAATAAAAATTATTTTATAACAATGATAAACTATATTACATAAGTACTTCCTCGGATAAAAATAAAACACATTTAATGCAGAATAAGAATATTATATGATAGTAGTTTAAATAAATGTAATTAATGAATTAAGTAAACACAGATTATATTTGAAAAAAAATTAAGATTCAAACATGATGAAAATGTTTATCGGAAGGAAGTTGCAACTGCTATATTTTTAACAATAACAAAGTATTATATGAATAAAAAAATAAGTTTTTTGTAATAATTAATTAAGTACCTGAGATTTACACGTATTTAAAAGTATCATTAGGGTCATTCTATGAATTACGTTTTGTTTGGATAAACAAAAAACATAGAAATGAACTTTACTCGATGTTGAGCTTTGTCAGTTATGAATACGTTTTCCAAGACTAAATATAATAAAACCAAGCGATACCCT
>JBQGCI010000033.1:0-1971 GCA_052038405.1 Acinetobacter pittii
CGTAAGCATGAAGCAAAGGAACGTTTGGAAAGAATCACCCAAAAACAGTCGCTGTTAAAGCGGATTCAGGCGAAGTTTTGGAAATCGGCCAATAAGTTTATTGCGGTCAACTTTCCCAAACATAATAAAGTCGCAAAAGGATATTAAGCGAAGGCTTAAAAGATTAAATTAAATATAGACGTAGCATGTAAATGAATATGTTCGTAACAATACGATCTGTTCATGGTCCGCTCGACATAAAAATAAAAACCGAGTGAAACGAGCTTAAATCAGCCGTTGAAAACAAACACTCATAAAATAACATTCTAATGAAAAAAGTAGTTTTAGCATTTAGTGGCGGATTGGATACTTCATTTTGTTGTATCTATCTTACACAAGATTTAGGTTTAGAAGTTCATTCCGTCGTTGTAAATACAGGTGGTTTTTCGGATGAAGAATTAAAAAATATTGAAGAACGCGCTTATGCATTAGGCGTGAAATCCCATACAGCTATAGATGAAACCGCAGACTATTACCGCGAAACTATTAAATTTTTGATTTTCGGCAACGTGTTAAAAAATGCAACCTATCCGCTGTCAGTATCCGCTGAACGTGTATGCCAGGCAACAGCAATTGCCAATTACGCAAAGAAAATAGGTGCTGAATGTGTTGCCCATGGATCTACAGGTGCAGGAAATGACCAAGTACGTTTCGATATGATTTTCCAAACCTTGATTCCTGGAGTCGAAATTATCACACCGATCCGCGATCTGCAATTATCGCGTGAAGCCGAAATCGAGTATTTGAATAAACATGGTGTAGAATACTCTGCTGAAAAAGCAAAGTACTCAATCAACAAAGGCCTTTGGGGTACTTCTGTTGGTGGAGCAGAAACATTGACTTCCAATCAATATTTGCCTGAATCGGCTTGGCCGACTCCAGTGACTTCTTCAGAGCCACAGCAAATTACAATAGATTTTGAAAAAGGAGAGCCTGTTGCATTAAATGGTGAGAAAATGGCTTCCGTTAAAGTTATTCAAGAACTGCAGGCAATTGCACAGCCGTATGGTATAGGCCGCGATATCCACGTCGGTGACACCATCATTGGTATCAAAGGACGTGTAGGTTTTGAAGCAGCAGCTTCTGTCATTTTAATTAAGGCACACCATACCCTGGAAAAACATACCTTGACTAAATGGCAGCTATCATGGAAAGATCAAATCGCTGCTTTCTATGGAAATTATATGCACGAAGGCCAGATGCACGATCCTGTTATGCGCGATATTGAGGCATTCTTGCAATCTTCACAAGAAACAGTTACTGGTCGAGTGATTGTTGAACTTCATCCGTACCGCTTTGTGGTCATTGGTGTGGAGTCTGAGCATGACTTGATGTCCAATAAATTTGGTAGCTATGGTGAAATGAATAAAGGCTACACGGGTGATGATGTGAAAGGTTTCTCTAAGATTTTTGGAAATCAAACCATTATTTGGCACAAAGTGAATAAGAAATAATTGACATGTGTTTACGCAATGTGTTTTTTCCTACGGTAAAATTCGTTGGGAAAAATACATTGCACGACATTTGATAACGTATACCTAAATACTAAATTCAAGAAAATGATCAGAGTAGGAATAATCGGTTCGGCAGGATATACTGGTGGTGAGTTATTACGTGTATTGATTTATCATCCTGGGGTGGAAATCGTATTTGCCAATAGCGCTTCCAATGCAGGAAATAAGTTATATGAAGTGCACAATGATTTATTTGGAGATACTGAATTGACCTTCTCTTCTGATTTTCATTCGGATGTTGATGTCTTGTTTTTATGTGTCGGCCATGGTGACGCGCGTAAATTTTTGGAAGCAAATACAGTCGATGCTTCCGTGATAATTATTGATCTCTCGCAGGATTATCGTCTTCGAGCAAATACTGCGTATCAAGAACAACAATTTGTATACGGGCTTCCAGAACTAAACAAAGAAGCAATCA
>JBQGCI010000034.1:0-45683 GCA_052038405.1 Acinetobacter pittii
GGTTTTTGTCAATATATGGGTATATTTTTTTTTTAATGTTAAATGGTTTAACCAAATAAGTTATTTTTCATTTTATCTATGTTTTTCGCATAAATATTTTTAAAAAAAAACGGCTATACCAGAGCACTGCTAAAAATAAAATGGAAACCATCTATTCCATAGAAGACTTTAAAAACGGCGTAGCTTTGGTACAGGTACAGTCTTCCAATGAATATCCCAATTACTATTTCCGCAATTACAAAAAGAAGATAGCGCCTGTACAAATCACCTTTAATAAAAACCCGTTTGAAGCCATTGCGAATGTTCATAAGGAAGTTATTCATTATAAGCGTGCTGACGGTGTGGATCTTTCCGGGACCTTATACCTGCCTGCAGGGTATGATAAAACAAAGAAAGAAAAGTTGCCCTTGTTAATATGGGCTTATCCACAGGAGTTTAAGGATAAAAACAGTGCCGGCCAAAGTGATAAGAATCCCAATGAATTTACATTCCCTTATTATGGATCGTTTGTATATTGGGTAACCAAAGGATATGCTGTTTTAGATGATGCTTCGTTCCCCATCATCGGGGAAGGAACCAAAGAGCCCAATGATAATTTTATTGAGCAGCTCGTTGCCAACGGCCGCGCAGCTATTGATGCGGTAGATAAACTGGGGTATATTGATCGTGGTAAAGTGGCTGTAGGAGGGCATTCTTACGGGGCATTCATGACAGCTAACCTGCTTACCCACTCCAACGATTATGCCTGTGGCATTGCGCGTAGCGGTGCTTACAACAGAACCCTTACCCCGTTTGGTTTCCAGAGCGAACAACGTAATTACTGGGATGTGCCGGAGATCTACAATACGATGTCTCCATTTATGAATGCACAGAAAATTAAAAAGCCTATTTTGCTGATTCATGGAGAAGCCGACAATAACCCCGGCACCTTTACATTGCAAACAGAGCGTTATTTCCAGGCCATTAAAGGGCTCGGAGGTCGGGCCAGGATGGTGATACTACCCAAGGAGAGCCATGGATATGCTGCAAAGGAAAATATATTGCACACACTATGGGAGCAGGAACAGTTTTTAGATCAGTACCTGAAGGCGAATTAGAACCATTAAGGTAGCAGGAAAAGGCGCCAACCCTATCTCCGGTTGACGCCTTTTTTATTGATTCACTACGGCAATAGTTTTGCTGTATTCTTTTTTCCCATCTTTGTCTACCTGAGCAATTCTTAAATAAATCCTGGGGTTTTTATCGGTTGTTGCAGTACCGCTTTTTGAACAACTGATGATACCCGCCAGTAAAACTATAAACACCAATGCGATCATTTTCTTCCTTTTTAAAGGAATTGTCAGCAGCAATAGCAAGAGGTAAAACACACTCATCTGCAACTGAGACTGCAGGCCGGCAAGGCTGTCGTTAAATGTATAATTTATCGATGTTGCAGAATTGCCATTAAGCGCTTTTGATTCAATCGAAGCAATTTGGGAAAACAGCTGGCCGTCCGCCGATACTTCTATTTCAAAGCGATCGTTGTTAATTTCCGATTGGGTGGACCAATTAACCCAAAGTTGCCCGTTTTTCACAGCGGCAGATATCGCTCCGAACATAACAGGCAGCGCAGTCGAATTACTTTCATAGGCGCCTATATCAATAGATGCCTGGGCAATACGGTGATTACCTCCGAGGTCGCCGTTACCATAGATGCTGTTGTCGTAAAAAGTGCCATTGCCTGAATTGATGGCCGGACTCCCCGGTTGCAGGCTAAAGTTGCCTGAGGCGGGATTGACAAACGCCGGGTCAGTTGTTGTTATATTGGAACCGGTTATCGTACCCTGATGCGTTGCATTAAGGATGGCGTTTTCAATATTGATGGTCGGGCTGCCACTGCTTACCGCTATAATATCGGCTGCACTGTTATCTGTCCATAATATAGAGTTGTAAATGCTATTTGCTACAGGGTTGTTCACATCCAGCGCACTGCTGCCAGGGTTGTATACGGTAGCATTAACGAAAGTAAGGGTTGATTGAATGTTGTAAAAAGGAACATAGTTATTACTGGCATAGGCCAGGCTATTCACAATGGTTGTATTACCGCCATTTCTAACCGATACGGCGGTACCTTTATAGGTACCGGCAAAACTGGTGGCAGGTCCTATTGTATTATTGATAAATGTGGTATTATTAATCTTTAAAGTACCCTGGCCAAAAGTGTTAATTCCTGCACCCACTCCGCCGTTGGCGCCGCCCTGCGAATAATTATCTACCGAGTTACTTAAGAAGGAACACTTCTCAACAGCTGCTGAAAACACACCGGGAACTCCGTACCCGGCAGCATCGAGTTGCATGATATCGATTGCGGCTCCTGAATATCCTGCGTAATTGTTTTGAAAAGTACATTGTTCTACAGTAAAAGTGTTGCCGCCGGAAGATATGCCATAGTAAGTTAATGCTCCGCTGGAAAAGGCGCGGTTATCTGTAAAAATGCAGTTGCGAATCAACGGTGTAATATTGATGGAGCTGAAATTGCAGGAAATGAACAGGGAAGAGCCGGTATATCGCGGGTATAATGAATTGAAAACACTGCCTGCGTCGGCGTTTCCTTCCGAAAACGTAAAACCATCAATGATCAGTGAGTTGTCTATAGGCTGTGGGTTGGAAGGATTCAACTCAATTACCATGATGTGATAGCTATTATCAATAATGGAAGTTGTTTCGCCAATATTACCACTTAGGATAGTTGGATGGGCAACGGCATTTCGTTGTGTTAAATTCGTTTCGGTACCCGCAAATCCGCCATATACCTGTAGGTTATTTCTCCTGATATTAAAAAAATGGTCGCGGTTATTGGTTGTAGAAGGATAATAGGTTCCTTTTGCTACCCATATTTGTGTGACAGAAGTATTCGCATGAGCGGCAGTCAACGCTGTTGTAAGACTTTGATAAGCATCTTGCCACGAACTGCCGTTATTACTCCCTGTAGCGGCATGGTTTACATAAATGGTTTGAGATAAAAGCAGCAGGGGAAAGAAGCTGAACACAAGTAAAACGGGTAATAATTTTTTCATCATCGCCTAAATTTGAATGGGGCTGAAAAGCAGATTAAGATTAATGGGCATCCGACGGTTTCTGATGCTTATTTATTTGCGGGAGCTAAAGGTGCAGCTTTGTATGACACGCCCCAAAACGACGAAAGGATGAAATGCGGACAAGCGGCGGACAAAACCCGGACAATTGGTTTTTTTTTTAAAATCAATGGCTAAGCGCGCGGTCAATTGGCACTTTTGTTTCTTTCACAGATATGATGAGCGGTTTTGCGGGTCGGGTTCCCACAAAGATGGCCTTCATGGTAACCTGCGCGAAAATTCGTGGCGTGCAATTGCAGGACCATCACCAGGTAGTGAAGAGGGGTCAGCTCCTGGTGGCGAAGGTTTTTATATGATCTTCCAGGCTTTCCGCTGCTGCCAGCTTTAAAACAGTTCTCAGGCGTCTTTTGCTACGGGAAACGCTTTCTTTACCAATACCCAGCGCATTGGCGATTTGATAATTATTAAGCTGCAGGAAAATAAGCGCTGCAAGTCGTTCCATAGCTGGTGTAATTCCTTCATATCGGTCCCTGAGTTGTTGAAAAAACACAGGATAGGCCTTCGAAAATTCCTGCCGGAAATTTTCCCAACCTCCTTCCGTGAGGAGCGGTTCTGCCAATAGCTTTTCGCTTACTTCATAAGTTATATCCTTCGACTGATCGAGCTGCACCCGGAGCGAATGGATAAGATCATTTTTATCAATAAGGTGGCGGGTAAAAACAGCAATTCTATCCCTGGCGTCTGTTACCTCCTGCTCGGCCCTTGCGTGCTGCGCTCTTGCTTCCCTGAGCCTGGTTTGATCACGGATCCTTTTTTTATTGTATAAAAGCAGCATAATAACCGTAAGCAGCAGGATGCCCGCCAGTATAGCATTGCGAAGGCTTTTTTCGCGGTTAACGGAGCCTGCGCAAGAATTAAGGAGTGTTGCAGGTTGTCAAATGCAATTTGTGCGTTAACGACACTCAACTCGCTTTTTTTCAGTCGTTCTTTCTCCTGCTGTTTGTATCGGTTCTCCAGCTCATAATAATAAAAAGCACTGTCGATATTTCTTTGAATGCGGTAAATACGGGCGAGCAGGGCCGTTGAGCTGATTAATTCGGTGTTGAGCTGATGCTCCATAGCCACGGCCAGTGCTCCGGCAGCAAAACTGGCCGCAATGCTGTATTTTTTTTGTTTATAATAGAGCGTGGATAGCGCATTTTGTGCTATGGCAATATTGAGCCGATCTCCACATTCCCGGCTGGCTTGCAGGTAGGCGTTCAATAAAGGGGCCGCTGCATCGAATTGTCCCCCGCTGGTATAGGTTCGACCTATATTACCCTTCGCTATTCCTGTCCATAATTTGATAAACCGGGGATCTGTATCGTTCGATACAGATGCTATTATATGATGATAGTACCGTCGGGCGCTGTCGGGTTTGTTTAAATTTAGATAGGAGGCGCCTATTAAATCAAGCTGGAAAATATACACCCTCGGGTCGCGGTGAACACTGTCTAAATTCCAGGTTTTAAGCCCCTCCTTGCCGTAGGCTATACATTGGGTATAATTGCTCTGGCCGAATAAAACAGCGCTGATGCCGAAAAAACGGTTGTGTATATAGGGAAAATATGAAAATCCTATGCTGCGTTGAATTTCAACAGCTTTCAGGTTGTAAAGCAGATGTGTTTCATCTGATGGCGGTATATCGGCCCTGATGCTATAGAGCTCAGCATTTAACTGGGGATCGTTAAGAGGGTAGGCGATTTTAATAACGCTGTCTATAATATTATAGTATCGGGGTGCCAGCCCATGTTCCCTTGCTGCCATTATTTCAAACATCATTAAACGAACGCCCAGCCTCCGGTCCGGATGCCTCTCCAGGTAATGATGCAGCTGGCTGATGTCATTCCAGTAACGTTTTTCAGCAACGGGGTCGTTTTTAGTGATGCGAAGGGCGTCGAAAAATACCTGGGAGGCATAACTCTGGTCTTTACCGGTTTTTTTCCAGGCATCAATATAAGGAGCAATCGTTTTAGGTTGGGCCCAACCAACCACCTGTCCGAAAAGCCATATAGCGCACAGCGTCAATTTAAATCGCATAGGCATGTACTGTAAAAATAATCGTTTACCCGTAGATATACCTGTTATTACCGGTTATTTATGGTATGGGAGCACCGTAAAAGCATACAGCGCCGGGTAACGGGAAGCCGAATGGCGCCTTGCAGAAGCAGCCACCCCTAATCTGGAAATAATTCCATTATTTTTGCGGCCGGAATACAATATGTCTACACAACTTTATATAACGCCCGGGGGGCTGCAGGAGGCAGACGAAAAACCTCCTTATAGCCCGAACCCGGTTTTGAGGGCAATTGCCAATTTTCTGTCCTACCTGTTTCATCCCGTGTTTGTACCGCTATATGTAATAGCGTTCCTCTTATTTGTAGAACCTTTTTTATTTATAGGTGCATCAGGCCCCGAGAAAGTATTGACCCTGGGCCGAGCATTTATCAACTATACATTTTTTCCCCTCATAAGTGTATTGCTTTTAAAGGGGTTGAACCTGATCAGTTCTATTAAGCTAAAGGAGCGAAAAGACCGGGTTATTCCATTTATTATTTGTAACATCTGGTATTTCTGGATCTGGTATGTATGGAGGGGGCTGCCAGGTGCGCCTAATTACCTGATTGTGTTTGCATTAAGTGTTTTCCTGGCTTCTTCAATGGGGCTGCTGTCCAATATTTATTTAAAGATCAGTATGCACGGTATCGGGCTGGGTACTGCAACCACCTTTCTTTGCCTGTTAAGTTTCAATCCGTCATCCACCAACATCACTATTTACATGGCAGTGGCTATACTTATTACCGGGCTGGTAGGTACATCCCGCCTGTTGCTATCGGCGCATACACCACGCGAGTACTATATGGGCCTGGGTGTAGGGGCACTTGCTGTTATTATTGCGGCCTGGGTAGCTTGATTATTTTTCTTAATGTATTTGGAGCGCGTCGTTTTGATGTGTATATTTATATTACAGGGCGTTGCAAGGCTGATTGTTTAAATATTATATAAGTGGTAATCTATGGCACACGGGTTGGCGTTAGTTTTGCCCAACTAACAGGCAACCTGTTCTTTATATTTTTAGTTTAATTCTTAACAAAATCAGATGAAGAAAATCAACATTGCCCTTTTGTTGCTGGCAGGTACATTGCCCGCTATGGCGCAAAAGGTAAAGTTTACAGAATTCGATTTGAGTAATGGCATGCGCGTGGTGCTGCATGAGGATCACACAGCGCCCGTGGTAGTTACCTCGGTCATGTACCATGTAGGGAGCAAAGATGAAGTACCCGGACATACCGGAATGGCGCACTTTTTCGAACACCTGCTGTTTGAAGGATCTAAGAACATTAAGAAGGGCCAGTTTATGAAGATCGTTTCCCAAAATGGCGGCCAAAACAACGCCAATACCAGCCAGGACCGTACTTATTATTTTGAAGCGTTTCCCAGTAACCAGCTCGAAACCGGCTTATGGCTGGAAAGCGAAAGGTTACTGCACCCGGTAATTAACGAGGAAGGCGTTAAAACGCAGAACGAGGTGGTAAAAGAGGAAAAGAGATTGCGCATCGATAATCAACCTTATGGGAACCTGATCGCCTCTGTCTTTAATAAGCTGTTTACCAAACATCCTTATCACTGGCCTATTATCGGTAGTATGGAAGACCTGGATAATACCCGATTGCCCGACTTTTTAGCATTCAACAAAAAGTATTATGCCCCTAACAATGCAGTACTGGTTGTGGCAGGAGACATCGATCCGGTTAAAACAAAGAAGTTGGTGGAAGCCTATTTTGGGCCCATTCCCAAAGGCCCTGTTATTGAAAGAGTCAATATCAAAGAAGATCCTGTTACCAAACAGATCATTGACACGGCATACGATGCCAATATCCAGATTCCCGCGATAGTAGCCGCTTACCGTACGGTAGGTATGAAGGAGCGTGATGCTATTGTGCTGGATATGGCTTCACAAATTTTAAGCGGAGGTGCAAGCAGCCGCATGTATAAAAAAATGGTCGACCAAAAGAAAAATGCAGTAGCGGTACAGGCCTTCAATTATACGCTGGAAGATTATGGTGCTTACATGACTTTTGCGATACCTAATGGTAACCAGAGCCTGGATCAGTTGCTGGCTGATATGGACGAAGAAGTAGCCAAGCTGCAAACCTCTCTTATCTCTGAGACCGAGTTCACCAAACTACAAAACCAGGCAGAAAATGACTTCGTGAGCGGCAACAATACGATGATGGGAATTGCGGAAAGCCTGGCAAGCGGGTACACTTTCCACGGTAATACCAATTATTTGAATACGGAGCTAGATCTCATTAAATCTATAACCCGCCAGGACATCCAGGATGTTGCCAAAAAATACCTGAATAAAGATCAGCGCGTAGTGCTTTATTATTTGCCTTCCAGAAAAGAGGAAGCTGCCAAATAATGGGTCCCGTTATCTAAATGTATTTTAAAAAACTTGCGCAAGCAATAAATAATAAGTTATGAAAAAAGTTTTTATAGCAGCTGCTGCTCTGTTGTTTTGTACTGCGGCATTTGCACAAACAATAGACAGAAGCAAAAAGCCAAAAGAAGGGCCTGCTCCTGTCATTAAAATTGCTGATCCGGCTAAATTTGTTTTACCTAACGGCATGACCGTACTGGTGGTAGAAAATCATAAATTGCCTAAAATAACGGCGAGTCTTTCTACCAACCGGGGTGATATTGTAGAAGGAGATAAAGCGGGTGTGATTAGCTTGATGGGTGATATGCTGAACGAAGGCACCAAAAATCTTTCTAAAGAAGCATTTGACGAAAAAGTGGAAGTGATGGGTGCTTCTGTTTCATTAAATTCGGGCGGTGGATATGTATCAGCCTTAAACCGGTATTTTGAACCTAGCCTCCTATTGATGGCTGATGCGTTAATGAACCCGGCTTTCGAAAAAGAAAATTTTGATAAACTGAAATCGCAGGCGGTAACCAACCTGAAATCCCAGGAGAAAAATGCCAAATCTATTTCTGCGAGAGTAGTCAACGCTATCTCTTTTGGCAAGCATACCGCAAGAGGTGAATTTCAAACCATCCAGACAACAGAGACGGTTACGCTTGACGATGTTAAAGCGGCCTACCAAAAATACCTGAGCCCGGCCAGCAGCATTTTAACCTTTGTGGGTGATATCACACCGGCGCAGGCGAGGGAATATGCCACCAAAGCATTTGGCAGCTGGACGGGAAAGAAAATTGAGATCGCTAAAAATACACCGGTGGCCAACCCTTCGAAAACAGAGATCGACCTGATTGATGTGCCTTCTGCTGTGCAGAGTGAAATTTCTGTAGCCAACCTGATCAATAATCCTTACAGCAATCCCGATCACCATGCCCTGGTACTGGCTAATCATATTTTGGGTGGCGGAGCGGAAAGCAAGTTGTTCATGAACCTCCGTGAGAAACATGGCTTCACTTATGGCAGTTATAGCAATCTTCCATCAGATCGTTACCAGACGATGTTCAAAGCCGGCGCTTCAGTACGTAATGATAAAGTGGATAGTGCTGTAGCGGAAATCATCAGGGAGATCAACAATATGAGAGAGGGAAAGATCACGGCAGAAGAACTGGCTACTGCCAAAGCAGTATATAATGGGGTGTTTGCCATGCGTATGGAAAATCCACAGACCACTGCCAGCTACGCCACTACCATTTTGATCAACGGACTGCCTAACGACTTTTACAGAACCTACCTGCAAAAGATCAACGCCGTAACTGTAGCAGACATTAAGCGTGTAGCACAGCAATACCTGAACAGCGCCGACACGCGTATCGTGGTTGTAGGGAAGGCTTCAGCGGTTAAAGACGGTTTAAGCAAGCTGGGCTACCCGGTAAAATTGTACGATATTTATGCAGCCCCTGTAACGGAAGCCGCTATCGCTCCGTCAGCTAACGTTGATAAGAACATTACGGCGCAGGCTGTAATCGATAAATATATTGCGGCAATTGGTGGTAAAGAAGCGTTGGGGAAAATAACTTCTATGAGCGCTGATATCGCAATGAATGTTAGCGGTCAGTCACTGGGTGGAGTGATGAAAAATGCGGCGCCTAACAAATCAATGATGCAGTTGTCAATGGGCGGCATGACGGTGATGAAACGGGTTTTTAACGGCAAAACCGGGTACCAGGAGCAGATGGGACAAAAGAAAGAATTAGGCGCTGACGAAGTAGCTGCTGCCGGTGATACCAAAGGGCTGTTCCCGCAGCTATATTATAACACGGAAGGTTTTAAGCTAAGCGCTCCGGTTATTGAAAAAGTAAGTGGGGAAGATGCCTATAAAATTGTGGTAACCAAACCCAGCGGTAAAACAGAAACCGAATACTATGCTGCAAAAACCGGTTTGCTTCTGAAACAGGAAGGTAAGATCAAGGCCGGCGGGCAGGAATTAGAGCAAACCATGGAGTTTGGTAATTATACACCGGTAGGAGGCATTCAATTACCTAGTTCAATGACTCAATCGATCATGGGACAGAATTTTGAAATAACAATGAAAAACTTTAAGCTGAATGAGGGTGTAGCCGATAAGGATTTTGAGTAGCTTTATATAAAATACTATCAACAGGTAAAGGCGCATCAATTGGGTGCGCTTTTTATTTGATGAGCAGCTTATCAGACAGTATGATTTATGCGTAGCCGTATATCAGGTGCCAGGGGGGCTGTGCAGGGCTACCTTGTAACCCGGCTTACATTCAATTCAGCATTGGCTATTGCTTTTTCTGTCAGGCCTGTGGTTTGAGTCAATTCTATGGTCAGCATTTCATCGCTTATGGTTAAAAAGCACATTTCAAGTATTCCGTTTTTCGTGTACTTAAAAGCCGTAAATGATTCATGTTCGTCCTTTTCCTGTTGTATCACAGCGTAATCTTTATGTTTGAAAAACTTCAGGCAATCTTTTTTCACTTTCCTGTAAAGTTTCCCGGTTGATTTTTCGCCATCTCTCTTGTAGATAGTCATCTCTTTCATAACCGTTGAAACAGAATTGTTTTCGCCACCGGTGGCGGGCTGGGCGTTGACTGATAATTCCACACCCTTTTCATTTCTGTATTTGTTGATTACCAGGTCTGACGGCGTTTGCGCTGTGGCAAGTGAAGTAATAATAACAGTTGGCAGCAATAGCAGGAGTTTTTTCATAAACAATCAGTTTTAGCTTCAAATATAAAGGTTATATGGTTAACAATTGCGATAGTGTGTGTTGCCGGTGAAGAGAAGCTTCATGAAGCTCCGGGCTTTCCGGTTTTTCAAACATACGTTGCTGCCCCATATTTTATCAAAAATAAATCCAAATAAATTAGCATTATTCTACTAAATATATTAGTTTTGTTGTTGATAATTATTTTAGACAGGAGATAGCTAAATTGTAATTTTGGATTATGGCAAAGACAGATAAATTACCCGAAATAGACGTTAATAACGAGAAGTTTAAAGCACTAAAGCTTACCATGGAAAAAATCGATAAAGATTATGGTAAAGGTAGTGTAATGCTAATGAATGAAAAAGCGGTTGAATCGCATGCAGTGGTTTCCACCGGGTCCATTGGCCTGGACACCGCGTTAGGCATCGGAGGCTTACCTAAAGGCCGTGTAATCGAAATATATGGTCCTGAGTCGTCTGGTAAAACAACCATCGCTACACATGTGATAGCTGAAGCGCAGAAAAAAGGCGGTATGTGCGCTATTATAGATGCGGAGCATGCTTTCGATAGCGTATATGCCAGGAAATTAGGTGTTAACGTAGACAATCTATTAATAAGTCAGCCTGATTATGGTGAGCAGGCATTGGAAATTGCAGACCGGTTGATTCTTTCCGGTGCGTTGGATGTGGTAGTGATCGATTCCGTAGCAGCCCTGGTGCCCAAGAGCGAATTGGAAGGTGAAATGGGAGACAGCAAAATGGGCTTGCATGCCCGTCTGATGAGCCAGGCTTTGCGTAAGCTTACCGCTACCATTTCCAAAACCAATACCATCTGTATCTTTATCAACCAGCTTCGGGAAAAGATAGGGGTAATGTTTGGTAACCCTGAAACCACTACCGGTGGTAATGCATTGAAGTTCTATGCTTCTGTAAGATTGGATATACGTCGTCAAACGCAAATTAAAGACGGTGATGAAACCATCGGTAACCGTGTGAAGGTAAAAGTGGTAAAAAACAAGGTGGCACCACCGTTCCGTGCGGCCGAATTTGACATCATTTTTGGAGAAGGGGTTTCCAAAACAGGGGAAATCATTGATATGGGTGTTGAATTGAACATCATTCAAAAAAGCGGGTCCTGGTATAGTTACAACAGTGATAAGCTGGGACAAGGCCGTGATGCAGTAAAAAGCTTATTAAATGATAATCCTGAATTGGCCGGAGAAATAGAAGGAAAGATCAGGGAGAAGATAGAAGAACTGAAAAATTCTTAACAGGTATATTTTATCTGACGGGTTAGTAAAACCGCCTCTTTTGGGGCGGTTATTTTTTTTCAAGGCCTTAAAGACATCTATACAACGTGAATCAACCCGGCCCTGTCGTATAACCATAGAACCATTAAGAAAAATAAATTGGGTAGGTGAAAAGGCAATTGAAACGGGCGCCGCTATTGGCAATTATTACCCTGCTGCTAAGCTTTGGCAGTCCCCGGTATATGCAAAATGACCGGGATTATGATCGCGCACGGGACGATAACCAGGCCGTCCTGGGTGAGCGACGGGCAGATTCAAGAAATAGGGGTGCCCTATGGATCTCCGCGGACGATATACTAATTGTTCACACACCAACCGGCCGGGGCATTAACTTATATGGCGCAACGGTTGCATACGACAACCGGAAGACGTGAGTCTAATAATGGAACCGAACTAATCGAACCGAACCGTCAGCTTAAGAGATCGGAACAACCCTATCCGTCAGGTGAACCTGGATTACAGCACGGGTGTTTACGACCGGGGAGCTGTTAGGGAATCCATTTTAGTGTACGGAAGATAGTATGAACGCGATGCCGGATGCCCCCAATGCTGTTAGTGGTTTCTTTAGCAACTTATATTTTAATGTGTTTTAAGTACACATTAATTGAAAATATCCTATTTTCGTGCGATACTTAAAAGTGTACATATGAAAAAATGGATAGCTATTGCTTTAATAATGTTTACTGTAACAACAAATGCTCAAAAAATAGAATCGCCGGATGGATGGCTGCAACTTACATTTGAGTTAAAGGACAGTGTTCCGGTGTACAGTGTGAGTTATAAAAATCAACCAGTGCTGTTGAAGAGCAAGTTGGGATTAGCGGTCGATAAAGGCCCATCTTTTAAGGAAGGATTTGGTATTAAGGATTACAAAGTGAACAAGGCCGATGAAACCTGGCAGCCGGTTTTAGGCGAGGTAAAGCAGATCAGGAATCATTACACCGAATTAATTGTTTACCTGGCACAGCCAGCTTACCAGCGGGAGATCGCCATACGCTTTCGCCTGTTCAACGATGGCATGGGGCTGCGTTACGAATTTCCCGAGCAGGCCAACCTGAATTACTTTGTTGTAAAGGAAGAAGCTACCGAGTTTGTACTTCCCGGAGACGCCAAAGCCTGGTGGATCCCGGGCGATTACGATACACAGGAATATAATTATACCACATCGAAGCTGTCGGAAGTGCCGGCGCTATTCGATAAAAGTTATGACGGTAATGCTTCGCAAACCATTGCACCGGGAACCCTGCAAACGCCCTTGATGATGAAGACCGACAATGGCTTTTATCTTAATTTTCATGAAGCGGCATTAGTGGATTATCCTGCTTTGCACCTAAGCCTGGATGCCGGTAACTTTATATTAACCTCACATCTAACGCCTGATGGGCAGGGGAAGAAAGGATATATACAAACCCCTTTTCACACCCCCTGGAGAACCGTTATTATTACAACTAAAGCGGAAGATATACTGGCTTCTAAACTGGTACTCAACCTGAATGAACCCACAAAATATGAAAGTACGGACTGGATAAAACCTGTAAAGTACATAGGTGTGTGGTGGGAGATGATCATGGGCAAATCTACCTGGAGCTATGCCAATATTAATAACGTACACCTGGGCAAAACGGATTACTCCCAATTGCAAACCAACGGTACACATGCTGCCAATACCCATTATGTAAAGAAGTACATCGACTTTGCAGCCAAACATGGCCTGGACGGTGTTCTGGTAGAGGGCTGGAACGAGGGATGGGAAGATTGGTTTGGTAAATCGAAGGAATATGTGTTTGACTTTGTAACCCCTTATCCGGATTTTGACGTAAAAGCATTAACCAGTTACGCAAAAGCCAAAAAGATACAGCTCATCATGCATCATGAAACCTCTTCTGCTGCAACCAATTACGAGCGTCATTTGGATACTGCTTTTGCTTTTATGGACAAATATGGGTATCAGGCAGTAAAAACGGGGTATGTAGGCAATATCATACCAAGGGGTGAGCATCATTACAGCCAGTGGATGATACAGCATTATCAGCGTGTAATAGACAAAGCGTTGCAGCATCAAATAATGGTTAACTCGCACGAGTCGGTGCATCTTACTGGTTTACATCGTACTTATCCTAACTGGATCGCTGCAGAAGCAGCAAGAGGTACCGAGTATGAAGCTTTTGGTGGTAACCATCCCGACCACACAACCATACTGCCTTTTACGAGGTTGATCGGTGGTCCGATGGATTACACACCGGGCATTTTTCAAACCCGGCTGGATTACTATTTCCCCGGAGATAAACGCTTTGTGCAAACCACACTAATTAAACAGCTGGCTTTATATGTGACCATGTATAGCCCGTTGCAAATGGCAGCAGACATCATTGATAATTACGAAAGATTTCCGGATGCCTTTCAGTTTATAAAAGATGTGGCGGTTGATTGGGACGATACAAAAATACTAAGCGCAGAGCCCGGCGATCATATATTAATTGCGCGCAAAGCGAAAGGAAAGGAGGAATGGTTTGTGGGCGGTATTACCGATGAGCAGGCAAGAACGCTTAGCATCGATTTTGGTTTTCTACCGGCCGGTAACTATGAAGCCATCATTTATGAAGATGGAAAAAATGCCGACTATATAACGAATCCTCAAAGCTATCATATTTATAAAAAGAAGGTTACCAGCAAAACAAAATTGCAGGCCCGGCTGGCCAGGAGTGGCGGTATTGCAATCAGTATCCGCAAAATTTAGGTACACATCAATATCGTTTTATCTGCAGGCCGCCTCCGTTTGAGGCGGCTATTTTATTGATTCATAGCAGGGTTGCTCAATCTCGGCTTGAAAATTGTAATTGTGTAAACCGTGAAAATAAATGCGGTGGATGGCGGTAGTGTGTAAAAATTTCCACAGCGAAAACTATTAAGAACTTTAAAACAATAGCCGGATGAAAATTACAAGGCCCGTTGATGATTTTGTGACGAGGATGAGGGAGTATTTTACCTCCGAAGGAACATTTCCTTTTAAAAATGAAGACCCTTTCAGATTAGACCTGTTGAGCAATGCACAAATGGAATCTCATGGTGTAAGAGTAGCCGCCCAACACGAAGTGCTGACGGCCAGGCAGCCCGACAAAGTGTTGAAGCGCCTGAATGATAACGAAGATGTGATCGTGAAAGTGCAGGAGATGCTCGCTGAAACAATAAAAGAAAAGCAAGCGATCGCCCCTGCGAGCGAATGGTTTTTAGACAACCTCTATCTTATTAAGGAGCAGATCAATATTTCACGAAAACACCTGCCAAAAGGCTACAGTCAAACGCTTCCTATTCTGGCCAAAGGCAAATCGGCCGGCATGCCACGGGTGTATGACATAGCGCTTGAAATCATTTCTCATAGCGACGGCCGCATTGATATAGCCAACCTTACTGCTTTTATCAATGGCTATCAAACTGAGAATGTACTCACGCTGGGCGAATTATGGGCTATTCCTATTATGTTGCGGTTTGCTATTATAGAGAACATAAGGCGCATTGCATCCCGGATTGCTATCGATCGACTTGATAAGAACGATGCTATTTACTGGTCGGAGGAGTTTATAAAAATTGCGCAAACCGAGCCGCGCAGTATTATTATAGCCACCGCCGAAATGGCGAAGAGTGATATTTCGCTGACCAGCGCTTTTGTAGCCGAGTTCACCCGGCGTATGCAGGGAAAAGGCCAGGGACTGGCAATACCCTTATCCTGGATCGAGCAGCAGCTTTCAGATACCGGCCACTCGGTTGCCGAGCTGGTAAATATACACAACCAGAGCCAGGCTGCAGACCAGGTGTCGATGCGCAACAGTATTGAAAGTATCAGGCTTTTGAAAACGACCGAGTGGAAGGAGTTTGTAGAAAGTGTAAGCGTGGTAGAGCAGGTACTGCAAAAGGATGTTACAGGCACTTATCCGCTTATGGATTTTGAAACCCGGGACTGTTACCGGCATGTAATAGAATGGATCGGTAAAAAGTCAAAGGTTGCCGAGCATGAAGTAGCCGCTTTGGCTATCAGCCTGGCTACGAAAAGAAAAAAAACGGGAGCTCCTGAGCGGCAGCATCATGTGGGATATTTTCTAGTAGATAAAGGACGGGATGAACTGTTAAAAAAAGCGCGCACGCAATTAGACTTTAAAGATCAGCTGAAACAGTTTTTAAGAAAAAAACGGCTGTCTGTTTACGCAGGTTCTACTTTCCTTTTTGCATTTGCCGTTAGTATTTTGTTAGCGGGAAGTGTTTACCGGGAAACAGGAACTGTATGGTTAAGTATTATAACAGGTGTTCTGTTATTTGTGATATTGGGCCATTTCGCTACCGTGGTAATTAATTGGATCTCTACCATGCTGGTACAACCCAGGCCGTTGCCCAAGCTTGATTTTTCGGGTAAGATACCAGATGGATATAGCGCGATAGTAGCAGTTCCATGCCTGATCGGCAGTAAATCTGGTATAGACGAACTGGTGAGCGACCTGGAGGTAAGATATCTTTCCAATCCTCAAAAAAACTTATTCTATTGCCTGCTGACAGACTTTGCGGATGCGCCGCAGGAAAAAATGCCCCAGGATGATGAACTGCTGGCCTATGTAAAAGAAGAGATACTCTTGTTGAATCAAAAATACGCGAGGGAAAATGATACCGACCGTTTCTTCCTGATGCATCGTTCGCGTAAATGGAATAAGAAAGAAAAAGTGTGGATGAGCTACGAGCGTAAAAGAGGAAAGCTCGGTGAATTAAACAGTTTGCTCCGCAGTACAGGTCACGACGATTTTTCGGTAATCGTAGGCGATGTGTCTGCCTTAAGACGTGTAAAATATGTGATTACCCTGGATGCCGATACTTTGCTGCCGCGGGAGTCGGCCTGGAAGATGATCGCCACTATGGCCCACCCGCTCAATCAGCCGGTGATTAATGAGAAAAAGAAAAGAGTGGTGGAAGGATATGGTATCTTACAGCCCCGAACCGCTATTAACCTGCCTGCCAAAACGAGCTCCATATATGCTCGCATGCATAGTAATGATTCCGGCCTTGACCCATACACGCAATTGGTATCCGACGTATACCAGGATCTTTTTGAAGAAGGTTCTTTTATCGGAAAAGGTATCTACGATATAGACGTATTTGAGCAGGTATTAGGAAAAGCGTTCCCCGAAAATCGTATACTGAGCCATGACCTTTTGGAAGGATCTTATGTTCGTTCGGGTTTGTTAACTGATGTACAGTTATTTGAAGACTATCCCGAAACCTATTGGACCGATGTTAGTCGCAGGCATCGGTGGATTCGCGGCGACTGGCAAATAGCAACATGGGGTTTGCCTTTTGCGCCCGATGAAAAAAATAAGCTAAGACGGAACTATATTTCTTCTTTATCTAAATGGAAAATATGGGATAATATTAAAAGAAGCCTGCTCACACCTGCCATGCTGGTTCTGTTAGTGCTGATATGGCTGCTATTTCCCAACCCGGGCATGTGGATGATAGGGTTTTTAGTGTTCTGGTTTTTTATGCCTGTTGTTACCAGTGCGATCCAGCTTTTTAGAAAACCTGATGACCTTGATTCCCGGTCGCATATAACAGAAGTGGCTGATGCATTTAAGAAAAGCGTAGCGCAGGTATTGTATAACATCGTAGTATTACCGTTTGAAGCGTACAAAAATGCAGATGCTATTTTTCTGGCCAACTGGCGTTTGTTGTTTTCGAGAAAGAGATTATTACAATGGACCCCCTATGCGGCTCAAAAAGCAGGCGGTAAAAAAACAATTGTCCATGCGTACGGCTATATGTGGCAGGCCATTTTGCTGATATTGGCAGTTGCTGCTTTAGTAATAATCTTTCAGCCCGGTTCAATTTTTATAGCTGCCCCTTTTTTATTGGTATGGTTGTTTTCTCCGGCCGTGGCCTGGAGCGTGAGCCGGCAGAGAACTCCGAAGGAGTTTGCTCTATCCGGTTCTGACGCCGATTTCTTACAGGTGATCAGCCGGAAAACCTGGGCTTTCTTTGAAGATTTTGTAGTGGCAGAAGATAATTATCTGCCACCGGATAATTACCAGGAGAAACCCATTGAGGTAACGGCGCATCGAACTTCACCTACCAACATAGGTTTGTCCACCTTAGTGAATGTATCCGCTTACGACTTCGGGTATATTTCCTTATGCAGGCTGGTGGAGCGCACCCAAAACACCTTTGGTGCGCTAAGCGATATGGAGCGTTATAAAGGTCATTTTTATAACTGGTATGATACGACCAACCTGCAACCGCTATATCCGCGTTACATCTCTGCTGTGGACAGTGGTAACTTTGTCGCGAATATGATGGTGTTACGGCAGGCTTTACTGGAGCTGCCGGATCATAAAATTCTTAGTCAAAAATTCTATGAAGGATTACACCATACCTGGAAAGCGGCTATCAATGCGGCTGCAGACGCCACGGCTATTTTTAAAGAAACAGATACTTACCTGCAGGGCTTATACCGGTCACCTGTAGAAAAAATCGATATTCAGAAAACCTATTTTGATCATTTATTGCAACAGGCCGTATCCGTAAAAGCTGCTGTAGCCAATACAGAGGTTCAGGGGTGGCTGTCGAAATTTGAAGCCCAGATCGCAGATGCGCAATCTTCATTATCACTTTTAACGCCATGGCTGGATTTGTTACCGGTGCCCGCGGGGCTTGAAGCATTGAACAGTTTGCATGATATGCCGTCCCTCGTAGAAATCAGGGACCTGGAACTTACCCTGTTACCGTTGATCAGCCGGTTGAAAGAAGAGCGGTCTGAACATCGCGAATGGCTCGGGAAAGCAGAGGAGGCTATACAGTTAGCCCATAGCCATGCATTGGAAAAACTAAGTAAGATTGAAAAGCTGGTCAATGAATGCGCCGGCTTTGCTGAAGTAGAGTATGACTTCCTGTATGACGAAGACAAGCACCTGTTCCATATCGGTTACAATGTAAGCGAAGATGTAAAAGATAAGAGCTATTATGATATACTGGCGTCTGAAGCGCGGCTCGGTATATTTACGGCTATTGCGCAGGGTAAAGTGCCGCAGGATAGCTGGTTTGTATTAGGTCGCCTGATCACTAACGATGGTACTGCACCTGTACTGCTGTCGTGGAGCGGATCGATGTTTGAGTACCTGATGCCTGAACTCGTAATGCCCTCGTATGAAAACACTTTACTCGAACGTACCACGAGGGGGATCATACAGAACCAGATAGATTATGGACGTAAAAAGGACATTCCCTGGGGTATATCCGAGTCGGGCTTCAACCTGGTAGACGCCCATTTGAATTACCAGTACCAGGCGTTCGGTGTGCCCGGCACGGGCCTGAAACGTGGACTGGGTCAGGATCTGGTAATTGCGCCTTATGCAACTATGTTAGCGCTGATGGTAGAACCGGAACCTGCATTAAAGAACCTGCTGGTTTTGTCGAAGAACGGGTTTGAGGGGCGTTACGGTTTTTATGAAGCCGTAGATTATACGCCATCCCGTATGCCGCGAGGTAAAACAAATGTTATTATACGTTCTTTTATGGCACACCACCAGGGTATGGGCTTTTTATCTATCGCCCGTTTGTTGCTGGGCGAAAAAATGCAGCAAAGGTTCGAGCGTGATCCGCAATTTCAGTCGGCCTTACTGCTGCTGAAGGAAAAAGCGCCCAAAGCCACCAACTATTATACACAGGATGACAGCGCTACCGGCAAAACGGTAGCCAGCCACGAGGCTCACATCCGGATTATAAAAACACCCAACACAACAGTGCCGGAAGTGCAACTGTTATCGAATGGCCGTTATCACATGGCGATCAGTAATTCCGGTGGCAGTTATAGCCGCTGGAAGAATTTGGCAGTGTCGCGCTGGCGCGAAGATGTAACAGAAGATAGCTGGGGCACCTTCTGTTATATTAAAGATGTATCCAGCCAGGAGCTCTGGTCTAACACCTATCAGCCCACCCGTAAGAAGCTGGAGACAGATGAGACCATTTTCTCCCAAGGCCATGTGGAGTTCAGGCGTGTGAATAAAGACTTCGAGACAAAGACTGATATTGTGGTATCGCCGGAAGATGATGTATCCATCAGGCGTATAAAAATAACCAATAAAAGCAGTAGCGTTAAGACGCTTGAGGTGACAGGGTATACAGAAGTTGTAATAGCGCCACAGGCAGCCGATGAAGCACATCCCGCGTTTAGCAATCTGTTTGTTCAGACCAGGATCAGCGAAAACGATAAAGCCATACTTTGTACCCGTAGAGCCAGGTCTAAAAATGAGCAGCCCCCATGGATGTTTTTTATGATGAATGTAACCGGTGCGGAGCAGGAAGCCATCTCTTTTGAAAGCGACCGGATGCGTTTCATCGGGCGAACACGCTCACTGGCGGCGCCGCTATCGGTAGTTAAGAACGGCCCTATGTCTGGTACAGATGGTTCTGTGCTGGATCCGGTTGCCGCGATAAAATACAGGATCACACTGAAGCCCCGGCAAACAGCAACGTTTGAGATTGTGATTGGTATGAGCGAAACACAGGATAACTGTCAGCACCTGATCGGTAAGTACGGTGACATGTATTTAAAAAACCGCGCTTTCGAATTGTCATGGACACATAGCCAGGTATTACTGAGGCAGATCAATGCCAGTGAGGCGGAGGCCCAGCTGTTTAATTCTATTGCCAGCCATATCTTATACGCCAATCCTCTCCACCGCGCCGAATCCAATATTATCGCGGGGAACAGAAAAGGCCAGTCGGGACTCTGGGGCTACTCCATATCCGGCGATCTTCCTGTAGTGTTGGTAAGAGTACAGGATAGCGACAATACGTCATTAGTGCGGCAGCTGATCAAAGCACATTCTTACTGGCGGATGAAAGGATTAGCTGTTGACCTGATTATATGGAACGATGACTTTGGCACCTACCGGCAATTGCTGCACGACCAGATCATGGGCTTTGTAACCGCCATGGGTGGCGCTACAGTGGATCAGCCGGGCGGCATTTTTATCCGCCAGGGCGACCAGCTTTCTACCGAAGACAGGGTGCTCTTTCAAACCGTGGCCCGGTTAATATTTTATGACAACGCCGGTAGCCTGCAGGAGCAGATGAGCAAGCAAAAGCCGGTTAAAGCGTTACCCCCGGCTTTAAGGGTTGCCGGTCATCATTTATTTGAGTCGGACGAACAGGTTCAGTTACCCGGTAACCTCGCATTTAACAATGGTACAGGCGGATTTACTGCAGATGGTAAAGAATATTTTATATTAACCCAACCAGGACAAACCTCTCCGGCACCATGGGTTAATATTATTGCCAATCCCGAATTTGGTACCATGATCTCGGAAAGCGGATCAGGCTACACCTGGGCGGAAAACGCCCATTCTTACCGCCTTTCGCCATGGAAGAATGATCCGGTTTCTGACAAAACAGGAGAAGCGTTTTATATCAGGGATGATATCAGCGGTAAGTATTGGTCTCCGGCTCCGCTGCCTTCAGCAAGCGGTAAGCCCTATATAACGCGTAATGGTTTTGGCTACACGGTTTACGAGCACATCGCCTTTGGTATTAAATCAGAGATGTGGGTTTTTGTAGATGTGGAGGATGCCGTGAAGTTCACGGTTGTAAGAGTGAAAAATATATCAGAAAAGCCGAGAAAGCTTTCGGTTACCGGTTATGTCGAATGGGTATTAGGAGACACTGCTACCAGTACGCGTATGCACGTGGTGACGGAGAAAGACCTGGAGACAGGGGTGCTTTTTGCACGCAATCATTATAACAGCACCTTTGCTGAAAGAATTTCTTTTTTTGATGCAGATGGAACCAGCAGGTCTTATACCTGCGACCGTACAGAATTTATTGGCAGAAACGGATCACTGGCCAATCCGGAAGGCTTGTTCAGGGAGAAGTTATCCAACAGGTATGGCTCAGCTTTAGATCCCTGTACGGCCATCCAAATAGGGGTAGAGCTATTGCCGGACGAAGAAAAGGAAGTGGTCTTCAGGTTGGGTAGTGGCAAATCAGAGCATGATACAAGAGTGCTGGCGGCCAAATACAAAAATGCAGATACGGTTCATGAAGTACAATCGAAGATCCACGATACCTGGAACCAGGTTTTAGGCAATGTGTATATTAAAACACCGGATGAGGCATTTAATGTAATCACCAATGGCTGGCTGGTGTATCAAACGCTGGGATGCAGGATTTGGGGCAGAAGCGGCTTCTATCAGTCTGGCGGTGCTTTTGGATTCAGAGACCAGTTGCAGGATACTTTAGCATTGATGCATACCCGCCCCGATGTTACCAGAGGGCAGATATTACTGGCCGCATCCCGGCAATTCAAGGAAGGTGATGTACAGCACTGGTGGCATCCGCCAACCGGGCGCGGGGTACGCACTACCTGCTCCGACGATTACCTGTGGCTGCCTTACGTAACTGCCCGTTATATTGAAACAACTAATGACAAAGAAGTATTAGATGAATATGTGTCTTATATAGAAGGCCGGCCTTTGCGCCCCGACGAAGAAAGCTATTACGATTTACCCGTGTTTTTGAACGAATGGGAAACGGTGTACAACCACTGTAAAAGAGCGATCGAATTCGGATTAAAATTTGGTGAGCACGGCCTGCCGCTGATTGGTTCGGGAGACTGGAATGACGGAATGGATAAAGTAGGGGAGCATGGTAAAGGAGAAAGTGTGTGGCTGGGCTTTTTCTTATATGATGTGTTAATGAAATTTGCAGTAATTGCCAAAGATTTTGGTGACCAGGAGTTTCATATTAAGTGCATCAGCCAGGCCGAAAAGCTGAAGGAAAACATCAACCACAACGCCTGGGATGGAGAATGGTACCGCCGGGCTTACTTTGATGACGGTACACCTCTGGGATCATCTCAAAACGAGGAATGCCGTATCGATTCCATTTCGCAAAGCTGGTCGGTGATTTCAGGTGCGGGGGAACCGGAAAGAATTGAACAGGCGATGGCTTCTTTAAATGAACACCTGGTAGACCGTGAGAATGGCATCATTAAATTATTGACACCGGCTTTTGATAAGTCAGATCTCTACCCGGGTTATATAAAGGGATATGTGCCTGGTGTAAGAGAGAACGGCGGACAGTATACCCATGCCGCTATATGGACGATGATGGCTTTTGCGATCAAGAAAGACCGGGAGCGCGTATGGGAACTGTTTTCTATGGTTAACCCGGTAAACCACGCAGTGAATAATACAGAATCGCAAAAGTATAAGGTAGAGCCCTATGTAATGGCGGCGGATGTGTATGGGGTAGCGCCTCATGAAGGCCGGGGCGGCTGGACCTGGTATACCGGCTCTGCCGGCTGGACGTACCAGTTGGCGCTGGAGCATATATTAGGACTAAAGAAAAAGGGGAATGAGCTTTATATTGATCCCTGTATACCCGATAGCTGGCCTGAGTTTGAGGTGAATTACAATTTCGGCCCAACCCTGTATAAGATCAGGGTGGTGAATGAGCTGAAGAATGGCAGCGTCAGGATCGCCATCAACGGAAATGAGACCGGCGATTCATTTATATTGCTGAATGCCGAAGGTGGTGAACATGAAGTGCTGGTAACGATCTGATGAACTGTCTTGGTTTGCTCCCTGCTTACAAAACAAAAGAGGCGAACAATCGCCTCTTTTTCTTAATTATGATTGCAAGTAAAACTCATTAGAACCTGTAGGTAATACCGATTCTCATATTTCTGCGGGCTTCAACGATGTATGAATAATAAGGAACAGCTCCTTTAGAAGCGGCCAATGCAGCAGAGGGGGTTGTCATGGAACCCGCAGTCATCAGTCGCTGATGGTTCAGCAGGTTGTTCACCAGCATTGAAATCGCATAGCGGCCTTTCTGATAACTGATACCCCCATCAGCCCTGAAGTAGTCAGGGAAGTTAGTTGTTTTTGATGTGCCCATCGTACGACCGGTTTGAGACTGTACTCCCCCAGAAACTCCGAATCCTTCTAGAATGCCTTTCTGCACCCGGTACTGTAACCAGAAATTAGTTACGTTATAAGGAACATTGGTGGTTCTGTTGCCAACAGTGGCAGCAGATGCTGGAGTAGAAGACGCCTTGGTTATTCTTGAGTCGGTATATGCGTAATTAGCGGTCAGATTTAAACCTGGTAAGATCTCTCCTACAATATCAACTTCAATTCCTTTAGAGGTGGTTTCTCCTGCTTGGATACTGAATGTTTGGTTACCTACTACATGAGACGCATCCGGATCGGGCACAAGGGCGTTCTTTCTTTTAATATTGTAAACGGATATGGTAGACATCCACCTTCCTGCAAACCACTCCTTTTTAATTCCACCTTCAATATCATTGCCACGAATAGGTTTAAAGGTGTTGCCAAAAAAATCAACTCCTGGTGCAGGCACAAATGTCTGATCGAACAGAGCATATACTGCAGTTGTTTTTGTGATAGAATAGCTTAAGCCTACTCTGGGCGAAAAAACACCATCATTTTGAGATGCCGCTGCCGTTTTCCCAACGGTTTTAATATCGGTATACCTCAGTCCCAGTGACAAGCGCAACTGTTCTTTGAAAAAGGCTAATTCGTCATGTATAAAAAAAGAAGCTTGTGTGTTTACACTTATATAATTTCCGCCCGCAGCTCTTGTGTAAACACTTTTCGACCTGTCTGTGACAGGTATCTGGCTGGCTGGTAAACCATAACGCGGATTATACACATTAAACAAAACACTGTCCGGAAAATATAATTCCGGTTTAAGCGTTGGAAAATCGCCCCAGAATTTTTTGTTTGAGAAGTCACCGCCCAGTAAAATAGTATGCTTTACAGGACCGGTATGCTCCACACCCGAAAACGAAAATTGGCCAAATCTGTTTTCTCCTGCCTCATCGGACATGCTGTAGTAGCGGCTCATACCGCCGTCAGCCGTCAGATAATTAGCCCACATGCTCGTAGCCTTCATGTTAAAATTAAAATAGGCAATCTGAGCGTGCGCTTCCCATTTGTCATTTAGTTTGTGATCGAAATATAAATATGCGCTATGATCCCTTATTTTTCCCGGTTCCATAGCCGGATCAAAATAAGCAAAGTTGTTTCCTATACCCGGATCGGCATATTGTTTCGGAGAAAATGTGTAATTGCCATTGGAGAGATATTTAGATCCCTGGTAATTATATTCCAATGTAATAGATGTTTTATCATCTACCAGATATTTGAAAGACGGTGCTATTGCTACGCGGTTGCTGTAATTATATTTGGTAAAAAAATCTTTCTGTTGCGCTGATGCGGCTACTCTGTACAATAGTTTACCATCCTTACTTAGTTTACCATCAAAATCCAAACCGCCGCGATAGGTACTAAAACTTCCCATAGAAAAATTAACAAGGCCCTTGGTTTGTCCGGTCGGTTTTTTGGTAACAACATTATAAAAGCCACCAGGCTCACCGGCAGCCGACATAAAGCTTCCCGGACCTTTTACGAATTCAATCCGGTCAATCGTAATAGCATCTTCTGCCGTTGGCCCCCACGATGCCTCAATGTTCATTCCGTTTCTAAAAGCAGGTAGTTTTGAACCGCGCATTCTTATATTGGCATATTGATTATCCCAATGCCCCTGGCGAACTACTCCACTTGCGTTACGTGTTATTCCGTCCACCACATCAAATACCTGTTGGTCAAGCAAGACATCAGAAGTTACCACCTGTATGTTTTGTGGTAAATTAAGGATCGGCGTTTTAAGTCTCATAGAACTACTTAACTCATCAACCTTGTACCGGTTGCGTGCGCTTTTAATGATGATCTCTTCCAGTTCCTGTAAGCTGCTGTTGATCGTGATAAATACGTCAGTAGTTTCGTTGTTGCCCACTTCCACTATTTGCTCTACTGGTTCGCTTCCCACAAAAGATACCACAATTGTGTAAGTTCCCGCATCCAATTTTCGAAAATAGAATACGCCGTTTTTATCGGTGACAGTGGCGCGATTGGTATTTTCTACCTGAACTGTAGCATTCGCCACCGGCTTATTGTCTGAACTGCGTACGGTTCCTTTAATAACAGAAACCGGCTCATTGACTGCCGATGCGTTGATGACGCAGGTCAGCATCAAAAAGAGGGATACAAGATATTTCATAAAAGAATAAAAATTTGGGCGCGAAATTAGAAGCAGAACAGCGTTTACTATTTACGATATGCGGAAATTCATTACTGCAATCAGGAAAAAAGGAACCCATTACGAATGAATAGGGTTGATTGCTTTATAAGTCTTCGGCAAGCTTTGGTACGACTCAGGGGATTACCGGCTCTTGTGTAACCACTTTGATACGCTTTATTTGTGATGGAACAACTTGCTGCGCTGCCGGTTTCTTTTTCTTTTTACGTTTGCCCCACCAAACCAAAAAGCCGGTTACGGGCAGGCTGGCGCCAATTAACGCACCGAAGAATGCCAGTATCTTCCCCGGCAAACCCAGGATGGAGCCTACATGCAGATCATAATTCATCCTTCGCAGTTTGGCTGCTCCCGAAGCTTCGTCATAGTTTTTGTCGTAAACGGGATTGTTGCCTTCGAGCGGTTGGCCGGTATGTTGATCAAATACAAAGCTGTAACGATTATAGTATTTTCCGGCAGTAGGGTATACACTGATATTGATCGCACTTTTAGGTTTGGCAGTATCCGCAAAATTATAATAGAAGCCTTCCGCTTCGGGATGAGCCGCCGCAACTTCGTTCCAGGTTTTATCCATTATGGCAGCAGGCGTATAAAATTTACCGGCTTGCAGGGAGTCGGAACCGGCAGCTTTAAATTCGGGTAATCTGTCGCCTCCGGAGGTTACCCAATACAAGCCGTTGCTGTACCATTTAATACCGTATACCATACCCGTAAGTGCCATGATTGCCAGTACAAGCAATGAGTAAAATCCTAATACATTATGCAGGTCGTAGTTTACTCTTTTAAAAGAAGCTTTGGTTTTAATGGTAAAAGCCTGCTGCTTAGCGGCTTTGGTCCAGCGGCGGGGCCACCAAAGCACTATCCCGCTGATCAGTATCACAACAAATATCAGCGTACTGTAATTAACGATGGGCCGGCCTATCTCATGAGGCAGCCATAAAAAGCGGTGGCCATTCAATATAAAACGGAAGAAATCAGTTTCGCCTTCCCGATGCTCTTTAACACTGATCACCTGGCCGGTATAGGGGTCGATTCTCAGGATCGTATTTCCTTTCCGGCCTTCACCCAAAGACAGATAAATGGCGTTGCCTTGTTTGTAACTGGCATAACCTACCTTCTTGCCGGGATACAGCGAGTCTGCCAGGGTCATCAGGCGTGACGGCGGTATCACTGTCTGGTTGCGGTGAGTCACTTTGGTTTCAGGCTCCAGCAAACCAGTGATCTCTTCATTAAATACCCAAATACAGGCACAGAGGCATACCACCACCATGATGGCGCCTGTTATTAGTCCCAGCCAGAGATGCAACCAGGCCGCAATGCGATAAAATAAACTGCGTTGTTTCTTCTTTTTCGGGGCTTTGCCGTTTGTAATCATCACCGGTTTTTTGAACAATGAACGGCGAAATTATACACATGACCGGGCAGGGCGTTTACGAAAAACGGAAAATCTTCAATAAAAAAAGCGGCCGAAGCCGCCTGTATAATCATGTATCGGGTAAACAGCAGGCTTACGGGTTGATCGTAAACCCGTTGTCTGCCGCAAACTTTGCCTGTGCTGATTGCAGGTTCGCCATTACCGCAGGCTGACCGTTGATAATATTGGTCATTTCATCAACTCCTTTTATTCGTTCTTCCTCTGTTTTAGCTTCCCCTATTTTTTTATAGGCAGTATAAATACTTTTAAGATACTCGAAGTAGCGGGTGGCTACTATTTTAAAATCCTCCCCACCCTTTCCAACAGGGTCTATTTTTTTTAAAGCACTGATCCTTAAGTCTAGGCTATCTTCCATAGCCCTGGCCGACCGGGCAACACCCGCAAAATCTTTTTTATCCCCTCTTGCTTTGATGGCGGCCTCGGTGGTTAATATCGGCTCTGACAGGGTTTCTTCTAACTCAGCTACCTTTTCATAGTATTGGCTGGCAGTGGCGGGCGCTGCTTCTTTTTCTGTGGTTTCAGATTTGCAGGCCTGGAAAGAAAATGCAGCAATAGCTGCCATTATAAATAGTTGTTTCATTTATTTATTTTTTTAAGACATGAGCATTTCAAAAAGTATGCCCGAAAGATAACGATATTCAGGATCAATTGAATATAAGTGACCAACTCTTAGATCCAACCAGGAATTGGCGCTCCACTGTTTCGTAAAAAATGTTTGCCACGGTCACTTTTTTGACTAGTAAAAATGAGCAAAAGCCTTCGCAATCGATTGCGCTTTTTGTAAGGTTTGTGGCCTGTTAATCGTTTATTTTTTAAACGATTCCGGTTGGTTGTCATGGCTATTAGCGATTGAAGCCGGTGCCGGGCTTTTCTCAACAAATAACATAAAAATGATCAAAAGCATTTTGGCTGTCATCACCCTTGCTGCATTTTCTACCGGGGTTCATGCACAGTTTAGCTGGAACAAACTACCTGAAGTAAAACAAACCTTTTTTAAAAAGGACAGTTTTAATATCGTAAAGTATGGAGCCGTATCCAATGGAACCATATTAAATACGGAAAGTATTACGCAAGCTATTAGGGCCTGCTATGATAATGGAGGTGGAGTAGTGGTGGTGCCTTTTGGTATCTGGCTTACGGGCCCGCTGGAACTGAAAAGCAATGTAAACCTGTATGTGCAGAAAGGCGCGATGCTGCTGTTTACAGATGATAAAACAAAGTATGAAATAGTAGCTGGTAGCTATGAGGGCAGGAGCTCGGCGCGTAACCAATCGCCGATATGGGCCAGGGGAGCAGAGAATATTGCCATAACCGGCGGTGGTGTGATCGATGGCAACGGCGATATCTGGAGGGGCCTGACCAAATCGGCTGTTACCGAATCCTTCTGGAATGCCCGGGTGAAATCCGGAGGAGTGTTAAGCACCGATGGAAAAAGGTGGTATCCATCAGAACAGTTTAAAGTAGCCAGCGAAAGCAAACGCAGCATGTTGCTGGAGCCGGGCAGGCCTTTAAGCGACTACGCCGACATGAAGGACTTTTTAAGACCCAACCTGTTGGTGCTGACACAATGTAAACGCATTTTACTGGAAGGAGTCACATTCCAGAATTCAGGCGCCTGGAACCTGCATCCATTAATGAGCGAGGACCTGATCATCAGGAATGTAACCGTTAAAAACCCGGATTACTCGCATAACGGGGATGGCCTGGATATTGAGTCCTGCAAAAATTTCATCGTGGAAGATTGTGTATTTGATGTGGGCGATGACGCTATCTGTATCAAATCGGGCAAAGACGAAGAAGGACGCAAACGCGGTATGCCTGCTCAGAATGGAATCATCCGGAACAACCTGGTATATAAAGGGCACGGCGGGGTAGTAGTGGGGAGCGAAATGAGCGGCGGTGCTAACAATATTTTTATTGAGAACTGCCTTTTCATTGGCACCGATAAAGGACTACGGTTCAAATCGGCACGTGGCCGGGGCGGTGTGGTAGAAAAGATTTATGCCCGCAATATCCAGATGCGCAATATAGACCAGGAAGCTATTTTCTTTGATATGCATTACGCGGTAACATTCGCTACAGATGGTGTGAGAAAAATAGATACCACTTTTGGAGAAGGCACCCCTGTTTTCAGGGATATGGAGTTTGAAAATATTGTTTGTGAAGGCGCAAAGAAGGGCATTTTTGTACGTGGATTGCCTGAGGCGGCCATACAAAATATTCGTATTAAAAATACGACATTGATTACAGATATTGGTGCCGAACTGATTTTAGCTGATAGAATTGTGCTGGATCATGTGAAATTTGAAAGTAAGCAAAAAGACCCTGTAGTATTGGTGAATAACAGCATCAATCTGAAAATTACGGGAGCCGGCTATCCGGCAGACGCAAAGGTCTTCCTGAAAGTGACCGGTGCGGGCAGTAAAAATATACAGGTAGAAAAGTCAGGTTTAGCAGGCCGTCCATCCCTTGTTCATGTGGGAACGGAAGTGACAAAAAATAGCGTAGTAATAAAATAAAGCTCGGGTACTTGAAAAAAGCCCTGGCAGTGCTACACTACCGGGGCTTTGTACCTTAAAATTGTATCCGGTAGTTAAAATTAGGCCAGAAGCCTAATTGGTTTTGAGTACGGATCTTCCCCGAGCGACTGTCATACCATTGATTGAATACATTTTTATGATGGGTTATATTTTGAAAGTCTACAAAAAACTCCTGCATAAATCCTTTATTGTTCATGCGATACGTAAGCTTAAAGTCCAGACGGAAATAAGCCCGTGTTTTTTCTTCAAATGACCGGAACTCGTAATAAATTACCCTACCTGCAGCTTTTGAGGTGGCTTCATCAATGGGAGTAAATCTCCTGCCGCCTGCGGTAACTGCTTTGATGTCTGCACCTATGGTATGTATGCCGGCGATCCGCCATTCTTTTCCTGCCAGGGCGTTCGCCACATAGTTGCCGTTAAATACAGTATTGTGTAATACACCATTACTTCCTTGATATTTCGAATCAAATACCGAAACCGTTGCCAGGGCATAGTAACCTTCAGCAAAAGGCTTTTCTATGGTAAGTTCCAGGCCATAGTTGGTACCGGTTCCCTTGTTGACGAGGCTATCTTCCAGGCCGGATCCATACCCGGCTCCGATGTTGAGGGCCGACCAGTCAGACCGTCTTTGTTCCACCGGTACTTTACGCAGCAATTGGGTGTAGGCTTCCAGTTTGTATTTCCAGTTATTTTTTAAGGCTTTTTCCCAGCCCGCCACAATATGATGACTTTGGGTAAAATCCAGGTGGCGATTGGTTTGTACATCAGTATCGCCCACCCTGGTTGCATGGAAATAGCTCATGAGTGATTGCATCTGGCTGTGTTTGCCATAGGCCAGTGTGAGAGCGCCGGCCGCCGGAAGCGCATACCGGAGACCCAGTCTGCCTTCTACCGAGGTGTTGTTGTTGAGCGCCAGGTATTGGCTATACACACCTGTGTTAAGTGTAAGCCGCGAACTAAAACGGTGCTGCCATTGTGCAAAACCGCGTAATAGCCGGGTATGGTTTTTCTCTACCACAAAAGGGATAAAACCGTAACTGGTGTTCCTGCTGCTATCATTATAGCTGTAATGCAGTTGGTCGGCTGTAATGCCAGCAGTCAACCGGTCGCTGGCAGAAAATTTTTTATTTACCACTAAACTGGCCAGGTACCGCCACTCATTGCCATTTTGCCTGAAGTTTTTATGGGCTATCCGCCCGGCGTCCAGCGAATCCTGCCTGGTGGTTACATTAGTTCCGGTAGCGGCTACCGTTAAAGTGTAGGAGGTGGTGCTGTTAAAAAAATAGGTATGTTTGATACCGGCAACACCCATCTTAGTACCGTTGTATAAATTGCTGTAAGGATCATTGTAAAAATTGGCAGTGTCTTTCAGATCTCCTTTAAAATCGATATGGCTGGTACCACCCATTCCAAAGAGCATGAATTGTCCCGCTTTTTTTGTAGGCAGATCCACTTTAAAACTAAGGTCCTGGTAGGCCGGAACCGCCGCGCCGGTGCCGACATCCACGCCCAAAGAGCTGATCAGCCCGGGAATGCTATACCGGTAATAAGCAAGGTAAGAGGCTTTGCTCTTTTTAGTGAAAGGTCCTTCGGCGCCCAGTTCGAGGCCATTAAAGCCGATCTGGCCTGTAAATTCTCTTTTGCTGTTGTTGCCGCTTCGCAGGCTCAGGTCAAAAGCGCCTGCTGTGGCATTACCAAATGGAGCGGGAAAAGCCCCCGTGTAAAAGGTAGACTGACCAATAACATTATTATTCAGCATGCCCACCGGTCCGCCGGTGGCACCCAGGCTGCCGAAGTGATTGGGATTAGGGATGTCTACGCCTTCCAAACGCCATAGCAGGCCCAGGGGTGAATTGCCCCGTATGATAATGTCATTGCTCCCATCATTCAGGCTATTGACTCCCGCGAAATTGGATGCCATACGGGCCACATCATTGCGGCTGCCGGCAAACCGGCGGGTATCTTCTGCGTTAAATTCCATAGAGCTTACAGTGGCCATTTGTCGCGCCGCCAGTTTTTCACGGCTGCCGGTAACCCATACTGCTTTTTCCGATACGTCTATTTTTTCGAGCAATTCAATATTAACAATTGCTTCCTTTCCTGCTTCCACAACGACGTTGAAGAAGTGCGCGGGCTCATAACCAATATGACTGACTTCCAGGCCTGCCCGACCAAGAGGTACCTGTTGTATGAAAAAATAACCCAGGCTATCAGTGCTGGTTCCAAGCTGAGTGCCTGTGATCTGAACAGATACCTGCTCCAGGCCCCTTTTTGATTGCTGATCGGTAATTCGGCCTCTTAAGGCCTGGTATTGGTTCTGGCCATGACTAACCAGGGTAATCAATACAAATAGTAATAATAGAGCACTTGCTTTTCTTTTTAGCTTGCCGGGCCGCATCATTGTTTTTATTTTTTGAGTAATTTTTGATTTCCGCAAAACTAGATTTCCAATAACCAGCCGGCCTTTTTTTGGGGCGGATAGCAAATACTAAGGGGTAAATGACATTCTGGGACGAATGGTACGGTCAAATCCCTCATAATTAATAGCTTTGTGAGCGCTGAATAGAAATTATTCCCTCAATAACCCTCGAGAAATCATGCATTGGAAAATACTAAGTGAGCCTTTTCCTATTAACACCTGGAAATGGTACCGGCTGCGCGGACTCGGATTCGGCTTGTTTGTGTTTCTTTTTCTCCTCCTGTTCCAGCCTTTCAGTTTGAACCTGTTTGATACCCAAAAGCTACTGTATGTAACCCTGGTATATGGTGCAGCTACCGGTGCTGTTATTTTATGTGGGGGATGGATATTTAGTAAGTGGATAATCCCAAGACTGGACGACGAGAAATGGACCCTGGGCAGACAAATTATCTGGAACCTGTTGCTAATGATTGGTATCACATTGTTGAATGTGTATGCGACCCAGTTAATGCATCAAACCGTTTTGCCTGTATGGTGGTGGTTTGTAATGTTGAAATGGGTGCTGATGCTGGGTGTGCTACCCGTTGCCGTAGCAGAGTTGATTGCTTATAACCAGCATTTGAGATATAACCTTAAAGCGGCTACCCAATTGTCTCAATTAGTACAACAGCAAACAGCAATTTCGGACGGGAGGTCAAACAGGGTTTCCACTTCGGGGAATTTAGCCAATCCAAATTGTACAAGATCTTTACGCGATGGCAACGGCTCCATTATATTAATGGGCGAAAACCAGGGAGAAAAGCTCGAACTTTTATACGACAATTTACTGGCGGTTCAGGCGCTGGATAATTATGTAAATGTTTTCTGGGAGGCAAACGATCAGCTGCAAAATACCCTGTTGCGCAATACGCTTACCAATATTGCCGAACAGGTGAGTGATGCTGCGCATATGTATCGTACGCATCGAAGCTGGCTGGTAAACGTGCAACGGGTGGCCCGTGTAGATGGTAATGCGCAGGGATTAAAGCTTTCTGTTGAGCTGATGGATCAGCAGGTGCCTGTGTCGAGAAGTAATATTCCCGGCTACCGGCAGTTGACAGAGTTACAGCACCAGGCGAATTAGCGGCGTATTTTTTCCATCCTAAAACCGGGACTGGTAACATACGCTCCTGTGTCTGTGATCATAAAGGCTTTGTATTCGGGGAACCGCTTGAGTAATTTTAACCCTGCGTGTTTCCCCAGTACCATAATGGATGTACTGAAGGCATTGGCCATTTCTGCATGGGGACCCGTAATGGTTACACTCGTCAGGCCTGTGGCAGGATAGCCGGTTGCGGGGTTGATGATATGGGTGTAGCGCTTACCATCGATGAGGGCATATTTTTCATAACTGCCCGAGGTAGTGATAGCCCCGTTGATGGCTATTGCACCCACCAGGTCGTTACTTTTAAACGGATCATTGATGCCGATACGCCAGGGCCTGCCATTGGGTTGTTGACCCCAGGCCTGTATGTCTCCTGTTGCATTGATCAGGCCGGCAGTAATACCTCTTGCCAGCATCATAGCCCTGCATTTGTCGGCAGCATAGCCCTCTCCCAAGGCGCCAAAGCCAATTTTCATACCCGGCAATTTCAGGAAGATAGTCGAACTGTCTTTGTTAATGATGATATTTTTATAACCTACTTTCTGCCTGGCTTTTTTTACGGCTTCCGACGATGGCATGGTGGTCATGGTGCCGTCGAACTTCCATATTTTTTCCATGGCCGCAAAGCTGATATCAAAGGCGCCATGCGTGAGTTCAGAGATCTTCAGGGCGCGTTCGGTGAGTTCCAGCACTTCTCTATCTACCTTCACCGGCCGGATACCTGCGTTCTGGTTCACCCTGGATACCTGGGTTTCAGGCTTCCAGTCGGAGATCAGGTATTCGATCCTGGTTATTTCTGCGATAACGGTATCGATCTGCTGCTCGGCGGTAAGCGAGTCTTTAGCTACAATAGTAATGTCGAAACGTCCCCCCATCAGGAACGCATCGCGGGTGCGCTTTACCTGCGAAAAGCCGGTATTGGCAAGGAGTAAAATAAGGGATAGTATTATATATTGTGATCGCATCTTTTTAGCAAGATCTGAAGGTTTTTTGAAATTGTTGGAACCTATTCTCTCCTAATAACAATCTGTAAGTACCTGACCCTGTTCTATCAGGTGAGGAAGGTTTACCATGTCTGTGCCGGTACAAATATCCTCCAATACTTTCATAACATCGTTTTGCATCGATATAGATCCGCAGAGCATAATGATGCCGCCTTCTTTAAGGTATTGTAAAACCGCATCGCTATCTCTTAGTAGGCGATGGCTTACATATTCCTTTTCCGCTTCACGCGATAGTACCAGGTCCAGCGCGGCGAGGTTCCCCTTGTTCAACTGTCCGTTTAAAAATGGTTCATATAAAGTAAAGGAAGACCGCTTTCGAAACCCGCAATAAAGTTCAACAGGTACTTTCCTGGGGTTTTCACCTGTAGCCTTCAATTTTTTGATAAGCGTTGAATGGGCAGCAAAATAAGTAAGTTTTAATTAGAAATTACCGGAGCTGTACTTTTTTCGATGAGCCAGGGTGTTACTGCCATAAGATGTCTTCGAAAACCTGCTTCATTCCGTTGCACTGATCGGCATTGGACAGAAAAACGTAGCCGAATTGCTTTTCCGGGTTGATCATACAAGAGGCCGTATAACCCAGGTTGTTACCGCCATGCCAGTAATTGATGGTATGGTTAAGCGGAATAACAGCCAACCCCATAGACCAGGCATCAACGCCAAAAAAGGTACGAATAATATGATCTTTTTCCAGTTCAATTGCCGGTTTCATCATTTCCTTTAAAACGGGCTGCTGCTTCATCAGGTAGCATACAAACTTTGCGTAGGCGCCGGCATTCGTATATAAGCCTCCGGCCGGGTCAAACAGGTGTCGGTTACGGTCATCGAAAACTTTCTTATTGTCCTGGTAAGCAGTTGCCAGTTTGGCTTTGATAGCAGGCGTTATCACAAAATGAAAATTTTTCAGGCCTGCCTGCTGCGCCACTTCTTTCTGGTATAATGCGTCCAGGTTTTCCAGCGTTAAACCTTTTAAATGAGCGATCACTTTAGCCAGGTACACATAGGCTTCTCCCGAGTATGAGAATCGGGTTCCTGGGGCTGCTTCCAGTTGCATCGGTGTACCCTCGCTCCAGTTGGGCAAGCCGGTAGTGTGGGCCAATACCATACGGGCGGTTATTTTTTTATATCGTTCGTCGGTAATATTTGTTGCCGGCAGGTATTCGAATAGGGGCTTATCCAGGTCGATCACTCCTTTACGGGCCAGTGTTACAACAAAAAAAGCAAAGGCTGGTTTGGATAAGGAAGCTGCTTCAAATAAGGTGGCACGGGTCACCGGTTTCCTTGAATCCACATCTGCCCATCCCAATGTTTTTGTAAAAACGATCCTGCCTTTATTAATCACGGCTACCGACATACCCGGCACTTTCAGGGAGTCCATGGCCGCGGTTATTTGTTGGGTGAAAGCAGCGGCGCTGATTTTTTTTCCTGAATAGGTTTGTATTTGTGCCTGTGCGCTCTGTGTAAGTACGATAAGAAGTAATAGTAAATAGCTTTTCATATTATATGTTCCATTTGCTTTGTCCGGATACATTCGAAAATACTTAAACTCCTTATCATCTTTGTATAATGTTGTTGCCGGAAAGTCGGGCTTTCCAGGTTTGCCCAACCCTGTCAGGTGTACTATTGCAAATCTTTTTTTGGTAAACCGGCTATCAATTTCAAAGAGTGTATCATTTGAGCACTGGTCTTTGCAAATGGCGGGTAAACAAGCGTCACTTAAAATGTGAGTGCCTCATCTTCCAAAAAGCGCTCTACCAGCGGCACTATAAAAGCGCTGCTTTTGTAACCGGGCTTCAATGTGGTAATCTCTCCCATATAGGCGCCATGTCCGCCGGGTATAATGGCCAGCCGGCAATGGGGTATCCGTTTCGACATGGCTACAGCATGTTCTGATGTGGCTACATCCTGGTCGCCATTTACCAGTAAAACTGGTGCTGGTATGGATTGTATTTCCGCATCACTAAACTCTTTAAAATCAATCATGCGGTTCGCGCATTTCTGGTACATCGTCATCAGTTGAGTGCTATCGGGTGTCACAGCTAAAAATGCATCTTTATAAACCTGCGGCATTTGTTCGAATGTGCCTTGTTTCATAAATTCCCAGAATTGCGGGAAAGCGCCATCCTTTTTCAGCAGGGGAGAACCGGCAATGATCTTGCGGCAAACCTGTGGATGCCTGATGGATATTTGCAGGGCCGTGTTAGCGCCGTTACTGAAACCAAAAATATCACACTGGATAATACCGATACTTTTAAGCAATGCAGCTACATCATCGGCATCTTGCTCAAAAGAGAGTTCACAGTTGCGGTCACTGGTGCGGCCATGAGCCTGCAGCTCTACGGCAATAACCTGGTGACGAGGTGCCAGTAAGGGAATGATCCTTCCAAAGCTGGTTTGAATGGTAGAGCCACCTCCATGGATCAGTACCAGGGGTTGGCCCGTGCCATATATTTCATAATACATACTAATGCCGTTCACATTGGCATAGCCGGATTTCATGCTAAGCTTATTATCAGGAACCACAGTCATTGTTTTTTATCGTTAAGGGCAGCTGGCTACTTCAGGCTATCGTAACCAAACCGGAGTTAGAAAGATAGGGATTTTCCGGATCATTGTGTCGGGTGATATGCTCACAAGGCAAGAACTTTTAAAAGGCATTATTATTAACCGCGGAGGTCAGGAGAAGCGGAGAAAACGCAGCGTAGGTCAGATCCCTATTCGAGGCTTATCGGGTCGGAACCGGACGATACCTTCACGTATTCTTTGCGTCTCCTTGTTCTTTGCAGGTAAACACTACCGTCCAAAGCGGATATCGCCCCTTAATTGTCGCAGATATACTCCCTGTTTGTTCATTTTAGATATCATCTTTGTGTTCTCAACGAGTGGAGCAGCAACCACACAAACGGGCGCAACCGAAAAGCCATACGAGTAGGATAAAACTAATATTATGTCTGACAACAATGTATCATTACACAGGGTTTTGAAAGCGGCGCCCGAAAAAGTATTCCGTGCCTTTACCAATAGCCTGGCTATAGCCAGCTGGTTGCCTCCTTACGGATTTCTTTGCACTGTTCACGAAATGACCGCTGAAACCGGGGGAACTTTCCGCATGTCGTTTACCAATTTTACAACAGGCAACGGCCATTCTTTTGGCGGCAAATACCTGGAAGTAAAGCCCAACGAATTTTTGCAATATACCGATCAGTTCGATGATCCTAACCTGCCGGGTGAAATGGTCACTACCGTGTGGCTCGCCAAAAGCGTCGCTGGTACCGATATAAAGATCACCCAGGAAAATATTCCACCCATGATACCTGCTGCTATGTGCTATCTTGGCTGGCAGGAGTCGCTCGAAAAGCTGGCTAAGCTGGTAGAGCCTGAAATTCCTGATGCATAACAAACTGCTGAAAATTAAAAAAGACCGGCCGGGAGGCTGGTTTTTTGTTTGGAGCAAGCGTTTATGGAAAATAAAAGAGGGTTGATTATTGGGCTTACCGCCTACCGGCAGCAAATGGCACTAAAATGTCTAACTTTTAGTTGACCTTTTTGCTGCCCCCTGCCACGGGATGAACATTCCTTGATAGAGACTGATTCTAACGTGCACCGTAAAAGTATTTGTTAACAATTAGTAACATTTTGCTTATAAATGAGGATTAGCATGAAACTTTTGATTATATCAATAGCAGTTCTTTTAGTCTACTAAGTTGTAAACAGCAACAGTCAGCCTTTTTATATGACGTATCTAAGGATACATCTTTTTGCACTAATAGTGGTAGCACTCTATTTAAAACAGTATCTCGTGTTAAGTTGGTTGTAAAGGGACACAGTGATGGAGAATTTAAAGTTAATTCATACACGTTTGCAAAGGGTGAGATAGGCACTACTTTTTATACTGATTTTTACAAATCTCAATATTGTGCACGAGTAAGTTCCGTTGATGCCAAAAAAGGGAAGGTTAAATTGACTATTGAGTTAATATAATTGATTTACGTTTGATACGTCCACGGGGCTGCACGAATAGCAGTTAACAGTTGCAAATCAGTGATTGCCCACATTAAATTTGCGCAGTTCATTGCGACTATATATTTTTATTACATGCTTATAATGACGAGTGGAAATTATTGCGCCGAAATAGATAGCAGCATCCCCACGCAGGACGTTTTAGTTACGCTGACAACCTATGAGCAAACCATGCAGAGCAGGTTACACTATCACGTGAATGCACATATAAGCTTGGTGTTAAATGGCATAATGGAGGTTCGCCGAAAAGGGTTGTTTGGAAATGCAATGGCAATTGAGCATCTTTCATATATGCATGCAGGAGAGCCTCATCAGAATCGAGTGCTCAGTAAGGAATGCAAAAATATAAATATAGAAATTGAGGAACATTTTTTTCGCAAGTACGATTTAGCTACTGAAGATGCTGCCATGTTGATTCATGAGAACAGTCCTGACGCAACAATCCTGGCATTGCGTGTTTATCATGAAATACTGGCTCAGGATGATTGTTTTGCTGATAGCATAAAAATGCTTTTATTGGACTTCTTAAGCAAAAGAAAAACCGGGTCCGGAGCAATACCAGGCTGGTTAAAGGATGTTCGTGACATGCTGAACGACCGCTGGGACGAGACTATTAACTTACAAGATCTTTCGGCTGCTGTTAATGTTCACCCGGTGAATATTTCCAAATATTTTATGCGCATATCCGGAATGACGCTTGGTAAATATCGTCGTTGCGTTAAAGTGAAAAAAGCGGCGGAAATGATGGCAACTAATCAATATTCGCTTACCGAGATTAGTTATATCTGTGGGTTTTCCGATCAGAGCCACTTTATCAGAAGTTTTAAAGAATTTACCGGTATGAAACCGTCTGACCTTCTTTCGTGACAACGCTAAATATATACAATTCGCGGCGCTGCATATGCACTACTTTTAGATATGCATAAAATTAGATACTTCCTTTTTTGGATACTTATCTCTTGCAGAGCTCACACTGGTCATGGCCAGTTGACGCTGCAAAATAAGTTAGTGATCGATAGTATGTTATCGCAATGGAGTATCGCTAAAGGACCGGGAATGGTACTTGCAATTACAAGCGGGGATCATATTGTATATACGAAAGGTTTTGGGTTTAGTAACCTGGAACTTAAGACTCCCATCACATCGAACAGCGTATTCAACCTGGCTTCTGTCACTAAACAGTTCACGGGCTATGCAATCGCCAAATTAATAGCGGATCATAAGCTCCAACTACAAGACCCGATAAGAAGGTATTTGCCATGGTTGCCTGCCTGTATGAACAGCATTGTGCTGGACAATCTGGTTTATCATACCAGTGGGATTTTGGATGATATGAGGCTATACCCTTTTGTCGGACCTGACAATAATGGTATATTCTCCCAGCAGCGGGTCCTGGACCTGATTAAACGACAAGAGGTATTGAGCTTCGTTCCCGGCGAAAAATTTTCCTATTGCAATGCCAATTATATTTTACTTGCAGAAATAATCAAAGCGGTTACTGGGAAAGGCTACGCAACGTACCTTAAAGAAGAGATTTTCGAACCACTTGAAATGCGAGCCAGCCATATGGGAGAAACTGCTTTTGAAGTGATCCCCGAACGGGTGTCGTCCTATTGGGAAGATAAGGGTACATATTTTAACTTTCTCACTGTTTTTAACACACAGGGAAATGGTGGAATGTACAGCACAGTCGAAGACCTGTCAAAATGGATGATCCATCTGTATAAATATACCCCGGATAGTAATAATGTTATTCGGTTATTTTGCACCCAGGGTAAACTGCGCAATAGCAAGTGGGTCCCATACGGCATGGGAATTGTTACAGACGAATTTCTTGGACATAAACGCTGGATGCACAAAGGCGGCTTAGCGGGTTTTAAAAATTTTCTGGCTGTCTATCCCGAGCAGAAAATTGGAATCGTTGTGTTGAGTAATGCAAATAATGGCCCCAAAGTTACTGCAACGATGGACGCGATTGCGTCGGTTCTGCTTTCCAAAGGTAAGGATTCACAGTCCATAGGCAGGAACCTTCCACCGTCTAAAAAACTTAGAGTAAAGGCACTTTCGAAGTTGGCGGGTAATTATGTTGCTGATAATGGGGAACAAATCTGCCTGCGAATTAAGAACGACGCTCTTTTCAATGGGGACGACAGATTAATTTCACTCACTGAACACTCACTGGTGTCGTCACAAAATCTGGATGTGAGCTATGAAATTCTACAATTAAAGAAGCCTGCAATCCGCAGAATTAATCCTGGACCTAACCCTCCGGACGATTTTATAAAAATAAAAGAAGGCGAAAGCCTCCCTCCGGATAATCTTGCAGGCACATATTATAACGAGACACTAAATTTCACGTTCAAAGTTGAAGTCAGCGATGGTAAGTTGTGGGGTTGTCTTCCAGACGGAGAAAAATTTAAGTGCAATACTGCCGGTGCCGGTCATTTTTATACAGAAATTGATTACATGAGTCACTTTTTAATTCGTAAAGATGAGTTGGGAATTGTGAAAGGACTTGAGTTGGCTGTCGGTGACATTGCCGGTTTGACTTTTAGAAAAGGTTCTCTGTAGTTCGACTGCCCAGGAAACCCACATTTCCGTCGGCTTTTACTGCCACAAACCACCTAAGAAAGCAAGGTCTTACGATGTGTTCTAAGTTATGAGTCATGTTTTGTAATTACGGCTTTTATTTTTCACCCCTTTGAAGATCGTTTGCGGTAATGAATTGATTAGTATTTGCTACAGTATTCTGCATTGTTTATTCTGATAAAGTAGGGCTAGATGACATAGCTGAAAAGGTTGTACATACAGGTGCAATAGACGCCTTATTTGATTACAGGTGGGGTTGGCTAGAGTATCGGAGTTTGAAGTTTGAGCACGAAAGAAAGGAAATGTCTAACTTTCAGGATAATGCTGTAATAAATTACACAGAGGCACATATTCCTTAAACTCGCATAATTGAACATAAGCATTTCGAATTTGGTAAAGATGAACATACGGTTATCACTAGGGAGTATCCCGTTGCATTTACTAAGATGGGAGAAGCCAAACCTTTTTATCCTATTAATAACCAAATAAATAATGCTCTTTATAAACGTTACAGAGCAATGGCAATGGACTCAAAAAGGTTTATATGGGGTAGAAGGCTTGCCGACTATCAATGTTACGATATGCACCAGGTGATTGCAGCAGCTCTGAAAACGGTAGAAATCGAATCAGGTCGCTTGCAGTAGGTTGGAACCTCTGAAAATTTTCACTTCAATTACGTATACAGGCGTAGTAAATCTTAGTAATACATCGGCATGCTCTAATTGAAAGATTTATCACGGCACGTTTAGTATATATGTGGCTTTTGTTTTGACCAGTGCTAGCTCCCCTGACACGGGATGAACTTGCATTACTTATTAATAGCTTCAAAGGAAGCGGTAAAAGAAAGCGTAAAACTACTAGTATCTAACTGTAGAAAATACCTATGATAGGAGTTAAATAGATGAGCCTTCTAGAAGTTTTAAAAGAATGGATTTTGTCTCACTGCCAGATGGTGGTGGAGCATTCAGGTCAGAAATTAGAAACTCCCTATCGATAAGGATATATCTCGGCAATGAACTTACAAAGTACCTGCTCAGATTTTGCATCATTGTATTCCATTGTATGCCCTGCAAATGATGTTTCTTTAAAAAAGATAACCATGCAGCTTTATCTACATCCGCAGATAGCGAAATGAAGACGATTGTTGTGTCATGTTTAAAATCACTCTTCAATTTTTCAAAATATGGAATTTCCTTAATACAGGGACCACACCAGGTAGCCCAAACATCAATGTAAATCACCTTTCCAATATAATCTTGAATGCTGACTTTTTTACCAGCATTATCAAGTGCACTAAATATTGGTGCCTCAAATTTATCAAAACGGTGTGAGTTTGCTTTGTAATTATCTTCTAAAATTTGTCTGTAGCTTTGATCTTTAACCATTTTTATCTCCAGCTTCAATAGATCATAATTGTCTCTATTTTTTTCTAGGCCTAGTCTTCTTGTAATTTGATTGGCGCGAACCCAATCGTGAGCCATTTCAGTTAGATTACTTGTGTCCTGCTTTTTTTGCAGTTGTAGCAACAATCCTCTGTACACTTCTAAGCATAGCAAATCGTCATTCCAGAATCCTTCAGTCAAAGTATTTATTATCGAGTCTTCAACATTACTCAAACTGTGTTTAATATTGCTAGCTGTCGCACTATCCAAATGACCAAGATAAATTTTGAAGAGTTTTAGGGAATTGATTTTGTCGGCGACTATTCTCCCCGACTCTGTCAATTTGAAATTAGTGGTTACAGTTGTCAATTTGAGTAACTGCTGTTCTCTTTTTTTTGTTTCCGATAAAATATAGTTCCAGGTATCTAAGAATGTGCCTTTAATGTTTGCACCAGATGATAAATAGGATCCTGAATTTGGAAACGGGGTATTTCTTAAATACATATTTGCCTCTTCACCGATCCCCTTAAATCGAGCAGCGTTCGGCTCGTTTCTGTCAATGTGAACAATAAGACTGTCTCCTGGAGTAAGATATAATATGTTTCGTCCGAGCCTACAGTATGTCGGTTTGTTAAGTTCAAATTTTACATTAAAATGATTTTGCTTATCAATGAAGAATTGGGCAATTATATCGGAGGCCTTTAAATCTCCATGTTCTGAAATGTCAGATACATAATCTCCGTCCCCACCGTTTACATAAGTCCCTGACAGACTAACATATTGTTGGGAGTGAGCTTTCCCCAATGATTGGAAGCAAATCAAATAAATGATGATAGAGCCAGTCAATTTCATTTTTAGCATTATTTAAAAAACTTTGCATTACACAAATACCTATATGAAATGCCTGGTTAATACTTAATTTGTTCCGCTTAGATGAATAATGTAGCTAAAATTAAATATAGAATATTAAAAGCGGAAACATTTTATTATACGACTATAATTCCTTGAAGTACCTCTCTACCTCAGTCGTCACTACATAAATCTTCCGCCCTTTTTGATAGTCATGATCTTATGCCCTCCCACAAGTTTATCAAAGTTGGAACGGCAGATTCTTACTGCGGCCATAAATAGAGGCCATTGTATATTCTTCTGTCAATTTCGAATCCTTAAATGAAAAGAATTTGGTGAGTGCATAGATAGCCTCACCCTCCGGATGTACCAGCACCCTGGGTGGGTGTTTTTAACCCCAATGCCATCCTTACCGGACCACTGATCCTTATGGACGTTTACAGGTGTCTCAATGGGGTAGTACCTGCAAGGAAGGGGGGTGATGTACACCCTCAGGTGCACAGGGTACATTTCGCTTTTGTTTTTAACATTCCTCCAGTTCCAAACCGGAGTTACAATCGGTAGATTCATACAGTATGATCTTTAAACAGTGTGCCGAAAAACTGTAAAAGAAACCGTAAAAGTATGGGTGGGTTTTAATGGGAATTAAAAACTTTTCAGAAAATGAAAAACCCGCCTCAAACGTACGTCTGACGCGGGTTGTACTCTTTTTTAGCGGTTTTGAGTCGTATTAAAAACTCACGCTTAGCTCCTCCTGCTGGACTTTTATTGAACCAAATCGGGAAAGATTTATTAAAAATTGCAGGAATCGCGCAAATAGCTGTATGACTGCTTGAACAATTTCCTTTATGTTGAACACAGACGCCGCTGGTTTTTATTTGCCGCCACTTAGCTTCAAAATCTCTTAGAGGATCGGATCAGCCTTTCTTCATTACAATCTTTTATTTAATTCTTATGTTTCCCTAAGTTTCGTGAAAACCAAACTAGTTGGGCTGTTCGATGTCGGTCCGGTTTTAAAACTGAATAGGTAAATATCTTGTTCATTTACGAAAATCTTTTGGCTTGCTCTAGTCCCATATCTTTTATTATCAAAAGTATAATCCCAATAGGTTTTACCTGAGGATGTGAGCTTCGCAATAAATGCTGAAGATTTTGTAGCATAAGAATCGCCAACGTTGCCCGAGATATAATAGGAGTCTAGGTCTTTTTCGCATAATGAGGTAGGTAACGTTGAGCCAGAAATTCCATAAGTCAAATTCGAATACATAGTTTGCCAAACTATATCGCCAGTTTGATTGTTCACTTGAAATAGCCAGGAGCTTGGTCTTGTCAATCCAAAAGAGTGAGAATATCCGAGTAAATTCCAGTTCTTGTTTAAGGAAGGACTAATTTGAATAACATGTTCATCCACCTCGCCACCATATTTTTTTTCCCATAATAGTTTATAGTCTAAGCTAATTTTTTTCACTATTATATCGTACAAAACAATTGATTGCTTTGTGTTGAACCAACTATAGGTAGCCACAAATCCTCGATCAGCTGAATCATTAAACGAGAGAGGACGAGGCCCCTCAGCAAGGATATTATCCATACTATAAGTAGTTGAAGAAATAATATTTCCGCTTAAATTAATTAAATAATTGGTTATCACACAATTTTCTCGGATACCGTTCGTCATATTATCATATTCTCGCAAAGCAATCATCAAACTTTCATCTTTAATGTCTAAAATTCTTAGGAATTCCTTGTATTTTTTTACCCCATACTTTTTTTCCCACAAAACATTCCCCTCTTTATCAAGCATTGTAAAAATATGTCCATTGTTTGTAGTTGTCCAATCCGTAGTAATTAGTAAGAATCCCTCTTTTGTTTCGAAAATATTTATAGGTGCCTGTGAGTGATATTGATTATATTCCTTACTCCACATCACATTCCCCGACTTATCAAAAAGGATAAGTTCTGGCCAATTGGTTGAATAAATTCCAATAGAGTTAACTAATGCTATAAATAAGCCATTCGAAGTTTCTTTAACATCAACGAAATTTCTGCTTCTGCCGTTATTATATTCTTTATCAATCAGAATATTTAATCCTCCTGTAGCAATACTTCTACTCTCGCTATATATTACCTTATCATTAGTTTGAATAAACGCCCGAAAGTAATATGTGCTGCTCTCTCCAATTTTACTGATGATCGTAGAATATGAGGATGAGAAATTTCGAGAACTATCTGTTAAGGTCGGCTCTGGGGATTTACCCCAGCAAATACCTACTTTTTTTATTTCAGGGGCGTCTCTGTTATTCAATGATACTGAAATATGAATGTCATCAAATTTTTCAAGACTTATACTATCAATATTAATTTTAAATTTAACTAAATTTTTCACGTTACCTTTTGAACAAGATAAAAATAAAGACATCAGTATTGAAAACATCAGAATGAAATTCCGCATGTCAAAAAAGTCCTTGTGAACGTTATTCATATTAGCGGAACATTTAAAAATTGATTTATGTCTAGTTACGGAAGATTTCACTAGTAGTTAATTTAAGGTAATGAAAGAACTAA
>JBQGCI010000035.1:0-4900 GCA_052038405.1 Acinetobacter pittii
TCTCTTCCTGACAGCGTTAGGCACTACAGAAAACATTGTAGCGGGCCTTAACGCCGGCGCCGATGACTACCTGGTAAAACCTTTTAAATTCGTGGAGCTGGAAGCCCGTATACGAACGCTTGCGAGGAGAAGGGGCGCGCCTATCGACCAGGAAGAAACCTTCAGGGCCGGCGATCTTTACGTAAACCGCTCTTCCAAAATTGTTAAGCTGAAAGATGAACCGGTCAGCCTTACTGCTACTGAGTTCAGGCTACTGGAGTTTTTGGTGAGAAATACCAACAAGGTAGTGTCGCGTATTGAAATACTGGAACACGTATGGGGTATCAACTTTAATATGGGCACCAATGTGGTAGATGTGTATATTAACTATCTGCGAAAGAAAATTGATACCAATCCTGCCAATAAGCTCATTCAAACCGTAATTGGTATGGGTTATATGTTTAAAGTGTAGCAGCATGACGATACAGTCGAAAACTACCATATTATTTACCTTATTAACGGCAACGGTTTTCACGATCCTGTCGATTGTTGTTTATTATTTTTAGAACAAATTCGCCTACGCTGATTTTTATAAACGGCTGGAGCTGAGGGTACATATTACCTCCAAGTTCAGATTTGAGGAAGACCACAACACCACCGAATCGTTTAAAGTAATACAGCAGCAGTTTTTGGAACGTTTACCTGATGAAAAATCCTTTATTGTTCCACTGTCGGCTGCCGGAGTTCCCCAGCCTCCCTTCCCCCCAAATGTCCCTGAGTCCTATTTGTCGAATATTAAAAAAGCTAAAGGCGAAACGGTATTCTATCAGCACCGGCTGGATCACTATGCAGGTATTTTTTACAGGGATGAAACCGGTGATTTCCTGGTAATAGAATCTGCAGAAAATATTTACGGGGGAGAGATTATCAGGCAACTGGGTTATATATTGTTAATTACCCTTATTGCTTCTGTTATCATCATATATAGTGTAGGTCTTTATTTTTCAAAAAGAGCCTTCCGTCCTTTCCGTTATATAACGGAAAGGGTTAAGTCGATTAGTGAAGGGAACCTGCATTTACGGCTAAAGCAACAGCCTGGCAATGATGAAATTGCCGCACTGGTAGATACTTTTAATAACATGCTGGATAAATTATCTACCGCTTTTGAAGCCCAGAACAATTTTGTGAGTCATGCCTCACACGAATTTCGCACCCCGCTTACTACCATTATAGCCGAAGCGGATTATGCGCTGTCGCGCGAGCGAAGCCCGGAAGACTATCAGCAAAGCCTTTCGAACATCGTACAGCAATCGGAGAAGCTGCAACGACTGACCAAGGGATTGCTGGCACTTGCACAATCGGGCTTCGATGGCAAAACACAGCGATGGGAAAAGATAAGGTTGGACGAGCTTATTTTCCGCATCAAGGAAAACGTAACAGACGTAGAGCCTGAGAACAAAGTGCGCATCAGGCTACCAGACCTTCCCGAACACGAAGACGATATTAGTGTTTATGGCAACGAAGAACTGCTTAAAGTGGCACTGGACAATATTGTATTGAATGGTTGTAAATACTCGGGTAATGCGCCTGTAACGGTTGAGTTGCAGCTGGATAAAACGCAGGCCATTATTATTGTAACAGATAAGGGAATTGGCATACCCACCAACGAAGTTAAATACATCTATGATCCGTTTTTTAGGGCTTCCAATACTTCCAGATTTGAAGGCTATGGAATTGGCATGCCTTTAACGCGCAATATTATGCGCATGCACAGAGGTAGTATAGAAGTAATATCAGCTGAAAACCAGGGCACTACAATAAAAGTTTTTTTGCCACTGGCGTCACGCAGGGCCCACTCATTAAAACAGGATTAGAATTGTTGGCTTTTTTTAATCTTGCTCTAATTTAATTCTAACTGCAATCTAACTTCAATCTTAAGACCTTTTAATATCTAAGCCGCAGTTTTGCTATAACAAAAAACAGCAAACTATGGTTAATATTTTAGTTCCTACCGATTTTTCACAGGCATCTTTTCGCCTGGCAGAACAAGCCGTTAAGACGTTAAACAAAGAAGTAAATATTATTTTATTCCATATTTATGAAATGCCTTCAGGCATTAATGACCTGCTGCGCCCTGAGCCCCCTTATGCACAAATGATCAATGACTCATTCAGGTTAAACTGCAAGTACCTGAAATACAAATATCCCGATCTGATCAATAAAATATGCTTTAAATATCTTACCGGCAACACACAATCCGTATTCAATCATTTTACCGACGCCAATGATATAGATATGATCGTTTGCCCTGAAGATTATGTATTTACAAAAACAAACAGAGCCAGCCTGGATCCTGTTCCTTTTTTCAAAAAGAGCAAAATTGCTTTGCTGAAAGACTTCGCTAAAAGTAAAACGGCTGAACCTAGTGAGGCAACGGGCGAAGTGCAAATGGAGACCGCACAGGTGGCTTTGGCAAGTGCCTGATACTATCGGGTAACGTAAATAAATACAGTCTATAAAAATATCGCAATGTTATTGAAGAAAAATATACCGTTTAAATACGTGTTCGGGAAGATCAAATACGAAATTATTGCGATAGCGGCTTATGCAACTGTCATCGCGGTACTTTACAATTACTCCCATATAACCAAGATCACGATCCCATTGGCCATCCCTGCCATCCTGGGAACCGTAATTTCTTTACTACTGGGTTTCAGAAGTAACCAGGCCTATGACCGTTGGTGGGAAGCCCGCCATATATGGGGAGCCATTGTAAACGACTCCCGCAGCCTGTCCCGCCAGGTAATGAGCTTTACCTATAACAATTACCACAGTGAAGACGTAGAAACGTTCAGGCAGCGTGTGATTCGCCGCCAGATAGGTTGGTGTTATGCATTAGGACGCCATTTAAGAAAACAGAATGCACTCAAGGGTCTTGAAAAGCATATCGACCGCGATGAATTCGAAGCCCTTCAAAACATCGAAAATATACCCAGCGCGTTGCTCGATAATATGGGATCGGATCTTCACCTCGCATTGGACAAAGGCTGGATCAACAGCTACCAACAGGTGGAGCTGGACCGTACTTTATCAAAACTGACCGATTCGATGGGGAAGTGTGAGCGGATTAAAAATACCGTGTTCCCTCACACTTACAGCTTGTATATACATATTGCCCTGATGCTTTTTATTGCATTGCTGCCCTTTGGAGTGATAGAGTATTTTGGTTATGTAGAAGTGCCCCTGGTGGTAGCTATTTCCGCCAGCTTTCTGCTGATTGAAAAAATGGCCATACATCTGCAGGATCCGTTTGAGAATAAACCTACCGATACCCCTATGACTACTATTGCAGGCAGTATTGAAAAGAACCTGATGCAGTTATACGCTAAAAGCACTGCTGATAAAAAATGTAAAAAGAAATTACCCACTGCCAACCCTTTAATCAGCCCTCAACCCGCAGATGAACCCGGGTATGCAGAAGCGCCCGCCGCCCAGGTTTCGAACAAAGAATATTTTATATTGTAGCCGATAGCGTTTTAAACACAACGCAAAAAGCGGGGCATTAGCCTCGCTTTTATTTTAAAATATATCCCAGTTCCGGGTGTTGTACAAAAAAAGCATCGTGTTTGTAGCTTCAAAGTCAGTTTCCCCAAGTCTGTCAGCTTAAAACCCGATGCCTTAAATAGCTTTAGCACTGTCATGCATAGCAGGTATCGATTGATTTAAGTAAGCATATCACTATGCAAAGTTAAAGCATCTCCAACCCACAGAACAACCGGCAAGGCTTCCGCTAAATGTTTGCTTCGGCAGGACTGAATTTCGTATATTTTCACTGATCAAAACAGGCATTGCTGCCTTTTATGTCACTGTTGATATACGTTTCCCGGTACCGCTTCAGCATGTACAGCTTCATACATTTACTTTTTGTATGCCCGACTACCATCGCATATAAAGACAAAATTTGTGTTGATACACCAATTGAAGTGCTGCGATACATTTGTAAAGAATTGCTGTGATCACAATTGTAACTTAGTGTTTCTTTTTGAAATAGTAATTTATCAACTGTGCATTATGAAGATACGCTGCGCAGCATACTGTTTCCAAGTTTTAGGTCTTTTATATACGCACTTGTTGTCAACAGGTTTATGCACATTTGTAAGGCATATCATACACATTATGGATGGCCTTATAAAGAAAAATTGCCTTAACCTGAATAGTTTTTAACATCAATGTCGTCTAAAAAGCAAATCAGTTTCAAAAAACTCGAATATGCATTTATATCTTTTGAAAAGAAGCCTGCTCCTGGCCGTTTTGGGAACAGGCACTTTAGCCGCCGGCGCACAGCTGGGACAAAAGGGTTTTCTTGACAGGAACAATATGGACCTATCGGTACACCCTGGTAATGATTTTTATACGTATGCTAATGGCAACTGGGTGAAAAACAATCCCATTCCGCCTAAGGAAACACGCTGGGGAAGCTTCAACCAGCTGCGTGATTTTAATATAAACGCGGTTAAGATGATCCTGGAAAAGGCTGCAGCCGAGAAAAAGGCTGCTGCGGGTTCCATTACACGACGTGTAGGTGATTTTTATGCCGCCGGTATGGACAGCGCTGTCATTGAAAAGCTGGGGTACACCCCCATTCAAAAAGACCTGTTACGTATTGCTTCCATTAAGAACCTGGCTGGTGTGCTCAAAGAAATGAATTACCTGCGCTCCAATGGTATTGCATCGCCTTTGTACAGTTTTTTTGTAGGCCAGGACCGTAAGAATGTTGAAAATATGATACCTCAACTTTCCCAGGGAGGTATCGGGCTCTCAGACAGGGATTACTACCTGAAAGAAGATACCCGCTCCCGGGAAATACGCGCAGCCTATTCTGAATTGATGGTGCAGCTATTTACCCTTACCGGTACGCCGG
>JBQGCI010000036.1:0-12027 GCA_052038405.1 Acinetobacter pittii
ATGATAATGGCATTTTTGAATACGATAGTAAGAAGGATCAGTTTGTAAGTTCCGTATACCTGGAAAAAATATTTGGCAAAGCACTGGTCAATTACCTGCAGGAAGACCGGTATGGAAATATCTGGTTTACCCAGGGGAAGAAAATTGGTGTAGTTGATAAAGCTTCCCGTTTCTTACGCACCATATATTTTCCTGAACTGGAGGATAAGTTTACTAATAATTTTGAACATATACATGTTATAGACAGCAATAATGTATTTATCGCCGCCGAAAAAGGTTTTTTTCACTTAAACCTTCGGTCTTACAGCAATAAGAGAAAAAAGCCGGTGGTACTCATCAGAAGCGTAAGAACCCGGATTAATGAAAGCGACAGTTTATTGTATGGAGGATATAAGGACAACACGGCAAGTCCTTTGATCCGATACAGCAGGTCGGGTATTACGCTAAGCTTTAGTGCCCTCCAATATAGTCACCCGGATGATGTGGAGTATAGCTATCAGCTGGATGGATTCGATCAGCAATGGTCTGCCTGGGGGGGGAAAACAGAAAAAGAATTCAGTAATCTTCCCGCAGGTAAATATACATTCCGGGTAAAATGCAGGATAGGAGAAGTAGAATCAGACCCCGTGTCTTACAGTTTTGTGATACTTCCGCCATGGTATCAAACCTGGTGGGCGCTGGTCGTATATATTTTAACCGGGATCGGCTTGTTTGGGTTTCTCCTGAAATACCAGCGGCAACGGTATTTTAAAGAACAGCAGAAAAAGCTGCTGCAACAAAAGCGTGACCATGAAGAAAAGCAACGCACCCTCCAATTGAGGCACGAGCTGGAAGTACAGGAAAACGAAAAAAAGATCATACAGCTTACGGCCGATAAACTGCAATCAGAATTAGATCACCGCAACAAAGAGCTGGCCTCCTCTGCCATGAATCTCGTGAGAAAGATTGAGGTAATGTCCACGCTAAAAGAAAGCCTCCAGTCCTATAAAAGCATGCCTGATACGGAAAAATCCGGAAAGGAATTTCAAAAGATCATCAAAACGATCGATAAAGAGTTGGATCAGCAACAGGAATGGGAACAATTTGCTTTTCATTTTGATAAAGTGCACAACAATTATTTACAGCATTTGAAAGATAGCTATCCTTCTTTATCTGCAAATGATCTTAAACTTTGCGCTTACCTGAAATTAAATATATCCACCAAGGAGATTGCACAATTAATGAATATATCTGTGCGTGGCGTAGAAACCGCCCGGTTCAGGTTGCGCAAAAAATTCCTTTTGCCGGGTGACGTACACCTGGCAGATTTTCTTATCCGTTTTGAGGGAGAGGGATAGAGATGGCTACTATACGAATCTTGTATGGAGACCCAAAATCCTGAATTCATTTTTCGGCTTTAAATCTCTGGCGACAGATCTGCGCTTACAGGAACTCTAAAAATAATTTTGACGCGGCTTTATGATCAATAGATACCAGTGGCGTGCTTATAAATAAAAAATATTTGATGCAACGGGCTGGTTTTCAATATATTTTTTTTGGCTGAAGCATTTTTGACGTAGCCGGTTTTTTGGAAAAGCGTGAAATGGCCGGCAAATTTGCATCTCTAAATAGTCTTTAATCTTTGCGATTGTGATGCCATTTTAAACTTAAGATTAAAGGCGTTACGAAAAAAGCGGCTGTCCCGGGGCGAGTCGTAACAAAATCTAACGATATGATGAAGTTTGTCAGAGAACTACTGCTGTTTGTTATGAGTTGGTCATCAGTTTCCTTTTCAATGGGCCAAGGCTTTTTGAAAGCGGATGGTAAAAAGATAGTCGATGACACTGGCAACGAAATTATTCTAAGAGGAATGGGGCTCGGGGGCTGGATGTTACAGGAGGGCTATATGTATGGTTTAAGCGCTTTAGGACAACAGTACCGTATAAGGGAAAAAATTGAAGCTTCCGTTGGTTCGGAGAAAGCTGAGCAGTTTTATGAGCGCTGGCTAGCAACACATACTACCAGTAAGGACATTGACGCATTGGCTGCCTTAGGCTTTAACTCTATCAGGTTACCCATGCATTATGCTTTATACACGTTACCGGTAGAAAAAGAACCAATTCCCGGAAGCGATACCTGGTTGGAAAAAGGTTTTGCACTCACCGATAGTTTACTAAAGTGGTGTGCCGTCAATAAAATGTACCTGATCCTCGACCTGCATGCAGCGCCCGGCGGCCAGGGCAATGACCTGGCTATTTCCGACCGGAATCCATCTAAGCCCTCGTTGTGGCAAAGTGAAGCCAACCGGAAAAAGACCATTGCCCTTTGGGGAAAACTGGCCGAACGTTATGCATCAGAACCCTGGATAGGAGGATACGATATCCTGAACGAAACCAACTGGGGATTCGAGGATGAAACAGATACGCGTGGCACCAATGAGCAGCAAAATGGTCCTTTGAAAATATTGTCACAGGATATTACCCGGGCAATAAGAGCCGTTGATAAAAAACACCTGATCATTATTGAGGGAAATGGCTTCGGCAATAATTACAGGGGTATGCTACCTCCATGGGATAACAATATGGCCTTGAGCTTTCATAAGTATGGAAATTTTAATACCCCGAAAACGATCCAGCATTTCCTGGATCTGAGAGATCAGTATAATATCCCGCTATGGCTGGGCGAATCGGGGGAAAATTCGAATACCTGGTTTCGGGAGGCCATTAAGCTCTCTGAAGAAAATGGTGTTGGGTGGGCCTGGTGGCAACACAAAAAAATGAATATTAATAATCCCTTTGAAATCAGAAAGCCCGAAGGTTATAACCGGTTGTTAGCCGACTGGTCGGGTAAAGGACCTAAGCTGTCTGAAGAGGATGCCTGGGATATCCTGGATGAATGGCTACACAATACAGCACTGGACAGTAATATTTTTCATGCAGATGTTGCCGATGCGATGTTCAGGCAGGTACAATCTAACACCGCTATCCCTTTTAAAAAGCATGAACTCAATAGCGTTGCTACAACTATTAAAGCTGTAGATTTTGATATGGGTGCTCAAAGAATAGCTTATTTCGATACGGACACAGCCAGCTATCATTATACTCCGGGGGTTAATACAGCTGGTAACCGTGGTTGGACTTACCGGAACGATGGCGTTGATATTAAACGGGAAAACGATGACACTTATATTTGTCATATTGAAGATGGTGAATGGCTTCAATATACTGTGTCGGTAAAAAATACGGATAGTTACCAATTTGTTTTTCGTACCCGGTCGGACACCGCCGGTGGTGCCTTAAGTATTTGGGACAATGAAAAAAGACTTGCTGGCGCTAAACTGTCTTTTTCACAGCCCGGCCAATGGAACCGTACGCAAACCCCATTAGTGCGATTAAAAAAAGGCATACACCGGTTAAAGATATATGTAGAAAAAGGAGGGTTCGAATGGATTGGTTTTACAGTGCGTGGCGTGTCCCAATAGAACGCCTGATCTACACCATCGTTGTTGATAAAGCCAGTACTGTCAGGCTGGTACCTGATAACAATGATAACTAAATCAGCTTTATGAATTATAAACGGAATATAACGGCTTTCAGCTTGATAGCATTGATATCCATTTATGCGCAATGCAATAAATCAGCCAATCCGGGGGCCGGTGCGCCACGATCATCGTTTGTGGATGACGGTAGCTTAGCTGTTTGGATAACCAAATCAGACTCTTCAGTCCTGCTAAAAAAAGCCCATACGCTTCGTTTTGTACCCGGCACAGCCACCAGCCCTGCTATACAGGTAGATAGTGCCCGGTCATTTCAGGAAATAGATGGTTTTGGATATTCACTCACAGGAGGCAGCGCCAGCCTGATCAACCGGCTTAGCGCTCCCTTAAAGGCTGCTTTGCTGCGGGAGCTTTTCGGCAATGACGAAAATAGCATCAGTATTAGCTACCTGCGTGTGAGTGTCGGCGCATCCGATCTTGATCCGGCAGCTTTTAGTTATAATGATCTGCCTGCAGGTCAAACCGATGTGCAACAGGATCAATTCAGCATCGCCCCAGATAAAAAAGATCTGATACCGGTATTAAAAAGCATCCTGGCCATTAATCCTAAAATTAAAATACTGGCATCGCCCTGGAGCCCGCCGGCCTGGATGAAGGATAACGGTGCTACCAAGGGCGGAAGTTTGAAAAGAGAATATCATGAATCGTACGCCCGGTACTTTGTAAAATATATACAGGCTATGAAAGCCGAAGGGATTACTGTTGACGCCCTCACTATCCAGAACGAGCCGTTGCACCCGGGTAATAATCCAAGCTTATTGATGCTCGCCGATCAGCAAAGAGATTTTATCAAAGAAGCATTGGGACCCGCTTTTAAAGCTGCTGATATCAAAACAAAAATTATTTTATACGATCATAACCTCGACAGACCAGATTATCCCATCAGCATACTCAATGATCCGGAGGCCAAAAAATATATCGATGGCTCTGCCTTTCACCTGTATGCAGGTAACGTCAATACGATGAGCCAGGTGCATAATGCACACACCGATAAAAACATCTACTTTACGGAACAATGGACCGGCTCTACGGGCCATTTCAATGGCGACTTGAAATGGCATATTAAAAATGTGGTTATAGGAACCATGAAAAACTGGAGCCGCGTGGCCCTGGAGTGGAACCTGGCCAGCGACCCGGCCTATAAGCCTCATACGCCAGGTGGCTGTACACAGTGCAAAGGCGCCTTAACCATTAACGGCGACCAGGTAAACCGAAACGTTGGCTATTACATTATTGCACATGCATCGAAGTTTATACCGGATGGATCCCGGCGCGTTTCGAGCACTGAGCTGGATGGCTTACCCAATGTTGCATTTGTAACTCCGCAGGGAAAGAAAGTACTACTGGTACTCAATGAGCAGAACATGGATAAAGCTTTTAGTATCAATTTTAATGGTCAACAGGCCTCCTATACTATTACTGCCAGTACGGTGGCCACAATAGTTTGGTAGCATATCACAACGCAACTTTTATTACATCAGCAATAAATATTTTTATGCGCAAATGGATCTTACTATATACGGCCTTTGTATGCCTGGCTGCAAATGCACAAAAGGCGCCGCTGTCTGAAAGAAAGATTAATGTTTTTACTACGGCCGAAAATGCAAAAGAAAGGATTGCCCAAACCGTATCTGGTAAGGGGTTTTCACCAATGGCGCAACCCAAAGAAACTGAAGTTTGCGTTTTTGTAGACCCTTCTAAAACCTTTCAAAAATTTGTAGGGATCGGAGGTGCTATTACCGATGCTTCGGCGGAGACCTTTGCCAAACTCTCAAAAGACAAGCAGCAGGAATTGTTGACAGCCTATTATGATCTAAGCAATGGTATTGGTTATTCGCTGGCAAGAACCAATATCAACAGCTGTGATTTTTCGAGCGATATGTATACCTATGTGACAGATAACGACATGGCATTGAAGAGTTTTGATATAGCGCACGATAAGCAGTTTAAGATACCGATGATCAAACAGGCTATGGCGGTTACCGGTGGCAGGCTGAATCTATATGTCAGTCCCTGGAGCCCTCCCGCATGGATGAAAGACAATAACAACATGCTAACCGGCGGCAAATTATTAAAACAGTATTATAAACCCTGGGCTAATTATTATATTAAATATATCCATGCGTTAAAAAAGGAGGGGGTGCCTGTTTGGGGTCTTTCCGTACAAAATGAACCCATGGCAACACAACGTTGGGAAAGCTGTATTTACACGGCCGAAGATGAAGCCGCTTTTATTAAAACAGCCCTGGGTCCAGCCTTACAAAAGGCGGGCATGAGCGATAAAAAGCTAATTATATGGGATCATAACCGCGATCTTATATATCAACGGGCCAGCGTTACTTTAAAAGACCCGGCCGTTGCCCAATATGTCTGGGGTATCGGCTTTCACTGGTACGAAACCTGGACGGGAAGCGATATGATGTTTGACAACCTGAAAAGAACAGCCGAAGCGTTCCCTTCCAAGAACCTGATCTTTACAGAAGGCTGTAAAGAAAAGTTCTTCATGGATAGCATCCATAACTGGAGCCTGGGAGAGCGGTATGGCATTTCCATGATCCATGATTTTAATGCAGGAACGGTTGCCTGGACGGACTGGAACATATTATTGGATGAAAACGGGGGTCCTAATCATGTGGGTAATTTTTGTTTTGCACCGGTACATGCCAACACAAAAACCAACGATTTGATTTACACAAGCGCCTATTATTATATTGGTCACTTTTCAAAATTTGTACGGCCCGGCGCCGAACGTATTATTGCTTCGGTAAACCGTACCAATTTGCTAACGACAGCTTTTAAAAACCCCGACGGAACCATTGCTGTTATTGTTATGAATAAAGGCAATGAGGCAACGGCCTATAATTTATGGATAGCGAATAAAGCTGTCGAAATTCAGTCTCCGGCACATTCTATTCAAACGATCATCCTTTAACATGAAAAAAACTGTAGCCGCATTTATTTTTTATGTTTTGGGCTCCTGCCTTGTCTGTGCGGGTGCTGGTCCCGTTGAGATCTTTGTTAACCAGGTGGCTTATGAACAGAACGGTTATAAAACCGGAATTCTCAAAACAGGTAGCCCGGTTAACCGTCATGCCCGTTTTGAACTGCTTGAAAAAAATAGCCGGAAAGTGGTGTTCAGCGGTTTATTATCAGCCTCACAACAGCTAAAAGACTGGTCCGCCAATGATTGGTATACTGTTGCCGATTTTTCTGCATTTAAAACGCCGGGAACTTACTACCTGCTTGTAAGGTTGAATGGAAATGTGGATAGTTCTTATCACTTCTCTATTAAACATCATGCATTGCCGGATATAACCATCCCGGCTATCCTGAAATTCTTTCGGCACCAGAGAGCAGACTCCCCCGAAGAGCTTGGAGCCGATCAGCAGGTGTTATTGTACGGATCGGATAAAAGGGTGGATCTCAGGGGCGGCTGGTGTGATGCTTCGGGCGATGTCAGCAAGTACTTCTCCCATCTGGCTTATACTAATTTTATGCTGCCCCAGCAAATACCAATGGTTGCCTGGTCGTTTATTCATACAGCCGAACAGCTGACTGGTTTCCTGCAGAAGGCCGGCATTGAAGACGCATTTAAAGAGGAGGCTTTATATGGAGCCGATTATTTACTGCGATCGCTTGCTGAAGAAGGTTATTTTTATATGACACTGTTCTCCTATTTTAAAAAAGATCCGGAAGAAAGACGGGTAGTGGGCCTTTTGGCCGATAGTAAAACAACCTCCAATTACCAATGTGCCTGGAGAGAGGGGGCTGGAATGGCTATTGCGGCTCTGGCAAGAATATCCAAATGGAAAAAGAACAGGGATTATACCTTTGCTCAATATCTTGCGGGAGCGGAACGGGCATTTGCGCATGTAGCTATTAACAGCTTAAAGTATGCAGATGACGGAAAAGATAATATCATCGACGACTACTGTGCACTCATGGCGGCAAGTGAGCTATGGATGGCGACCGGCAAACCAATTTATCAGGCAGCAGCAAGGCAAAGGGCTACTAACCTGAGCAGGCGCTTGTCCTCCACAGGCTATTTTATAGCCGATGATAAAAACAGGCCTTTCTGGCATGCTGCTGATGCGGGTTTACCGGTTGTGGCATTGGTTCGTTACCTGGACATTGAAAATGATGCGAACCTGCGGAAGCGCGCATTGGCAACCATTAAAAGGGCAATAGATTATAACCTGAAAGTAACGGCGGAGACCATCAATCCCTTCGGTTACGCCCGTCAGCACTTCAGTTTAGGTGGTGTAGTTCGATCAGGCTTTTTTATTCCACACGACAATGAAAGCGGCTGGTGGTGGCAGGGCGAGGATGCCCGGCTGGCATCTTTAACGGCGGCGATGGTATCAGGCGGTCGCCTGGTGTACCCGGCTAACAATGAATGGGGCGTTCAACCTGGGATTGTAAAGTATGCATTCAACCAGGTATCGTGGATACTGGGGAAAAATCCTTATGGCATGTGTATGATGTATGGCTATGGTCACAAAAATGTACCTTATATGGCGTCGATGTATGGCCATGGGTCGGGCGAAGGTGGCATATCCAATGGAATCACAGGTAAAGATGGCAATGCAGATGGAACGGGCATCGATTTTAAAGTAGCGGATAACGGCAACGAATGGCGCTGGAGCGAGCAATGGATCCCGCATACCGGCTGGTTTTTGCAGGCTGTTACAGCTTTGGCGCCGCGTAAAAAATAGTGCGCATTTCTTTTCGACAAAACTTAAATAAATGAAAACATTGCTTATCCTTCTTTTTTATGGCCTGTCGCTTACTGAAATAAAAGCGGCTCAGCCGCAGTCACCTGTGAAAGCCAAAGTTCTGGTACTAACCGAGCGGGGAGGAGGGCATGAAGGTTTTGTTGCTGCAGCATTAGATTGGTTAAAGATGTTTTCTGAGAAGCACCAGCTGGAGCTAAAAATAATTAACCACCCCCGCGAAATAGAAAATGACTCTTTAAGCGCCTACCGGCTTTTTATACAGCTCAATTATCCTCCCTATAACTGGACACCCCAAACAATGGCTGCTTTTGAAAGGTATATTGATCAGGGCCAGGGATCATGGATCGGTTTTCACCATGCCACCTTGTTGGGAGAATTTGATGGCTACCCCATGTGGAACTGGTTTTCTGATTTCATGGGCGGTATCCGGTTCAAATCTTATATAGCTAAAAAAGCTACTGGAAATGTGCGGGTAGAAGCTTTCACCCATCCGGTGGTGAAAGGATTGCCACCCCTTTTTTCCATTCCTGATGATGAGTGGTATACCTTCGATAAAAATCCACGCAATAATGTAAAAGTACTGGCAACTGTAGATGAGGCCAGCTATCAACCTGCATCCGATATCAAAATGGGCGACCACCCTGTTATCTGGAGTAATGGCAAAAAGAAAGCGAAAAATGTGTATTTCCTGATAGGCCATAGCGCTTCGCTGGTCACCACACCTGCTTTTACTAAAATGTTTGCCAATGCTATTATATGGGGATTAAAGAAATAAGCTATGCCCCTTTTGCATACTGCGACTAATTATCCATTCAATTTAAATACAGACATCAAAATGAAAACAAGAATTTCATGGATGATAACGATTGCTTTGCTAAGCTTTTCTATTATTGCAGAGGCACAGCGTTATCCCCGTTTTAAAGTGCTTGCTTTTTATAATAAGCATGTAGAACGCGCCCATGTTGAGTTTGCAGATGATGCAATAAAATTTTTTAAAGGATTGACCATCGGGAACGGTTTTGTATTTGATACCACCAGCCGCATGTCTGACCTGACAGATGAAAAGATAAAAGACTATCAGCTGCTGATGATGATCAACGATTTTCCTCACAGTGCCGAACAACGAAAAGCTTTTGAGCAATACATGGAAAATGGCGGCGGATGGCTGGGTTTTCATGTAGCAGCGTATAACGACCGCAGCACCAACTGGCCCTGGTTTGTAAAATTCCTGGGGGGAAGTGTATTTAACCGTAACAGCTGGCCTCCCTTACCGGCCAAACTGGTTATAGAAGATACCCAACATCCCGCAACAAAAGCGTTGCCGCCCACTTTTATTGCTCCTTTGAATGAATGGTACCAATGGAAACCCAGTCCGCGTGACAACAAAAAAGTAAAAGTACTGGCCAGCTTATCAGTTGATAACTATCCATTGGGGCTTAAAGATATCCTGCCCGATGGAGACACCCCGGTGGTTTGGACCAATACAGACTACCGTATGATCTACCTCAATATGGGGCATGGTGACAATATTTTTTCCGACGCTACCCAAAACAAACTAATTATAGACGCTTTTCGATGGGTAGTAGGCAGCGATAAAAAAGGAGATCCATTTAAAAAGTAAAATCATGACTCCAACTACTACATCTTCGGGGAGGGTGTTCTCAATCGATATTATGCGGGGTATAACCCTCTGCCTGATGTTATTTGTTAACGACCTTTTTGAACCGGGTGTTCCATCCTGGATGGTTCATACCAAAGCAGAAACAGACGGTATGGGATTAGCTGATTGGGTATTCCCGGGCTTCCTGTTTATGGCAGGCCTCTCTATTCCCTATGCTATGGCAGCCCGGAAGAAAAAAGGCGATACGCCATTCAAATTGTTATTGCATGTTTTGTTTCGCTCGGCCAGTTTATTGAGCATTGGCATTTTGATGCTGAATGGCAGCAGGGTCAATGAAGGGTTAACAGGTATGCCCGAGCTAGTATGGAAAGTACTGATGTATGTAAGTGTATTCCTTGTATGGAGTGCGTATTCCCGCAAAAAGGGATTAAAACCATTATTTGTAACACTGCAATTCATTGGACTTGCGGGGCTAGTATGCCTGGTTACTATTTTCAAAGCTGGATCCGCTGAAGATGTGAAATGGCTGGAAACGGGCTGGTGGGGCATATTGGGGCTCATCGGTTGGGGTTATCTTACTGCAGCCTTAGTTTATTTGTTGATAGGGGATCGATTGGGTTTGGCAGTTATGTCATGGGCTGTTTTTGTGGTTTTGAATATGTTGTCGCAATCAGGCATAGTACATATAGGAGGCATCGCGAACAGGATATTGGGGGTAGTGCTCAATGGCAACGTTCCTTCTATTGTGCTGGCAGGTTTAACCATTGGGATATTAGTCAAAAAGCTACAGGAAGAAAAGAACCAGTTATTAAAATGGCTCATAATAATGGGAATCCTGTCACTTACCGGCGGTTTTATACTCCGCAATTGGTTTATTATTTCCAAGATTCAGGGCACGCCCAGCTGGGCCATGCTTTGCAATGGCATCAGCATACTGTTATTTGCTCTTGTATATTATTGTACCGATATACTAAATAAAACCAAGTGGGCTGCTCTTTTTAATATAGCCGGCCGGAATTCGTTGACCACGTATTTAGCCCCGGATCTTATATATTTTGCCTGTTGGGGTTGGGGCATTCCCCTGTTTTTTTACAAACAAAACGAAAGCATGATATTGGCTATCGGTGGTTCGGCGGCCTGGACGATTTTAATGGTGTTACTGGCACATACACTATCAAAAATTGGTATCAAGCTGAAATTATAATATCGCAGATTCGTGTGCCCTGGCCCATTGCACATGACGGTCGGATTTTACTATTAAAAGAGCTATTGGGGTACCGTTTTCGGTGAAGCGGGTTCGCCCACCTCAGATTGTCGAAGCTACCTGCAATAGTGACAGGGGAGTTACGCAGCAATTCCGTTTAGCGCCAATTTTACGAAAGCCTGATACGCGGGTCGCATCAGGAACTGCCGGCAAGCGCGGTAGCCCAAGGGCTACTTAATTCAATACGTTCAGATGCCAGATACGCATTTTCATCATAGGGATATTTATAGTTGTATACCTGTAACGGCATATTGCTCACTATTGGCTACGGAAGTCATATTCGGCGTTAATACATAATAGGGTTTGACTGCATAACTTATTAAGGAGGGGGCAAGCATTTTGTCAGAAAGAAAAGCCAGTTTACCACCATAAGTCCGGAAAATAGGTTGTCATCGGATAACCGTCGAACATAAAAAGGCGAAACGTAGCAGTTTATGCGTGTTCTTTATTATAAGTAATTGATAGTCAATAATTAATTTTTCTGTTAACGTATTTTTAACGTAGTGTTTTTTTTGGAAACGGGGCTCAGGAAAACCAAATTTGTATCTGATTTTTAACGATAATGCTGTCATAAACCGTTGTGCGGGACTTCCTTTTTTGCGAGATCAATTTGCTAATACGAACGAAAAGGGTAGCCGGATACAAACGACGCTTGTGTAATATTTTTTATGAAAAAAGTAATACCGATATAATTCGGCAAGGGAAAATTAACTGACACAATCCGAATTTGTAGAGAAGGGTCCGGCCCTTGAAGTCCGGTAATTAATTGCTTGTTTAAAAGTTCCGAATCCACAAACAGGAATAAAGTAGCCTGGCCTTGATCAGGTATGGCGGATGCGAATAGACATCAGGCGTCAGGCTGTCAGTTTAC
>JBQGCI010000037.1:0-12735 GCA_052038405.1 Acinetobacter pittii
GCAGGTGTAAACCTTTATCGGGTAAAATGTTTCAGGCTCATTCTCCTGGCCTGCGCTTAAAAAGGAGTTAGATGCCGGAGCATTTCCAAGGTCTATAAAAATATCGTTGAGTGATGTGTTACAAAATCTGCAATTCATTTAATATTCTTTATAATAGTGGATGGTTGTTGTCTCTTTCGGAAATTTCAGTTAAAGGCAGGGGCCATTCTATGTTTATTTTAGGATCGTTGTACAAAATACCCGATTCATAACCCGGGGTATAAAACGCTGAGTGTAGATACAGCAGTTCTGCCTCCCCTGTTAGCGTTTGAAAACCGTGCGCAAATCCTTCAGGTACATAAATGCTCTTTTTGTTGCCGGCAGAAAGCTCAGTGCCAAACCATTTCAGATAACCGGGCGATCCTTCTCGTAAGTCAATAATCACATCGAAAACGGCGCCGGCAATACATCTCACCAGTTTTATTTCGTCGTGCGGTTTATTCTGGAAATGCATGCCCCTGATGGTTCCTTTAGTTGCAGTAAAAGAATGGTTCATTTGTACCCACTCTTTGGTGTGTCCAATGGCCTCGAACTCCTGCTTGCAAAAAGAACGCATAAACCATCCGCGGTTATCACTCCTGGGGGAAGGCGTGACCACATAACTGCCAGGTAACGGTGTTGATTCAAAAATCATAGCTCTAAGTAGTCTTCAATTTGCTGTTGGGTATAGGCCAGTGCATTTTCTGCCTGTACATTTTTATACCAATCAAAGGTTTTGCCGATAGCCGCTGCAGCTTCCATTTTTGGTTCCCAGTGTAAATAGTTGATTGCTTTTTGAATATCCAGTTTCAGCAATGTGGCCTCGTGAGGTTGGGTATGGTCCGACTGAACCATCCATGTTCCGTTTCCCCAGGCTTTGATAGAAAGGTCTACCAGGTCTTTCACAGGTAAATGGTCGTCAGGTCTGGGGCCGAAATTATAAGCGCCTGAAAATTGAATATCCTCATTTAATTGCGACGCCAGCAAAAGATAGGCCGTTACCGGCTCTAACACATGTTGCCAGGGTCTTACAGCATGGGGGTTCCTTACCGTAACAGGTTGGTTATTCTTAAGGGCATGTACTATATCCGGTATAATCCGGTCTTTGCTAAAGTCGCCGCCGCCAATTACATTACCGGCTCTTGCGCTGGCAATTGCTTTCTGATGAACGGGGTGCGTACTGGTGTTAAAAAAGGAGTTTCTGAAGGAATCAACCACAATTTCTGTACAGGCTTTGCTGGCACTGTAGGGGTCGTAGCCACCCAGTCTGTCTTCTTCTTTATATAAAATATCCTGTTCTTTATTCTCGTAAACTTTATCGGTGGTAACTATTACCGCTGTGCATTTTTTATCCAAACTGGTAAGTGCTTCAAGCAGGTTAGCTGTACCGATGACGTTTACCTCGAAGGTTTCGGCAGGTACCTGGTAGCTGAGCCTAACCAATGGCTGTGCTGCCAGATGGAAAATAAAGTCCGGTGCAAAATCCAGGATCTCACTTCTCAATTTTTCTTTATTCCTGATATCAGCTATTACAGACTGGCTGCCGCATAATGGCTGTGTCAGGCTAAAAATGCAATCATCATGTTCAGGGGCAAGAGCATAACCTTTTACTTCTGCACCCAGCATATTTAACAGGATACTTAGCCAGGTGCCTTTGAAGCCGGTGTGCCCGGTTACAAAAACCTTTTTCCCTGAATAGGTCTTTACCAGTTGTTGTTTATTTACCACAGTTTCCATTTAGCTTTTCCTGATTGCCATAATTGTTCCAATTCCATTTTATCACGCAGGGCATCCATTGGTTTCCAGAAACCTGTATGTTGATAGGCCTGCAATTCTCCGCTGGCAGCCAGTTTTTCCAAAGGCTCATCTTCCCACATCATTTCAGTCATATCTTCTTCCAGGTAGTTGAACACTTCAGGTTTTAACACAAAAAAACCGCCATTGATCCACTTTCCCTCATCCTTGGCCTTTTCTCTGAAAGAAGTAACAGCTCCCGAATCGCTCAGATCCATACCTCCAAATCTCGAATCCAGTTGTACCGCGGTTACCGTGGCAATTTTATTGCCCTTTTTATGAAAATCCAGCAATTCTTTGATGTTTACATCACTCACACCATCGCCATAGGTCAACATAAAGTCTTCGTTGCCTAGGTATTGCTGCACTCTTTGAAGTCTGCCGGCTGTTTTCGTAGATAAACCGGTATCTACCAGTGTTATCTTAAAGTCTTCGCTCTTATTGGCATGATAGGTGATATCGTTGTTTTTTATATCAACAGTGAGATCTGCATTATGAAGAAAATAATTCATAAAGTACTCCTTTATCATATAACCCTTATATCCCAGGCATACAATGAAGTCGTTAAAGCCGTGGTGACTGTATATTTTCATAATATGCCACAGAATGGGCTTTCCCCCAATTTCAACCATAGGCTTCGGACGTGTGCCTGTTTCTTCTGATATCCGGGTGCCCAGGCCTCCTGCAAAAATTACTACTTTCATTGATACTGATATACTTGATACTGATATACTGATGAACCCTGCAAAAATAGGCTTTTCCGCCCTTGTAAATATAAAGCTCAAGGGGCTTGACGCAGAGCGGGAAACGGTGAGAACGGTGGGAAGCTTTTGATGGAATAACGTCGCCTCAACAATCTATGCCGGTTTTCAAAATCATTTTCCTAATTTGGCCAATCAATTTCATGGATACCAAAATGGAAAAAATTTTTGGGGTCGTTATATTATACAATCCGGCAGCAGAGGTGATCAGTAATATTGCAGGTTATCTCCCTTTTCTTAACGAACTGATGATCATAGATAACAGTGAGCCCGCATCAAAGCTTGATTGGCCCGGCTGGAGCAATCAGGTGACTATTGTGCAGGATGGTGAAAACAAAGGCATCGCTGAACGGCTCAATAAGGCTGCAAGATACGCTATCGGAAAAGAGGCGAAATGGCTGTTGACAATGGACCAGGACTCTTTTTTTTCAGGTGATTATTTGAGACGTTACCTGGATTGCGTGGGATCCATTTCTGACAAAGATAAAGTAGCGATGTGCGGAGTAGCGTTTGAGTCGGTACCCCTGGTTGCTGATTGCTCAATCTTTGAAACTGACAACCTGATTACTTCCGGCAGCCTGGTGAACCTGGATGTATTTAAGAAAATAGGAAATTTCGACGAAAAGCTGTTTATCGACGAGGTTGACTTCGAGTATTGTGCGAGAGCAGCTAAAAGCGGATTTAAAACCATTCAGTTCCGAAATATTTATTTGAACCACTCCCTGGGTACGGTTTCCGCGCACCGGTCCTTTAAAAGCTTAAAGAAAACGTCGCGCAGCCTGCATGCGCCACTGAGGCTTTACTATATGGTGAGAAACTATTTGTATGTACGTGATAGGTATCATATAGAATGTGACAAAACACTGAAGGTAAAGAAAGCGGCACTTTTGAATCGTATAAAAAATAACCTGTTATATGGGAAGAGCCGTCTCGAAACATTCAGGTATTTGCTACTGGCTTACAGGCATTATAAGGCAGGCAAAATGGGACGGCTATCCGACTGATCTTTTTGCAGGAGCGAGGCGATCTTTTGCAATTCCTTTTCCTCATTTTTTGAACGGATAAGTTTGGACATTTGTGCTTCCAGTTCTTTTTTCCTGCTTGTCTCAATTATTTTCTTTCCTACCACAGGTATTAACGCCACAAGCTGACCGACCCTCTTTTTCAATGATGGTCTTATACGATACGAGTTTTCGATGCTGGACGCCAACAGGGCAAGGCCAGTGGTTAACCGGGCCTCTATTGAAGCTTCCCGGCTGTCAATCCAGCTATTGATTTTAGAAGAAAGGTGCCTCACAAAGTCATCGATGTCGGGCTTAAATGCCTGATCTTTTAAGAGCGCGTTGATGTTGACCGCTGTTTTATCATCTGAATCTTCGGCATACTCCCGTACCTGATATAAAAAAGGGAGCTCTTTATATTTCCCTTTTACAATCGGCAGCATAGATGCGTTGTATTCATTTAAATACAGGTTCCGGATACGGGCCGAGGCATTGTTATAAGCTTCCTGGAGTAAAGTGGTTCGATGAACGGCATACAGGTATGATTTATAATCTGCCAGCAGGTCATCGAGGCGCTGCAGCCCGTCGGCGGCTTCATAAGAGTATTCCAAACCTGAGTAAATAGGGTAGAAATGGATGGCGTCTCCGGCAGTTACTTCGCTTTTTTTATAACATACACTACGGCCCTGCACAGAAGCATAATCCTGATTACTATTCAGAAAATGAATACACTCCTCAATTGCCGCGGGCACAATAAAGTCATCATCTGCACAAAGAATTACATAACTGCTGCTCACCTGCTGCAGTACGAACTCTATTTTTTGGGTATAATTAATGCCGGGCGTATAGATGTGCTTCCATGAAGCGGGAATAGCGTCCGAAGGATGTTTTTGCGTGGAGCTGTCAGCTAATAGGATAGATGCCTCAATATGCCGGTAATACGCTACCAGGCGGCGAATATTTTGATGGCGGTTGTGTAGTATAATAACAAGGGTTACATCCATCAGGTAAAATTATTTTCTTATATACAGGGCCACGTTGTCACTTTCGCCCTTTTGGTTGAGTGCTTTGATTTCATATTCGAATCTTTCGATATCTGAAGGTTTAAATATACTGCCTGCGGGGTTCTGAAAGTGGCTTCTTTCATCGTTCACATTGCTGATACCCCTCGAATACTGCTCGCTGCCCATTATAGAAAAAGCTTCCGCATCGAAAACCATGTTGTATAGGGTGAGCTGGTTTTTTTCGATGAGCCCGGTAATGCTTTTTAAACTGTGAATAAACAAGTGTCTTGGAGCATCGAGCGAAACCACATTGCCGCCATATTTGCCCATTAATGGCTTACTTACAACCGGGATCCTGATAAGCATTCTACCACCCCTTTTTAGTAAGTCGGCTGCTTTTTGTATGACCTCAGCCTGCCGGTCCATATGTTCCAGGCTATGGTGCATCATGATCACATCATAGGTCGTGTCTGTTTGGAAAATATCTCTTTTAAACAGTTTCAGGCTATCATTATATACCAGGTCTTTATCTAAAAAGGGATCGATACCCGTAAGATGGTTAAACCCAAGGCGATACATTCTTTTCAGTAAGTGGCCATTTCCACACCCAATGTCCAATACGCTTTCATTGCGGTTATGCAGGTTCAGGTTCTTCAGCCATGTATAAAATCCGGAAGGCTTGAACTTAAGCGCCAGTAAGCTGCCCAATAACCTCCGTCGATGAAAGGCATAATAATCAAAGTGAACACTTCTTATCCAGCTTTTTTTAAGCGGCACCTCAGCTACCGTGTACGAGTAGTAATCTTTTGGGTAGTAGTTACCCAGGTTGGAGGGTACCTTAGCTATCTGGATACAGCCGCAGCTGCCGCATTCAAAATAATCGAACTCATCCTTCAATCCGTACATCATTTCTTTTAAAACGATTTTTTTATTGTTCGATGTATTAAAACAAATGCTGCATTTCATAAAAAGAGTTTCTTTTACTTGCTAAAATAAAGGAATCAGGGTATCATAGAGATCTCGGAAATAAATTTTGCCATCCCCTTGCGTTTCGCCTCGTCCAGGTGGTAACTCAGGTTGATGGAATAATATTTCTTTAAATCATAAACGCCGTTGTCATATTCAGCGGCAATTTCATCAATATGCTGGAGTCCGTAAGCGTTGGCCGCATCAAATTTCGTAATAAAGTCTTCAGAAAGTTTTTGGGTACTTACCCAGGCGGCAAAAACAAAAGGTAGCCCTGTTGCCATTTTCCATTCTCCCGCCAGATCGTAAATATATTTGAAATTGGGACGTTGCGCCAGCGCCCTGTCGCCTATAATAACGGCCGCAGTGTCTCCTTTTATATCATGGATATAGGATTCGTCCTTTGCGTTAATGAAGGTCGCTTCAATTTTCCAGTGATGTTTTACCAGCCACTTCAATAGGTTGACCGAAGAGCGGCTCTGATAATCGAGGTATATATTTTTTATTTGATCAATAGGCTGCTTGCTGAAAAGCGCTACGGAGGCCACCTCTCCAACGGCACCAATGCAATAGCGGCCATTGATATAGTATTCAGGAAGTTGCGGAATTATTGCCACCGGAACCAATCCCAGGTCGATGGCCCCGGTTTTGAGCTTTTCAGCGAGGGATGCAGGATAGGCTTCGATCAACTCAATTTCATCTTTTATAGGAAGTCTTTGCAGGCCGTAAATAAGCGGACGCGTATTTAAATAGCTTACAATTCCAACTCTAATCTTTTGTTCCAATCTTTATTCCTTTATTTTTGCGCGAAATTAGCAGGTTTCCCGTTTAATGTTTCTGATTCAGCGTTAAACTTTAAACCACGAACCCTTCCGAACGGCATTCAGCCGGGCGGGCTTTAAATTTTTAAATACGGAGCATGTCTTTAACCGCTATTTCGCCTATTGATGGCCGCTACAGTAAACAGGTACAAAGCCTGCAGGAATATTTCAGTGAGTATGCCTTGATCAAGTATCGTGTTATCATTGAAATTGAATACCTGCAGCTATTGGCTGATAAAAAATTCCTGAAGCTGTCTGCCGGCGCTAAAAAACACTTGCAGGGGTTAAAGGAAAATTTCAGTATAGCCAATGCAGAGGCCATTAAAGAAATTGAAAAGACCACCAACCACGACGTGAAGGCCGTAGAGTATTTTTTAAAGGCCGAGCTGGACAAGACAGATGCACAGGAAGCCAAGGAGTGGATCCATTTTGGGTTAACGTCGCAGGACGTTAATAATACCGCAATACCCTTGTTATGGAAGCATAGCCTGGAGTTTGAACTATTACCCGCTTACCTGAACCTGCAGAACCATTTACACCAGCTGGCACAGGACTTTAAAGAAATTCCTATGTTGGCAAAAACCCACGGTCAGCCTGCGTCTCCCACCCGGCTGGGTAAAGAAATCATGGTTTTTGTAGAGCGTTTAGAGAACCAGATCCGTTTGTTTTCCTATATACCGGTTGCTGCAAAATTCGGCGGTGCCACGGGTAATTTCAATGCACACTATGTGGCGTATCCTAAAACAGACTGGATTAAATTTGGTAATCATTTTGTTGAGGAAGTGTTAGGCTTGCAAAGAATGCAGTTTACCACGCAAATTGAACATTACGATAACCTGGCAGCTCATTTCGACTGCATCAAGCGTATTAATACCATTTTGCTGGACCTCTGCCGGGATATCTGGACCTACATCAGCATGGAATATTTCAAACAAAAAACCAAAGCCGGTGAAGTAGGGTCTTCCGCAATGCCACATAAGGTCAATCCCATCGATTTTGAGAATGCTGAAGGAAACATAGGTGTTGCCAATGCTATGCTGGAGCATCTGTCTGCAAAATTACCGGTAAGTCGTTTACAGCGCGATCTTACCGATAGCACTGTTTTACGTAACATAGGTGTACCCGTAGCCCATACCATTATAGCGATCAAAAGCATTGAGAAAGGACTAGGTAAACTGGTTTTAAATGAATCGGCATTAAAAGCCGACCTGGACAATAACTGGGCAGTAGTAGCGGAAGCTATTCAAACGATTTTGCGCCGGGAGAAATATCCCAATCCTTACGAAGCTTTGAAGGAGCTTACCAGGGGAAAAGACGGCATTACCAAACAGTCCTTACATAAGTTTATTACTTCGCTGAAGGTTTCTGCGGCAATTAAAGCTGAGTTGAAAAAAATAACGCCGCATAATTATACCGGCGTTGTCGCAAAATATTAACTGATGAGTAGAACCGCCGCCGGAAGCTGGCGGTTTTTTGATCACAAAAGATCTTTCCTGTTCAATCAATAGTTGCGGAAAAACCGTAATGGTGACACTTTGAACCGTCAATACAGGTTCAATTGCAGCACCCAACGCTTTGCATTTAGGCACCAATGGGTGTTACTTGAATCTGATTGCTTGAAAAGTAGATGGCATCAGCCGCATCATGGTTTCCTTATTATTGTATAAATAAAAAACGTACACATCAGCTGCGTCATCTTTATGTAAAGTAACAGTCATACAGTTTTTATAATGGCTGTCGAACGTAGCTCTGGGAACATATCCCGAAGTAGCGCCCCAGTTTGCATTAAATTCATTTTTCACCGCTTCAGGCTTGAAAGCTCCAAATCGGGGAATAGCAGGAGTAACAGCTTCCTGCGGCTGTGAGCTGGTATTGAACAGGACAGTAGTAAATACGGTTTGATACATTTTATTGGGGTGCGCATTGGCAAATACTTTGTTGCCGTTGGATGTGTCGGCAGCCATTTTTTCGAAATGCGCTATTCTCTCGCGAAGCGGACGGATAGCATAACGTATCTCGAAACTATCGGTTTTGCTTTTTATCGCCAGATCGTAGGTCATATCCGGGTTAGGATATACAGGAACTGTATCAAAATTTTCGGGCATTTTAAAATATAAGAATCCTTCCTCCAGGGCTGAATTAAACCGGGCATTCTGGCCCGATACAGTCGAAGAGATCAATAACAATAAGATCGCTGTTAGTGTGTGGTTCATAACGCTTTTCTATATAGGATGCAGTTTTTAATAGGAATGCATAAAAATGCCGCATTTTTAAGTGCGGCATTAAATAACTGGTGAGCGTGTAGTTACTCAACTTTATGTATCTCGCTCGTAAAGTGAAATTTAATATCCGGGTTATTCGAAATTTCAGTATTTAAAAACCATTCGCTTTGAGCCAGGTAAACATCGTGTCCGTCTTTGTCTAGGGCAGAATTGGCCTGCTTAAAACGCACAAAATCGTGCAGTTTTTTAGGATCTTCTGAAGTAAGCCAGGTGGCTTTATAAAATGGCAAAGCCCTGAATTCCACACTGGCCCCGTACTCATGTAACAGGCGGTATTGAATTACCTCAAATTGAAGCTCTCCTACACAACCGATTATCTTTTTGGTACCGCCAAACTGGGTAAATAACTGCGCAACACCTTCGTCTGTCAGTTGCAGCAATCCCTTTTCCAGTTGTTTGGTTTTCATCGGATCCTTATTTACCACTTCTTTAAATATTTCCGGGGAGAAGGAAGGGATACCCGTAAAATAAAAATCTTCCCCTTCAGTGAGTGTGTCGCCGATCTTAAAGTTGCCCGTATCAAACAAGCCAACTACATCGCCGGCGTAAGCATCTTCAATAACGCTTTTATCGCGCGCCATAAAGGAGTACGGATTGCTGAACCGTACGTCTTTGTCCAGGCGCACATGGTGAAAATATTTGTTTCGTTCAAACCGGCCGCTGCACACCCTGAAAAATGCAATGCGGTCGCGGTGCTTGGGGTCCAGGTTCGCATGTATTTTAAACACAAACCCGCTTAATTTGGGCTCTTCCACATCAACTCTCCTCGCAGAAGTTTCCCTGCTTTGAGGAGGGGGAGCAATGCGTATAAAAGTGTCCAACATTTCCTTTACCCCGAAGTTGTTAATGGCACTTCCGAAAAATACCGGGGAAACCTTTGCTGCGAGGTACTCTTCCGCATTTAGTTCACCGTTCACGCCGTCCACCAGCTCTACATCTTCCCTTAAAATCGCTGCGTCGGCGGTTCCCAGCATTTCCTCAACAACGGCATCGGTCAGATCTGTTATGGCTATCGATTCATCTTCCTCTGCCTTGGTGTTGGCAGCGAACAGGCGCAGGTTCCGGTCATATAAATTGTACACCCCTTTAAATTCCTTTCCACTGTTAATGGGCCAGGTCATAGGATGTAGCTGGATGTTTAATTCTTTTTCAATTTCTTCCAGCAAATCAAAGCGGTTTTTACCGTCGCGGTCCATTTTGTTGATGAAAACAATTACCGGGGTATCACGCATCCGGCAAACTTCCATTAAACGACGCGTTTGATCTTCCACGCCATTTACACTATCCACTACCAGGATTACACTATCTACTGCGGTGAGTGTTCTATAAGTGTCCTCGGCGAAATCTTTGTGACCAGGAGTATCTAAAAGGTTGATCAGTATGCCATTGTACTCGAAGCTCATTACCGAGGTTGCTACCGAAATACCTCTTTGCCGTTCAATTTCCATGAAATCAGAAGTAGCCGATTTCTTTATTTTGTTGCTTTTTACCGCACCCGCAACCTGTATGGCGCCTCCAAAAAGCAGGAATTTTTCGGTAAGCGTTGTTTTACCGGCATCGGGGTGACTGATAATGGCAAATGTGCGCCTCCGCATGATCTCATCGTGGAACTTCATATTGTAAATTCTTAAAAGGCGGCAAAGATATTTGTATTTAGTGAGAAGTCCATAGTCTATAGTCCATGGGCCATCGCTTCATTACCCTTCCATCTTTTTCAGGCACTTCATAATATCTGCGCCCCTGCCCAGCACAGGCTTGAAAATATCCCCGATTTTGGCAATACGTTTAGGAACCGTGTAAATATCAAATTGAGAGGGATGCAGTCCCTTTTTCACTTCCTTCCAGTTCAAAGGCGTGGAAACGGTAGCTCCTTTTTTAGGTCGTACGCTGTAAGCGCTGGCAATGGTCTGTCCCCGGCGGTTTTGCAGGTAGTCCACATATATCTTACTGTTACCCCGTTTTTTCAGGTTTCGTTCCAATGTGGTAAAATCAGGCAACAGCTCTGTGACCTTCATGGCCGTAAGGTGTGCAAAATTCTTTACGTGTTCATAGTCATATTTGTTGCCCATGGGTACAAATACATGCAAACCGGAAGATCCTGATGTTTTACAGTAAGATGTTACACCACATTCGTCCAGTATTTGCTTGGTCGCCAGTGCCACTTCAATTACCTGCTCAAAGTTATTTTTATCGCTGGGATCAATATCGATAATCAGATAGCTCGGATGCTCTTGTTTTTTAACGGTGCTGTTCCAGGGATTCATTTCTATGCAACCCAGGTTAGCCAGGTAAAGCAAGGTGGCTTTATCATTACAAACGATGTAGTCTATGTTCTTATTATTGCTTTCAGAGTACACTTCAACTGATGTAACCCAATCGGGTGCGGTGTCTCCGGCATCTTTGTGGTAAAAGCTCGGGCCTTTAATACCATTCGGAAAACGATTCAGGCTCTCGGGGCGGTCTTTCAGGTAAGGCAAAATAAACTTCGACATTTGATCATAATAAGCAATCAGATCTCCTTTGGTATATCGTTCATCGGGCCAGTATATTTTATTTTGATTGGTGAGCTTCACGTCCTGTTTTCCTACCTTGATGGTGATATCAGCGTCCTTACCTGCTGTATTCTTCTTCGCAGGCGCTTTGGCAACTTTGGTTTTTGAATCCCGTTTGCCTGTTGCTTTTGCTTTTGCCATAACTTTTTCATTTTTAGGAATAATTACTTCTTCAGGAGCTTTGTCAACCCTTAAACCTGCAAAAACCGGATGCCTGAAAATATGCTCTTCGGTGAGCTCGGAGTATTTGATATTGGCTACGAGCCTGGGTTGTACCCAGGTGGCAGGCATATTTGTTTTAGGTTTAACGGCAAAGGGCGAGGTTTTCCTGATCAGGGGTTTTAATTTTAGATACATTTCATCGAGGGCAGTAGCAGTAAAGCCTGTGCCGGTATGACCGGCGTAAACCAATTTGTTGTCTTTATAGCGACCTAAAATCAGGGCTCCAAATTTCTTACGCGACCCTCTTGGTTCAGTGAAGCCGGCAATAACGACCTCTTCAGTATTATGATGTTTAATCTTTAGCCATTCGGTGGTGCGACGCCCCTCATTGTAGGTAGAGTCGGCTCTTTTGGCGATAATTCCCTCCAGGTTGTTTTCTTTGGCCGCCTCAAAAAAATCAACACCATTTTTTTCTACGTGATCGCAATACTTTATGCAATCATTTTCTATGAGGGCTTCCTTCAATAGCTCTTTTCGTTGAACGTTGGGAAGGGCAGTGGTAGAATGGCCATTCAGATGCAAGAGGTCGAAAACATGGTAAACAAGCGGAACATCAGGATGTTCGCCAAAATGCTGTAGGGTTTGAAAATCCGGTAAGTTGTCTTCGTTATAAGCTACAATTTCACCATCCAATATCATCTTGTGTTTCTGCTCCCTTAAGGCTTCGGTAATGGGGGCAAACTTTTTGATAAAAGAAATGCCATTGCGGGAATAAAGTTTTAATTCCTCACCCGTCTCAGCAATAGCCCGGTAACCGTCCCATTTAATTTCAAAAATCCACTCGGGGTCATCAAAAGGCTGATCTCCCAGGGTGGCCAACATGGGATGCGCGAATTCTTTAAGCTTTGTTTCGCCAGAGAGATAGGCTGCGTAATGCTTTAGGTTACTTTTTGTCGAAGTGGCTTTTGGGTTGGGCTGGCTGGACCGGACTTTTTTTTTACACGCTGCTTTTCGGAGCTTGTTTTGCGTGCAGCTTTGGCCTTCACCGCTCTGGTTACCTTGGATGTTTTATTGGTAAACTTTTCCGCATCGTATTTTGTAGTTACAGCATGATCGTCTTTATGTTTGATCAGCAGCCAGGCGTTACCGGCATCTTCCGTTTTCATTTTTACCAGCGCAAATTCACCTTTGAGCTTTTTGCCATGCAATATAAATTTGATCGAACCCTGTTTCAGCTCTTTAAGTAGCAACGTTTCGTCACTCTTTTTGCTTTCTTTCTGCAAGGCTTCGTAGGTTCCTTCGTCCCAGATTTCCACTTCTCCTGCCCCGTAATTTCCTTCGGGTATGGTGCCCTCGAAGGTTCGATAATCATAA
>JBQGCI010000038.1:0-1966 GCA_052038405.1 Acinetobacter pittii
GATCATAATCAAAAAGCTGCTGAAATATTAGGATGTACAAAGGAAAAAGTTACAGGCAAAAGCGTATTTGATTTATTGCGCTCACCTGATAACTATTACAAAGATGCATATTCCGCAGGTTCAGCCCGATCCATACGTTCTTATGTCAGGCCCGATCAATCTGTTGTTAAGCTTGAAACAGCTTCATTGTTGTTGAAAAGCCACGGAACGCATCACACCCTGTTAATATGCGTTGATGTTACACAACGTGAAGAGGCATTGGATACACTTAGCGACCTGCAGGCAAAGCTGGTAGCGGCTCAGAAGATTGCCCACATCGGGTACTGGCAGTACAATTTTGACACCGGCAAATTATTCTGGTCAGACGAGATCTATACGATATGGGGGTTAGACAAACAGCACTTTTCTCCGGAGTATGAGACTTTCCTAAACGCCATTCATCCCGACGATCGCAACCTGTTTCCCGCCCCCGGATCAACGTTAATGCAAGCCTTTCCCGGCTACGATAAAGAGCATCGGATTGTTCTGGCAAACGGCACCGTGAAGTGGGTACATGGTAAAGGCCGGCTAAAAAAAGACGCTGCAGGCAAGCCGTTTTGCATTGAAGGCACCGTACAGGACATTGATGCAACCAAAAAAGCTGAACTGGCCGCGGTGGAAGCTTTACTGGAAAAGGAAATGGTACTGGAGCGGATTGGTGATGCTTTTTTTGCAGTAGACCAGGAGTGGAAAGTAACTTACTGGAATAAACGCGCCGAGCAAATATTAGGACGTAAAAGAGAAGACATCATCAATCATAATCTTTGGGAGGTTTATGCAGATGCCGTGGATACGCCTTTTTACTACAATTACCAGGAAGCCATGAAAACGGGTCAATCGCAATATTTTAAAGCTTACTATGAAGGTACCGCCTCCTGGTTCGATGTCGGAGCCTTCCCTTCCCCAACCGGGTTATCGATATTTTTCAGGGACATTTCCGAGCAGGTGCGCTATATCAATTCCATAGAGCAGTATAACAAAACACTGAGAGAGATCGCCTGGTCGCAATCGCACGAAGTTCGTGCACCATTAATGAGGTTGCTGGGGCTCGCCAGCCTGATAAAAGATATGGAAGCGGACATTCCTGCCGAGGCACAGGAACTATTGGATATGATGGTAGCATCCGTAGAAGACCTGGACCAGGTGGTAAAAAAGATCAATGAAAAAACGAATATCACTTAGGATCTGCTTACCTTTTATTGTTGAGATTTACGATACCGTTTTGGGGGCGAAGCCATGCGGATGCTGCAGTCGTGGCAGCGCACTGTTATTAAAAATCATGCCGCCGCTGATCAAGAAAATGAAGATTTTTGTATCTTTACAGAATACTGCCAACTGAATTATATGAGAAAACAACTAAACTATGATGAGGTCCTGCATACCATGCGCTTGTCAGACAGCGATGAGCTGATACAGCAGGGAACGCTTCTTTTAACATTGGTGCATGAAGTAATGGAAGAAGAATCTTTAAATAAGCAAGACTTTATTTTTACCCAATATGACGAAGGTCATATCTTAATTACGCAGGTAAAACAAGATAGGGATCCGTCTAATTGAACCTGTACCCCCTGCTGTCAACCAACAACTCTTTCCATGCATCGCATTGCTGCCGATAGTTGTTTGGCATGTTTATTTATTATTATGCAATCATAGCTTTTAAGCTTGAGAAAAAGCAGGTTATGTATTCATAAATAGTTAGCCCTAAATTTATACCGTATGGCAACGTTATCGGCAGCAAAACGCAAAAGAAAACCACTTACCTTTAAAGGAATCTGGGAAGTGCTCAAAGAGACCTTTAAAGGCTTTTCAGAACATAAGATCACTAAGTTAAGCGGCTCACTGGCCTATTATACCGTTTTTTCGATGGGACCTTTACTGGTGATGATCATTTCCCTGTGTGGGCTTTTCCTGAAAAAAGAGGCCGTTG
>JBQGCI010000039.1:0-6458 GCA_052038405.1 Acinetobacter pittii
CGAAGAACTGGCGACAATTATAGAAGGTTATGATATAGGAAGCCTTTACAACCCCATATTACCCGGCCATTCCAGCGCCTATAAAAACTTCCAGGGACAGGTAGAGCATGTTCACTACCATTTAGGACAAATAGTGATGATTCAAAAATATATCAACAACCTGCAAGCTTAAAGGCTGCAGCAGGTGGCAATGCCCGGTTACCCTTCGCCTCATTTGTCCATTCTTAGCGGCCAGGCGGTGCTTTTCATCAACTGCCGTTAATAATCCGTTGGTAAGCAAGCTTGCCGGTGAGAAACACCCGGCAGGGGCCAGCATGAGATAATGGCAAGTGCTATCACTACTTATCAGCACAGGTCGCAAGTTGTTTTATATTTTTAACGTCCTTCCAATTATCGATCCTGATAGAGTCCCCGTTACAATTAACGCCAATTCCGGATGTAGCAGGTGCTGTGTTCCAATAAATACAATGTTGATCGGTAAAATAAATGACCGAAGACTTGTAAATACCCCTTCCCAGAGAAAAAAAACATTCAGTATCACAGCCAGAGATATCCTTCCACCTCTCTTTTTGCAACGTAATGTAATAGTCATCACAGTTCTCCTCTACTCCAGCTCGCTTAGAACAGGAAATTGCGATTAATACCGAAATAGTTAGTAATAGTAAGGTTATTTTCATATATTATTTTTTACAATCACGACAAGTAGATATTTGAAACGACATTTTGTTAGGTACCGCAACACCAACTTAAAAATTTATCTCTGAAGTGTGAGTATACTAAAACCCCATATAACCATTCGGGCCTAAATTACTTTTCATCTTGGTAGAGGTACTGCTTCGCCCCCACCTTAAAAGTTAACCGGTGTTAGTAGGCAGACCGGCTAAAGGGCGTAGTTTCCACCTGCAGCACGAAGCAGGGAAGTTGGTTATTCGTTCGGCTATACCAGTAGCTACCGCCATGAAATTTATAACCCACCAGGTATTTTTTCGGAGGGTTAGCAGCAGCAATACAGCCCATGTTGCCCAATAACCACAGATATCACTGTACCGAAAGTGCAGCTTTTTAAAAAAGCTTCGATCGACGAATTTATTGCGATCTTACGAATGGACTGCTTCTTTAGCCGCCAGGCGGTGCTTTTCATCAACTGTCCACTAATCCGTCGGTAAGCAAGCTTGCTGGTGAGAAACGACAGCCAGGGCCAGGATGACTATACAAATCTTACATCGGCGATTTCCTGGCGGAGTAAAAAGGTAAAATGAAGGCTAATCCGGGCAACCATTTACAGATTACCAGCATCTTAAAGGTTATATAAAAAAATCATGAAAAAAATATATACCATTATTGCCTGCTGCGCTGCTGTAATGCAGATGAATGCTCAAACAGTTGTAGTAAACCCCAACGGAACACATTCAATTATAACCGGAAACGGACCAATAAAAACCATTGTAAATGCGAACGGAACGCACTCCTCGTTAATAGAACATGGAGGATCAACTAAAGTTCTTGTCAATCCCAACGGCAGCCACTCGGTTATAATCGACCAGGGAACAACCCAAACCATTGTAAACCCCAACGGCAGCCACTCTACTTTAATAGATGATGGAGGACCAGCAAAAGCTCTTGTCAATCCCAACGGCAGCCACTCGGTTATAATCGACCAGGGAACAACCCAAACCATTGTAAGTCCCGACGGCAGCCACGCTACTTTAATAGATGATGGAGAGCCGGCCAAAGTACACATAAACCCTGACGTCAGTCATTCCACTACAATCATTTCCCCAACAGCAAAAGAGCGCGTAAAGGTAGGGAGCCAACCTGCTACGGCACTCAAAAGCCGGGCATCCCAAAAGCCAGTAGCACCGCATTACCCCCCATCCGCATCCAGAACACCAAAATCAGCACCGGTATCGAAGCGGTAATTTATGTCGTAAACGCCGGGGAGCAGGTTGGTGCGGTTCATTACAGCGTATTACGAAAGCCAAGAAGTGCTATATGGTTTACTACTTACGCCGGAGTGATACAACTAACCTATCAAATGAGGTTAGGACCGAAGGTGGAAGTTCAGTACCCTCTCGCTGCAGTTGGTGTTTTTCACCAACTGATCAATTAGTGATCCGCCGTTATAGATGCTTGCTGGTGAGAAACACCAGCAAGGGCGAAAAAGCCAGCAAGGGCTAAGTATTGCAAGAGGCATAATGCATTAGCTAAAGAATATTTCCCTACCCGGCATGAACCTTCTGGTTGTAAGGCTCCTGTTAGGGACCACCGGGTGGTTTCCCACATTCCCGCCGCAGTTGGTGTTTTTCACCAACTGATCAATTAGTGATCCGCCGTTATGGCTGCTTGCTGGTGAGAAACACCAGCAAGGACAAAAAAGGATATGCCGGTATCACAAATACCATCCATTGTTAGAAAATCGACGCAATTATCGGGTGCCGCAGGTACACAACTCAACAAACCCAAACGCCCTCACCCCCAGCCTTCCGCAATTTTATACAAATTTTAAATTTTACTGATGTCTTTTTGTGCTACTTTAGGGTTGCTAACAGACACAATGCTAACATTGCCAACCTGTTAACCTAAAAACAATTTTTTGTAACCGGGCCTGTACCCCACAGGCCGCAAATGAAAAGCATGCCTATAAGCAACCTTAACAATGTGCACCTAAGCACAGAGCAGTTAACACAGGCGCACAATGCGCTTACCCAGTTAGAGCAGGTTTTATCTGCCATCAACATCAACCTCACGCCCGATGAGCGGCGCAGATACGGCAGCGTAAATGAGCAGAACAAATTGTTCATTAACAAAGTGCATGATTACCATGTAAGCCAGCCCACCTTAAGCGCCTCAGAAGTGGAATGGACCGAGTTTAATGCAGATTACCAGAGCCGCAGTTATTACGAGGCGGTTATTTCGCGGCTCATGAACCTGGTAGACAGGCTGAACAATGCCAAAACCCTGCACGATTATGACAATTACCAATCAGCCCTTACTGATTATGCATTTACTGCCTATAAAGCCGGTAGTAATGAGGCCGGTTACGAGGCTAAGTTTAATGATCTGAAGCAATTTTTTGCCAAGGCCGCCAGGCCGGCTACAGAAACGCCGGCTACCTAGGCGAGCAGGCCGTAGTAAACGCCAATTCCCGGAGGGTTTTGGCAGATAGACCGTTGCATTATTTGTGGTGCTTGAACCCCGTTGTATAGGTTGGAGAACCTATCCGGCGGGGTTCTTTATATATCCGGAGTGGTTGTAAACCCCTCGCGCGGGGTTAGGAACCCCTCCGTTGGGGTTGGTGCACCTATCGTTTGAGGTTATATCACCCCAAATTCCGGGTAGGGAACCTCAAATTTGGGGTGTGAAACGGCAAAAATGCGGTGGTGTAACCGCAACGAACCAGTAAACAACCGCTCGGGAGGGGTATTTTACAGGTGCGGAGGGGTAAAGAACCCTGACTTGATCATTAGTGATTATCATCCCGTGCCAGATGCAGCCATTCGCCAGGGTCTTCCATTTCGAACAGCAGTCACTCCCCTTGCCGTCATCCCCCCGAACGCAGTCGTTCCTCCCGTCATCCCGTCCAAAGGTTCGAAGAACTCCTTTGGAGGCTCCCTCGGGGAGCGGAGCGGAGGGATCTCTCCAGGAATGCCTGCCACTCCAATACGGAAAACCATATCTCATTTTCCCAAAAAATAAGTACATTAGCAAAACTGCTTGCGGGAGCCAATGGAAACACTAGAGATTGCCCAATAGCTATAAACAATATTATTGACAATTAAAAAGCCTATGCGTAGGTGTAGTAAGTATTTATAAGCAATTATAAACGATCAATTGGGATACTATTGCGCATATTTATGAGTTAGGCAGCATACCAAACAACTTCATGGCAAAACATCCAGACTTTAAGGAAACAACTTCATTGCAACAATATCGTGGTGCTATTGACTTTCTTCAAACCCATATCCAACTTTTGGATGTCTCTTTATTAAAGACTTCTGCACTTCTTCAAAGCCAAGTTGACCAAGAACTTGATATTAACAAGGCTCTTGGTGTCAATATGGGAACATACGACCGACTAAATCATCCTGCAAAGCAAGAACATGCGTTGATAAAACATTCTCAGAAAAAAAACATAGAATTTGCAATTCTTAGACTTTTTAATTTGTTCACGGGTTACTTACAGAATATAACGAGAGAAATGTTTGATAAAAAACCAATGTTGGTAGTCAGCAAGGCTGTTATAAATTCTAAGGGTGAAGACAAGGAAAATTTAGCAATGACATTTGCTGAAATTGTAAAACTTGGAAACTATGAGAACATTCAAGAGCAACTAGTTTTAAGAATTTTCAGAAGCATAGAGGAACTTAGAAGTACAAGTAAACTACTTGAAAAAATCCTAAAAGACACCAAAGTAAATATTTCCAAAGACACCATTGAGGATGCATTGACCTACCTTGAAATGAGACATCTATTCATTCACAACAATGGATTAATTGACGAAAGATACGCTCAAACGTTTGGAAAAAAATTTACTCCAAATTTAAAAGCTAAGAAAGAGTTGCCCACAAAATTGGCAACATTCACAAAGGCATTGAATAATATAACAAAACTCATTGTGGAAATAGACAAGCAATTAATTGCAAATGGAATGGTTGAAAAAAGAGAATTTAAACCGAAAAGTACGACCGCCTGACAAGCGGTTTTGCAATAGTGCGACTTGAAGTCATAGGCTTAACTTCAGAATATGTATTTAACTTTAGTGCAAAACCGAACTGACGGCTAGCTATTGCCGTACCACTGCAAAGTCGCCGGAGGTTAGCGGCTAGGAAAATAAGAAAGTCCACATAAACGACAATAAAAGAGAATTAAAAACAAATATATAAATGACAAAAAAAATCTGTTTATTCAATCATAAAGGTGGAGTTAGCAAGACAACAACGTCATACAATCTTGCTTGGAAACTTGCACGAAACGGGAAAAAAGTAATAATGGTTGACGCTGACCCACAATGTAACTTGACTGGATTGGTATTAGGTGATGATTTTGACAATTTTTATATTACCAGACAAAATGACAATTTAAAAGCGGGAATTGCCCCTGCATTTGAAGCGACGCCAATTCCATTGACACCAATAGATTGTTATCAAATACCTGAAAACGAAAATTTGTATTTAGTTGCTGGACACATTGCTTTGTCGGAATACGAAGTACCACTAAGTATTGCGCATCAACTTTCAAATACAATACCGACATTAAAGAATTTGCCTGGGGCAATGAATAGCTTTTTTGAATTAGTATCTGCCAAATACAATGCAGATTATTTAATTATTGATATGAACCCAAGCTTGAGTTCGATAAACCAAAACTTATTTTGCCTTTCTGATTATTTTATGGTTCCAACTTCACCTGATTATTTTTCAGTAATGGCAATTAACTCATTAAGTGGAGTTTTGCCTAAATGGGAAAAATGGGCTAAAATGGCGAGGGTGGCGTTTAGCGATAGTTCATATCCTTTCCCCACAACATCAACGAAATTCTTAGGGACAATTGTACAAAATTTTACCATTAGGAATGGAGAACCATCTGAGGCATTTCAAAAATGGATTGACGAAGTTGCAACCGCAGTTACTACATCGCTTATTCCTGCTATTTCACCAGAGGGTATGTTGCTAGATGCGAGTATTTACAAGGCAGACCAAGAAACGCAAGGTTACTGTTTAGCAAAAATCCCAAGCTTTTCAGGACTTATTCCGCGTTCACAAAGAGGAAGAATTCCTGTTTATGAAGTCCCTGACAATTTGCTTGGCGTCGGAACTGTATTAGAACAATACAAGATTATTCGTGATAGGTTTTTAGCGGTGTTCAACACTCTGGCTGATGACATTGAAAATATGGCAAGTTAATGAATCACGCATTTTTACAATTTTTGACGAACATAGAAGAAGTTAGAAAAACGCACTTGATTTCAACAAGCATTAATGTGCCTACATCTTCTATTGTTGATACAAGCCCAATTCTTCGTTCTTGTATCGTATTAAGCGTAAGTGCCATTGACCACTTAATTCACGAGCTTGCAATATTTGGGATGTGCGAAATTTTCAATGGAACGAGAGTTGTAACAGCCAAGTATAATGACTTCAATGTTACATTAGGATTTATGAGTTCAATTACCGCTGTTCCACCCCTTGCTACATTTGAATCAGAAATTAGAAGAAGACTTGGGTGGCAAACATTTCAAAGGCCAGACAAAATTAAAGACGCTATTGCTTTATTCAACTCAATACAACTTTGGCAACAAGTTTCAGTTACAATGGTGGACACAGAACAAAATATTAAAAACCGTTTAAACCTAATTGTAGATAGACGAAATATGGTGGCTCACGAAGCGGATATTGAACCTGTTTACAAAACAAAAAGAACTATAAGTAATGCAGACGTTACGCGAACTACAGATTTTA
>JBQGCI010000040.1:0-7260 GCA_052038405.1 Acinetobacter pittii
TGAAATTTCTGTAATAGGTATTGTTTTCTTTCTCAACAGGTAATTGATATTGTAGCCGGGGACCTGCATACAGCTGCAGGTTCTTATGCGGTTGCCAGATCAATAGCGGTTGAAGAACAATATTGCTGTAGTCGGTATCAAAGTTATCGGCAGGTGTATAATGCAGATTCATCAACTCCGTAGCGATTTTAAGCTTTCCTTTTAGTGGCCACTCAGTTCCTAACCCATAACCAAACAGGTAATGGCCGCCGGCAATATCGCTATTGAGCCATCCTACCTGTACAATGTTGTATAATTTATAGCTGCCCGATTTATAGGCAATATTCACCTGCTGGTTTTCCTGTACAGATACCGACAACGAGTGTTTACCATTGCTGCTATAATTGAACGGTCCTATTGAAACGCCATTCAGCGTATCGGCGAGGTTCAAAAATCCCAGTTGAAATCCGTTGATTTTTTTAGCGTAGTTGACGAGTCCGCTTACCTGCGCGCCCTTCTCTAATTGCGGTGCAATGTTAACGAGGCCCGAAAGCTGCATTCCCTTTTTCAATCTACTCGTGTAGTTTGCTAACCCCGCCAGTTGCATGCCGGCTCCCACATTTTTCGAGTTATTCAATAATCCGCCGATCTGCATGCCGGTGAAGAACTGCGTCTGATTATAAAGTCCGCCTATTTGCAATCCTGTCGTAGCGCTTTTATTGATATTGGCGAGTCCTCCGATCTGTAATGCGTTCACGTCCCCGGCTACATAGTTATGCAGTCCTCCAATCTGAACACCATTTACAGCGCCGCCCACTACATTAAACAGGCCTCCGATCTGTAAAGAACGCACATGCTTTTGTACGATGTTGAATAAACCGCCCAGCTCAAATGCATCTACCTGTGCCGCATATCCTCCAAGTACATTAAAGGATATATTGTTTTCCTGTTGCCCTTTCAATGCGCTTTTGGTGCCAATGCCCGGCCAGAACCCTAATTGGAATTTGCGTTCGTAGAAATAGTTTTTCAGGTTCAGGCTGTTGATTTTTTGTTGGGTGCTGATGACACTTTTTGCCAGCCAGTGCCGTTCGATAGACTGAACGGTAAAATTTTCTTCGGTGGTAATATTGGGTGTGAGACCAATCTTTAACGCGGTGTTGCTTTTACCTTCTACAGTAAAGCTGGTATCATAATAAGACACCCGGTTGGCAATAAGTTTGAGATCGCTGTTCAAAGGTACTTTAAGGGAAAAATGTCCCTGGTCGTTAGACATGGTCCCTAGCTTCAGGTTCGGTTCATAAACCGTTACATACTCCACCGGCTTCAGATCGGTATTGTCAAAAAAAGTGCCTTGTACCGAAATGTACTCAGTTTCTTTTTTACGAATAACTATTTTGTTGTTATTGATAATATAGTAGTATTCTTTGTCCAGTAACCGGTCTAATACTTCCTTTACGGGCGCATCCGTTGCGGTAAACGATATTTTTTTCTGGTTCTTGATAAACTGGTTGTCGTAAGAAAAATAGAATCCGCCCTTGCGCTCTATCTGCATCAGCGCATCGTACATAGTCATGTTTCTGAAGTCAACCGACACTTTTTGCTGCAGTATTTTTTCCTGTGAAAAAAGGGCGTGGCTAAAGAGCAGCAGTAATAAGAAGACGCAGTATTTTCTCAAAAGGACTTATTTAGAAATGAGGTATTGGTGATGGTCTTTTTTAGACCAGTTGGCATTGATCATTAAAGCAATATTTTCAACGATCTGATCAGGAGTTTCGGAGTGGATGAGGTAAGTGCTCGTAACTTTTTTGCTCTCGATACCCGGCGCCAGCTGTAACTCGATATTGTAAAGACCTTCGAGCATTTGTGCCAGGCTGTCCAGCCGCATGTCTTTAATTTTAATGAGTTGCGTATGCAGCGCTTCATTGATTGTTTTATCAAAGGATAATACGCGTAATTGGTTATTGCGGTTGTCTTTAACAATTTTTTGATTAGCTATCGCTATCACACTATTATTTCCCAGGGTCGCTTTTACTTTTCCACTATGCACGAACACTGTATTAAAATCTGCTCCCTGTTGTATGGTGAACGATGTGCCCAGCACTTCTACATCCACATCGTTATTATGAATGATGAAAGGTTTAGCCGCATTTTTTGCTATATCGAAAAACGCATTACCTTTTAAGGTAACGGTTCTTGTTTTTTTGTTGAATTCTTTGGCTACCATCAGAGAAGCTTCTTCATAAAGGGTTACTTTGCTTTCATCTTTCAGCTCAATTGTGCGGTGTTCCCTTTGAGCGGTAAATTGTTCAGGACCGGGCTGGTTGATGAAAAAAAACAACACCACCAAAGCTGCGACGGAGGCGGCAACAGCCCATCCTTTACGCCAATTAAAGCTGGCAATCTTGCCTTTTTCAGCGTTTGCTGAAGGATGCGCTTCCAGCTGCTGCTGCAATTTTTGCCAGGCCAGTTCTTTATTCAATAGTATGTACGCGGGATCGGTCCGGGAACTCTTCCAGATCCTGATGGTATCCTCGTATGTTTTTTTGTGTTCGGCGCTTTCTGCAATCCATTGCTCCACCTCTTGTTGCTCCGAATCGTCAAGCTTTTGCTCATGGTAAGCTATCAATTTATGCTCCATATATTATAAATTGATGAGTTGAAGAATGAATAATGGTACAATAGATACCAGGTAAGCTGCCAAGCCGCCGCGTAAAAATTTTAAAGCTTTCGACATTTGATTTTCTACTGTCTTAACAGAAATACCTAATGCATCTGCCACCTCCCGGTAGCTTAATCCTAGTTGGCGGCACATATAAAAAACGGTAGCACATTTTTCGGGGAGTTGGTTAACCAAATCCTGTATCTTCTCATGTAATTCTTTTTGTTCTGTATGAATATGATTGTCCGTTCCAATGCCTCCTGCCATTTGATGCTGCATGTAACCTGCCTTGACCGCCTTATGCTTCAGATGATTCAGGCATTCATTGCGCACCGATGTATACAGGTAGGCCTTTACCGTTGCGGGGTTGACCGTATCCCTGTGTTGCCAGAGCTTTATAAAAATATTTTGCAATATATCCTCCGTATAGGTCTCCTCCCTTAAAATAGAGAAGGCATACCCATATAACGCTTCATAATGAAGGTCAAATACATTTTTATATTGAACACTGTCCAAGGCCATCAGCGCTACAAAAATAGCATCCTGTATATATTACAGCTGAATAATCATTTACCCCCACGAAAAAGTTAAATTTTTTTAGTTTTTTTTAACGGGCTGGTAATCAGCAGTGAAGATAGCTTTAATCAGCCTGGAAGTTTGCAGGGGACGCATGTATGTAGGGAAGGTTCCCGTATTTTGCAGGCAAAAGGGGGGAAAATGTCATCCATACAGGCGAGAGTAGTAAAGGTAGCAAAACCGGATCGCTCTTTTCACCGGTTTTTTTGCAGGAAGAACCTATTTTTACACCAAAGCAGGTATATGCCTATTGTTAGTGTTCCCACCAGTTTTAATATCAGCCTGGAGTTCGACGCCCCGGGACTGGGAAGGCGTTGGGTGGCGTTGTTGATCGATATGATCGTGCAGATACTGTATGTGATAACGGCCAGTTATCTGCTTAACCAAGTGTCTGTTGGTTTTGGCCCCGACGCCGGCTTCAATCAATGGGCTATCGGGCTCCTGGCTATGTCTCCGGTTTTTTTATACCACATTCTTTCTGAGTCGCTCACTAACGGGCAAAGCGTCGGTAAAAAAATAATGAGCCTGAGGGTAATAAGTATCAACGGGGGACGGCCTTCTATCAGCCAGTTGTTAATACGCTGGCTACTGCGTGTTTCTGATTTGTGGATCGTTATGCTTGTACTCATGCTGTTTTCTTTCGGGGGAGCGGGAACGGAGGGACTCATTGCTTTTACATTTGGAATGGCATTCTTGTTAATGGATATTATACTGGTAGCTAATTCCAGGAAAGCCCAGCGCACAGGGGATATCCTGGCGCAGACCATCGTTATTAAAACATCGGTAAAGGAGAGCCTGCATGATACCATTTTCAGGGAAGTGGAAGCGGGATATGTACCGGCATTCCCGCAGGTAATGCGTATCAGCGATAAGGATCTGAACATCATTAAAAACCTGTTAAGCAACGCTAAAAACCCGCAGCATCATGAAGAGCTGGCCGTTGCGGCTGCCAAGGTGAAGAACTACCTGCAGATTGAAACCGATATGTATCCTTACGAGTTCCTGGAAAGATTGCTGAAAGATTATAATTATCTTTCGGTTAAATAAGATTTATTAGCCGCCAAATGCAGTGCCCAGCATGCCTCCGATCAGAGACAGCGCCAACAGGGCAATGATCAGGAACATAATAATACCCCATATTTTAAAATAGTGTCCCAGGCTCTGCAAACCGGTGGTCAGTTTTGCCGGGTTATTGTTGGTAATTCCTGTTTGAGCGAGCGTGGAAAAGCGAAAGAGGAAATAGAAGGCCAGCACACTTATTGCCAGGGAGATCAGTGCCGATATATAGGTACTGCCCTGCATCAATTGCTGCATATCGTCCTTGCTAAAGCCCTCCTGTGCAGCGGGAGCGGCCGGTAAGGGGCGGGTTAGTGTTGCCAGAATGCCTGCCAAAGAACCAGCGAGGGATACAAAAGCAGCTATAGCAGCTATTTTTGAAGCTGCCAGTATATGTCGATGTAAGAAAGATATTTCGCCGGAAATGGGTGGATCCTGTTGCATAAATCAGAAGAGATTGGATAGGTTGATGATCAATTGTAAACCTGTGAAGGCAATAACAGCAATGAAGAAATTTTTCAGGTATACAAATGCCTGCGATAGCAGGGCATTGTTTTGCTGGTGAATACCTTGTAATAATAGCCGCGAAGCTTTATAAAGAAAATACAGCACCATGGCTGCAATAAAGAATACAACGAAAAAGCCCGCTACCAGGGCAGGGTACATCCCTTTCATGGAAGGCACAGATGTTGCCATGGTTTGTAAGATCTGTGCTCCGCTAAAGAGCATAATAACAACTATAAATGCTCCGATAGCAAAGCCTATTACCGAGATCAGCCGGGTCCATTTGCTGATTTCCAGCAGGGCTTTTTTATCTGCATCCGGGATGTCGTCGCTAAAAATATCTTTCTGGGATTCTGCTTCCTGTAACATCCGGCAAAGATACTGGGTTTCATGCAGAGCAGGGAGAAGGGCTGTTGTATATTGAAAAATTGAATGTCGAAAATTGCTTATCGAGTATTTTCTGTCATCTACACACCACTAGCTAAACCCCACTGGCTTTCTTTCACGCAGAGCGCGCAAAGAAGCAGAGGTTCAGATGCATGGCTTATTTGAGTATTTCAATTTCCTATTCACGATTTCCTATACCCAACCGGCTTTTCTCTCCCCTACACCCCAGCAGCGTCGCTCATCAACCGCTCCACCAACGGAACAAGTGTTGCTTCGCCGGCATCCATCCAATGCATATTTGCCTGTCTTTTAAACCAGGTCATCTGGCGTTTAGCGTAGCGCCGTGTATTTTGCTTGATTTGTTCAACGGCTTCGTCAAGTGAAAGGGTGCCCTCAAAGTAATCAAAAAGTTCCCGGTAACCTACTGTCTGCAGTGCGTTCAGGTGTTGGCAGGGTAGCAGCTGTCTGGCTTCGGCTTCCTGGCCGGCCTGCATCATCGCGTCTACCCGCAAATTGATCCTTTGGTAAAGCGTTTCGCGGGGTAGTTCGAGTCCTATCGGGATGATTGCAAACGGACGGGGTTGTTTGGCCGAATTGCGGAAACTGATGATCGACCGGCCGGTTCCTAATACCACTTCCAGCGCCCGCATCATACGTTGGGGATTTTGCATTTCACCGGTTTTAGAAAAAAGAGGATCATGCAGTTGAAGCTGTTCCTGCAGCCAGGTGATACCTTTTGCCTCATAATCACTAATAACCTGAGCTCTTATAGACGATGCAACTCCGGGTATCGCATCGAGGCCTTCGGTTAATGCCTGGATGTACAGGCCGGTGCCTCCGGTAACTACAACGGTATCATATTTTAAAAAAAGCCCGTTTAGCAGGTTCAGTGCATACTGCTCGTACCACGCCGCATTCAGATCTTCCTGTATCGAATGGGAGGCAATAAAATAATGGGGCACTTTACTCAGCTCTTCTGCGGAAGGCCGGGCTACACCAATATTCATTTCTTTAAAACACTGGCGGCTGTCGGCCGATAGGATGACTGTATTGAAATGGCGGGCCACCTCAATGGCATGAGCTGTTTTGCCTACCGCCGTTGGCCCTGCAATAACAATGATCGATTTGATAACAGAGATTTAATAGGTACTTGCGGGATTAATCTTCTCCTTCCTGGTATTCGTCAGATGATTCTTCGATGCCCATATCCTCGCCTTCCTCGTTCTTTTCATTGAAGCCTTCAGCGCCACGGGTAAGGTCATATTTTTCTTCAATATCGGCAAATTTATCGCCCAATAGCCCTTTTGTGCCATATTGTTTAGGCCCGATGCCCTCGCTGCGTACCACTGCAGGATATTCCTGCCGGCTATCTGCTTCTTTAGATACATTGATCAGTTCGATCAAAAAGTTCCAGCCTTTATGAAAATCGTAGGTATAAGTAAAACGCTGATTGGTATTTTTTACTTCTGAGCCGATGCTGGTTTCTGCCATGATCAGCGGATCCACCTTATAGTTCTTATCGTATTTCTCCAGCGAAATTTCACGGCCCTGCTGCCAGTTGTCATTACTGCGATAAAAAGTAGCCTGGTGCTTGTTATCAAACTCGTAGGCTTTCAAAATCGCTTCATGCAGCTGCAAAAAGTTTTGCGTATGCGTAATCGCTACATCACGGTAAATGCTGTCATCCTCCTCAAAATATACTCTGAATTTTAGAATTGCCATACGGCGAATTTACGGAAATGTGTGGAGATAGGCAGGCCTGCCGGTTTCAAATTCGGGTATATGGTTTATTTTTTGTATATTAATAAGTGAGAGCACCAGAAAAGCCGGGCGGCGGCCTTTGGCTTCGGAAGATCCGGGTTGTAATGAACGTCATATTGCTAACCGGAGCTCGGTTATACCTGCCGTCGTTCACGCATTCATGAAAGGAAGAAGGGTGATGGGTAGTGGAGGGCCTGCCCATTTTAACCAGTTCGCGAACCTGAATTAAGCGCTTTACGGAAAACCGTAGCTGACAAATAATGTGCTTAGTTAGATTTGAAATGAAAAAGCAGGAACCGTATAAAAACTGGTGGGTTTTGCATAGGTATATGGAAAGA
>JBQGCI010000041.1:0-6279 GCA_052038405.1 Acinetobacter pittii
TTTTTAAATGTGTATCAACTTACACATCAGGTGGCCAAATCTATGTCGACACCATGACTGTTTAATCTAATAAGAAAAAACATGGATATTTGGCCGTTGCTAACAAATTGAGAATACCGGTTTCCGCGTCAGCTATTGTTGAAGCAATTCAGGAGTAGCTGATGTATTAGGATATTATTTTATTGTGACAGGTAGCTGGAGCTGTCTTTTTAGGAATCGCGCATAAGGAGGTCTGGTGGGCCAATCCTGTTCCGCCAAGGAGGTACCGGGCTTGCCTGCTTCCTGGCCTGTAATGCGCATCATCGATAGACGAAGGTAGTGAACTGTGCCGGCTACTCTCCAAGTCGAATGTATAGGTCAGCACTGCTGTTAAGTTCAGCCGTTCTGCGATCTTGTCTTTTATTTCCTGCGCGCTATGCAAAGGTGCTTCCTGCTGGAGCATTTAGATGTTGGTGAATCGGATCTTGCCGCTATTTCTGTACCATCCGGCTGTTTCTGAACCGGATCCGGCGGGATAACGGTCCTTCTACTTTAAGCTGAACGGTATTATACGGGCTTATAATGGTTACTTTCCTGAAAAGAATATTTCTGGCATCTAGCAGGTCCACAACCGGTTCTTTAACCGATAGCCGGGCATTACTGATGGTTAAGTCTTGAATGTCGGCAGCTGTAATCAGGTGCTCCGTGTGAGATCTTATTTTGGTAATAAGAACATCAGTGAGCGGGCTTTCGGGTATGGCAGTAGCTTTTATAAACTGCCTGGTATTTTCGATCGTAATATTTTCGGCTTTAATATTCCTGAACACCGGCGTTAATGCGTCCTTGGCCCGGGGCGGGTAGCGCGAAGCCGCGGCTCCGACATGGGTGGCGCTTCCCAGCATATCCCATTCAAAGGCATAACGGGAGCCACTGATCCTGATTCTTTCATAGAAAAGGTTTTCTCCACCACCGCCACGGGGTCTGCGGGTTTTAAAACGTATGGCAGATCTGGCATTTTCAAATACGCAATCATGTACATACAAGTTGCGGATCATAGAAGCGGTTTCGCTGCCACAGGTAATACCTCCGTGGCCTTCCAATACCAAACCGTTTCTCACTACTACATTTTCGGTAGGCCTGTTCACACGCAAGCCGTCGTAACCACGCCCGGCTTTGATAGTGAAAGCGTCGTCGCCTGTACTCAAGGTGCAGTATTCGATTAATACATTTCTGGATGATTCAATGTCAATGCCATCGCCTCTTGGTATACCTGCCGAATGAACGGTGATGCCCCTGATAATAACGCTGTCACAATAGACCGGCACAACATTCCAGAATGCAGTGTTCTCTAATGATATTCCTTCAACCAATACATTGTTACAGTTGACAGGAGATATGAACATCGGAGGAAATATAAATGTTCCGTTATGACCTTCGTATATGCGTTTTGCCACCGGTGTGGTATGTGCGACCACATTTTCAATCACATCCTCGGTCATGATCTGTTTACGCACAGAACCTCCTTTGGCGGGACCGATTAACTTCCCTTTCCCTGTGACAGCAATATTGCGTTGCCCATTGGCATAAATACACGCGCCTAACGACATTATTTCAATTCCTTCGTTCCGTGTAAACACGGCCGGCCGGTAATCTTCCACTTCACCACTAAAATATAATTCGGCGCCTTCGGCAATTTCGAGGTTGACATTGCTTAAAAGCTCAATACGGCCTGTATGCCATTTGCCTCTGGGAATAATCACTTTTCCGCCACCCTGCTTGCTAAGCAGGTTAATGGTTTGCTGGATGATGCCTGTTACTTTTGAGCCCTCTTTCGCGCCGCTTTCTGTAATGGCGATGCTTCGGCCCGGAAAAACCGGTCTTTTCAATTGAGGCATTTTGAAGGGCGCCTTAATAGGCGCTATCTCTGTTGGAAGAGCTGCAGCGCCTACTTGTTCTCTCACAGGAATACTATCTGTTGCATGCGCCGGAAGCCTGCTGGCAGCTGCACTTGCAACAGCTGCCAGCAGTATGAAATGAATTAACCCTAATAATTTGTGTAAACCGGAAATCATATCTTGTTATTTGGCCAAGGTCGGAAAGATACGGATGTATTTTACTTTATTGGCTGATTTTTGATGCCCGATTCTTTCCGGAATTAATGTCTATCTTTCATGCTTTTTACTCTTTTCTTTTGTGGGTGGGTGTATTGATCAGGGACGTTGAAGCGTAAGGCTCATTAGGCCTATAAGAACCTCATTGGTCAGCGTTTTAAGAGTAAGAGCACCTAAATTTTTTTCCGGATCAAGCGGGATGTCCAGAACAGTGCCCGCTCCACCTTCAATGCCCATATTGGTAAAGCCTTTAATGGAAGCATAGTTACTATAATCCCTGGTTAATTTACCCGTCTTGAAGATCAGGCGATAGGGCTTAGGCCCGCTTTTAAAGGCGAATCCGTCATCCATATAATCCTGTTCTATGGGCCACCAGTTTACCGGGTTTATGAGTTCCAAGGAATCTTTAGAGCCATCCTGATAATGAATATAGACAATCCCGTTAACCATTTGGCTTTGTTGGTGGTTAGTGGTTCCGGCCATCAGCAGATACGCATGCGAGGCGGATCCGTTTAAAGGTAGCTTGATATACTCAGGGAAATTATCCCATTGCGAAGTGTAGGCGATGTTTTGATCAGCGCCCAGTTTAAAAGGGATCTGGCCCAGGTTAACCTGCTGTTTATCCTTTATGCCGGCATCACTGATTTCGGGCTGTATCAAAGGGTAACACCAGTTGCCGATGCCCTGCCAGGGAATTTGCAGTGTGGTACCAGCTATGCGGGGCGACAGGTATTGATGCTTAAAGGTATTAACAATATTGTCGTTCAGCAGGTTGGTGATATTGATGGACTCATAATTACCCGGGTTTGTTACCTCCCAGTTGGCGAAGCTGGTAGTACTGTTAGTGCCATCTTCCCACTGAATTTGAACTGTATTCGTTCCTGTCACCAGTGATGATGCTTTGACGGTATACTTCGTTGTTTGCCCGGCGCAGACGGTAATAGTATCAGCATGCCCGTTGATCAGTATATGTCCGCTTCTATTCGACGTACTTTTATTGGTAATCTGGAGCTGTGTATCGGATCCAGATGAGCTGGATTGTATGGCGACTGCAGGTGTCACATGTACAATGACAGGCTGTATCCATCTGGCCTGGCCTTGTTGTAAGGAAACCCATAAAGTGTGGCTGCCGGTTGAGGCTCCCGTCAGTGTTGCGGTTCTGTCTTTTTTATCAATTGTCGTAAAAGCCTGCCCATTGTCTTCAATAGATTGTATCGTAGCTTTTTCGTAATTCAGACTGAACGGCGCTCCCTCAATTGCATGGTAGCTATAGGTAGATGGCTCAATCAAATTCCCTTGCCATTCAACTTGAATATTGTAAGAGGCGGATGGTTTCGCGGTTATTTCGATGACCGGGTTATGTAATGCATCGTTGACCCGGTTATAGCTGGCTTTTTTACCGTTTACCCAAACATTTTTGATGCTGTCCCTGCTGGCTGGTAACCTTAAATTCAGGTTCATTAAAGTACGATATGACTGGGTGATCTGGTAACTGGAAGTGTTGCCTTCTACTTTAAAGTTAAAAGAAATATTGGGCAAGGAAAGCTCAGCGAATTTCCAGTGAGAGGGGAAGCCAGGCTGTATCTTCAATGTATGATTCAGCGCGTCGGGACTGATACCGAAAAGGCCTTCCGTAAGGGTTCTGGCAGCTACGCCAATCGGGTCAGCGAAATCGCGGTATAGTTCGCCTCTCACCGCGTCATAAAAAGAAAGTTGTTGAAATCCGCCGGGGCTCGAACTGAGGTACATACTTTCTACGATACTGTTTTTCCAGAGGTTAAATGCATGGTCATTTTCGTGAGATTTCCAGTAAACCAGTGAAGTATGGAGGTTCTCGGCCAGCGCAACATTATTGATGCTCCAGGTATAAGGCTGCCAGTTAGTAGTAGCCAATAAATACATGTTATGAAACGGAAGATCTTTTGCTTTTACGGGGATATGTGGTATCGTTTGATCGATATAGCGCAACATCTGAAATTGCTGTGCGGGTGTCGCAGTTCCTTCGTCAATGGCATGATAAATGGTCCAAAGGCCCGGGCTGGTGTGAAGTAGCTGCAATCCCTGCAGGTCTTTATATTCCGCAAAGACGCCCTTGTCTTTTGCCCAAAGTTTTTCATTCATGGCTTGGAGAATCTTGTTGGCTTCTTTTTGGTAAGGGTCGGGATCTTCATTCAATAACTGAGCAAGCCTGGCGGCCATCTTGTTAGACCGGTAATTATACGCCGAAGAATGGGTGACGCCGCCACCGCTATATTGCAAGCCATCGCTGGCCCAGATACAGGCATAAGCATCGTATAGGCCATCGCCGTCGGCATCGTAGTTTCTTTTTTCCCACTGCAGGTGCAGTTGTAAGGCAGGCCATATTTTTTTTACGTAACTCAAATCGCCCGTGTATTGTAAATGAGTCAGGAGCTGATCCATAAAAACCAGGTTCATATCATAATGGTGGGGACGTATATCGCCGTTGGGGTTGCGGCAGATATACCCATTGCTAAACATGGCGGTTCCCATTTTTTCCAATTGTCGCGCAAAATGCAGAGCGGTATCAGGTGTTACAGGGCCGGGCATAATGTGAGTAACCTGCGATTTCAGGTAGCTGTCAAAATGCATCCTGGCCCGGTCGTGCCAACCTAAAGCATCGGCTGCGTACGCACCCCGCCAGGCCGGAAGCCGCATCCGCCATGCAATAGCGCCATGCATATAGCTAGGCTCTTCCCAAATGGCATCGGCTGCAATAGCTAAGGCACTGCCCAGTGGATTGATGTAGTCGTCTGGTGTATGAAGCCTGACTCTGTCAGCTATTTTTTTACGGGCAGCTTCTGCATGGGTAAATAATGCCGGTAGTTGGCTGTAGTTTCTTTTTTTATCCTGGCTTTCAATAACCCAGTAGTAAACGCTATTCGAATGTACTGGTACCCATGCGGTTACCAATGGTGTTTTAGATCGGGCATCTGATCCAGCCAGCATGGTTGGGTTTTGCTGCTGATGGGCATCTGCTAATTTCAGAACTGCGTGCTCCGGGAAAAGGCCGCTTATGAGCTTGGGTTTGTCTTTCGCTGCCGTATCAAATTGCTTTTTGCCATATTGGATTTCATAGCGCTGCTCTTCGCTTAACGGTTGGGTGAAGCCATAGTGTAAGCGGAAATTATTCTTTCCAAGCTGGTATTGGTTATCCTTACAATAGGCAGGTTGCAGGTAAAACGAGGATTCGGGATCGGCGCCGATGTCGCCATCGCGGCTAAACTTTTTACCGGTGGCACCTCCGTAAGCGACTACCAACGACAGCCCGGCCGGAGTATTGGCTGATTTTGTTTGTATAATCATTCCGTCAGCATCTGCCAGGGCCAATACCGTAATCATAAGTATACCATTATTCAACAGGGGATCTTTGATCTCGTAGATCATGGATCCTGGCCGGTATACCGTTTTGATATGTGTGGCCTCTGTGATCCATTTACTTTTTCCATTAACGGTAATTCCTATTTTACAATTACCACCCATTCCTGGCATATACATCGCAAATTCAGGCAGGTCGCCCGTTTCCACCCGGAAACCGGTATGGGTACCATATAGCGCCCGGTTAAATTTTTTAGTACCGCTGTGCAACACAAAATCCCTGCCTTCGGGCTTGTAATGAAGTGTTCTTTCTTTGTTATGCCATAAGGCTGCTGTCGTTTGCGCTGAAAGATTACCGATACTGCAAGTCAGCAGAACTACTGTAAATAGGGATACCTGATATCGTTGTCTCAAACTCATGAATCAATTTTAAATATAAAGGAGGAGGCTGTCATAAATTGACCACCCTGGCTGGCTGTAAATAAATAAGTGGGCTTGCCATTCTCCAATAAGAGTTGCGGGCGTTCAAACCGGCCGTAGCGCGAGAGGTGGGAAGGAGCGGGCGGCTGATTGATATATTTATCGGCCTCATAAAAGGCAATTTCAGGCTTGCCCCATTTTTTCCCATCCCTGGTATTCATAATAATGCCATATTGATGATTATAATAGCCCATATCCCTGGCTAACATGTGAAACCTCTTTTTTTCGTACCATACAAAGGCATCTTCCAGCTGCGCATTGTTGCCTCTGGACGAAAAATCAATAACCGGATTACCGGTGTATTTTTTAAACGGCCCTTCAGGTTGATCGGCAATAGCCAAACCATATTTCCGGTTGCCTCTTACAGGCCCGC